>CAYXIZ010000101.1:0-8538 GCA_964465485.1 uncultured Rhodobacterales bacterium | reverse complement strand
ACCCAGATCGCGGTGGGCACCGGGCCGGGCAATTTTACGGGCATCCGCATCGCGGTTTCCGCCGCGCGCGGGCTGAGCCTGTCGCTGGGCATCCCCGCGACCGGCGTCACCCTGTTCGAGGCACTCGCGGTGAAAGCCCCCTTGCCAATCCTCGCCACCCTGCAAGCCACGCGTCACGAGCTCTATGTCAGCGAAATCCACGAGGGCTGGCGCTCTGAGCCGCAACAGATGGTCCTTGAGCATATCCCGCCCCCAAGCGCCGACGGCTGCACCTGCATTGGCCACCGTTCCCACGAAGTGGCCGCCCATCTGGGCCTGCACGCCCAGCCCGCCGCCTTCGCGCCCGCTGCCGCCATTGCGCGCCACGTGGCAGCGCTGAAACACATCCCCGACGCGCGCCCCACGCCCTATTACCTCAGGCCCGCCGATGCGGCCCCGCCGCGCGACCCCGCGCCCGTCATCTTGCCGTGACCCCTGAGCAACTGGCCGCGCTGCATGCCGCCTGCTTCACCGCCCCGCGCCCTTGGAGCGCCTCTGAATTTACCAGCGTCCTGAACCTGCCGCACAGCTTCCTGCTGACCCAACGGGGCGGCTTTCTGGTGGGCCGCGCCGCAGGCGGTGAGGCCGAGCTGCTGACCCTCGCCGTCCCGCCCGAGGCGCGCAGACAGGGCACCGGGGACCTGCTGATCGAGGCCTTCCTGCACCAGATCGCCCTGATGGGTGCCGAAAGCGCGTTTCTGGAGGTCGCCACCGACAATGCCGCCGCCCTTGCGCTCTATGGCAAACACGGGTTCGTGGAGGTGGCCGAGCGCAGAGCCTATATGAAGGGCACCGATGGCCGCGCGCGGGACGCCTATATCATGCGCCGCGATCTTGCCCTGTGATTTTACACTGTGATTTTGCACTGTGACGCAAAAACAGGCGTTGGGCATCCTAACCAAACGTCACTCATCCGCAGCGCAAAAACAGCTCCGTAACGGAGCGTTTCGCGGCAAGGAATCGGTTGCCCTCCTGCCGTCAATGCCCCTTAATACGGCATGATCTGAGAGAAACCTCTGCTCAACCATACACCGGGGGGACGGCCCCGGACCTGCTGCGCCCAAACACGGCGAGCGGGCAAACAAAACATCTGGGAGACCACATATGACCCTCATGAAATCCTTCTTGGGCGCGGCCGCAACCTTGGCGCTGAGCGCCGGAATGGCCCTTGCCGAGCCAGCGATCATCTTCGACCTTGGCGGTAAATTCGACAAATCCTTCAACGAAGCCGCCTATAATGGTGCCAAGAAATGGGCGGATGAAACCGGCGGTTCCTTCAAGGAAATCGAGATGCAGTCCGAGGCTCAGCGCGAGCAGGCCCTGCGCCGTCTGGCCGAGGCCGGCTCCAACCCGGTTGTCATGACCGGCTTCGCCTTCGGCTCCGTGCTGGGCGAGGTGGCTCCGGATTACCCTGAGACCGACTTCGTGATCATCGACATGGTCGTGGACCAGCCCAATGTGACCTCCGTGGTGTTCACCGAGCATGAAGGCTCCTATCTCGTGGGCTACATGGCCGCGCAAACCTCCAAGACCAACACTGTGGGCTTCATCGGCGGCATGGACATCCCGCTGATCCGCCGCTTCGCCTGCGGCTACGCTCAAGGCGCGAAAGCGGCCAACCCGGACACCACGGTCATCGCCAACATGACAGGCACCACGCCTGCCGCTTGGAATGACCCCGTGAAAGGCGGCGAGCTGACCAAAGCGCAGATCAGCCAGGGCGCTGACGTGGTCTATGCAGCCGCTGGCGGCACCGGCGTAGGCGTTCTGCAAGCCGCGGCTGACGCAGGTGCGTTGTCGATCGGCGTGGACAGCAACCAGAACGGGATGCATCCGGGCAAGGTCCTGACCTCGATGATGAAGCGCGTTGACGTCGCCGTCTATGACGCCTTCACCCGCGGCACCGAGCAGCCCGGCGGCTTCTCCGTCCTCAACCTCGCGTCGAACGGCGTGGGCTATGCGATGGATGAAAACAACGCCGATCTGGTCTCGGACGAGTTGCAGGCCACTGTCGACGCCGTTGCGGATAAGATCATCGCGGGCGAGATCACCGTGCATGACTACATGTCCGACGAAAGCTGCCCAGCCCTGTCCTTCTAAGGACTGAGCCAAAGATCGGGACCACGCCCATCAGACGGGCGTGGTCCTTTTTCGCTGTGTCGGGGGGCCGCGTGTGACCAATCCTATTGAGATATTTTTCGACGCTTGGGGCATGGCGGATGACACGGCACGTGCCGATGCGATTGCCTCTGTCTATGCGGAGGCTGGCACCTATGCCGATCCGCGCAGCGACGGCGTCCTGACCGGCCCCACAGCCATCGCCACCTATGTGAACATGTTCAGCGCCAACGCGCCGGGCTGGACCGCGAAACTGGTCAAATCCGACGAAAGCGCCGGGCTGACCCGCGCCACCATCGCCTTCGGCGGCATCGGCCCAGACGGCACCGAGATGGTCCAGCACGGCCAATATTTCGCAGAAACCGACGGCGGCAAAATCACCCGCATGACAGGCTTTGTCGGAACAGGAGCCCCCGAATGAGCGGCGTAGCTCCGGCGATTGAGCTGAAAGGCATCTCCAAGGCGTTCGGGCCAGTGCAGGCCAACAAAGACATCTCCATCCGGGTCATGCCCGGCACGATCCACGGCATCATCGGCGAGAACGGTGCGGGCAAATCCACGCTGATGTCGATCCTCTACGGCTTTTACAAAGCCGACAAAGGCGAGGTCTTCATCAACGGCACTCAAACCGACATTCCCGACAGCCAGGCCGCCATCGCCGCGGGCATCGGCATGGTGTTTCAGCATTTCAAACTGGTGGAGAATTTCTCCGTTCTGGAAAATGTCGTGCTGGGTGCCGAAGATGGCGCGCGCCTCGGCCCCTCGCTGGCCAAAGCGCGCAAAGAGCTGACCCAGCTGGCCGCGGATTATGAGCTGAACGTGGACCCCGACGCCAAGATCGAAAACATCGGCGTTGGCATGCAGCAACGCGTCGAAATCCTCAAAGCGCTCTACCGTCAGGCCAACATCCTGATCCTCGACGAGCCCACCGGCGTGCTCACCCCCGCCGAGGCCGATCACCTGTTCCGCATCCTCGAAGGGCTCAAGGCACAGGGCAAAACCATCATCCTGATCACCCATAAACTGCGCGAAATCATGGAGGTCACCGACACCGTCTCCGTGATGCGGCGCGGCGAGATGACCGCGACGGTCAAAACCTCTGAGACCTCCCCGCAGGAGCTGGCGGAGCTGATGGTCGGCCGCAAAGTGCTGCTGCGCGTCGACAAAACGCCTGCCACACCGAAAGAGCTGGTGCTTGAGGTAGACAACCTCGAAGTCATTGACGACAAAGGCGTAAAACGCCTCAAAGGCATCTCGCTTGATGTCCGTGCCGGGGAAATTCTGGGCATTGCGGGGGTCTCCGGCAACGGCCAGTCGGAGCTTTTGGAAGTGTTGGGCGGGGTCACCACCGGCACTGGCTCAGTCAAGGTAAATGGCCACGAGATCGACCTGACCGGCGCGCATTCCGACGCCAGATCCCGACGCGCGCGCGGCATTGCGCATGTGCCCGAAGACCGCCAGCGCGAAGGCCTGATCATGGACTTCACCGCTTGGGAAAACGTGGCCTTCGGCTACCACCACGAGGATGAATATAACTCAGGCCTGCTGATGGATCACGCCGCCATCAAAGGCGACGCCGCCCAAAAATTCGAACGCTTCGACGTGCGCCCCGACAACCCGATGCTGGCCGCCAAAAGCTTCTCCGGCGGCAACCAGCAAAAGATCGTGCTGGCACGCGAGATCGAGCGCAACCCGGACCTGCTGCTGGTCGGCCAGCCCACACGCGGCGTGGATATTGGTGCGATTGAGTTCATCCACCAGCGTCTGGTGGCCTTGCGCGACGCAGGAAAAGCGATCTTGCTGGTCTCCGTCGAGCTGGAGGAAATTCTGTCGCTGTCGGACCGCATCGCGGTGATTTTCGACGGCCAGATCATGGGCGAGCGCCTGCCCTCCGAGACCGACGAAAAGGAGCTGGGCATGATGATGGCAGGCATGCTCAACACGCCTATGGAAGGGGTCAGCTAGATGGAACCGATGCCCAAATGGGCCGACCTCGTGCTGGTGCCAGTGGTGGGGCTGGTCCTCGCCTTTATCGTCTCCGGCCTGATGATTGTCGCCACCGGCCATGACCCCAAAGAGGCCGTCAAGCTGATGGTCGAGGGCTCCGTCGGCTCCACCTACGCTTGGGGCTTCACGCTCTATTACGCGACCAATTTCATCTTCACCGGGCTCGCCGTGGCCGTGGCCTTCCACGCCGCGATGTTCAACATTGGCGGCGAGGGGCAAGCCGCCCTGGGCGGGCTTGGCGTGGCGCTCGTTTGCCTGTTCATTCCCTGGCCGCATTGGACGCTGGCCCTGCTGGGTGCCACCGCCGCCGGGGCCGCGTTCGGCGCGCTCTGGGCCACTTTGCCTGCCTGGCTGCAAGCCCGGCGCGGCAGCCATATCGTGATCACCACGATCATGTTCAACTTCATCGCAGCCGCGCTTCTGAACTACGTGCTGGTCAATCTGCTGCGCCCCGCAGGCGCGATGGACCCGGCCACCGCCAAATTCCCCGAAGCCACCCACCTGCCCGCCCTGAGCGACTGGCTGAATGCCATAGGCATCCCCTTCGCCGCCCGCACACCTGCCAATGTCACGCTGTTCATCGCACTCATCGCCTGCGTCTTGGTCTACCTTTTGATCTGGCGCACCAGGCTGGGCTTCGAGATCCGCTCGCTCGGAAAATCCGAGCCCGCCGCCGTCTATGGCGGCATCTCGCCCGTGAAAATCATCATGATCTCCATGATGCTGTCAGGCGGCCTCGCGGGTCTTATGGCCATCAACAACGTCATGGGGGAGGCGGAGCGGCTGGTCCTCAACTCCGTCGAGGGCGCAGGCTTTATCGGCATCGCGGTGGCCCTCATGGGCCGCTCGCATCCGATCGGCATCCTCTTCGCCGCGCTGCTTTTTGGCGCGCTCTACCAAGGCGGCGCAGAGCTCGGCCTCTGGACCCAAATCCCCCGCGAGCTGGTCATCGTCATTCAGGCGCTGGTGATCCTGTTCACAGGCGCGCTGGACCAAATGATCCGCATGTTTGTCGGCAAGCTCTTTGCCCTGCGGCGCAAGGCGGAGGCTTAAAAAATGGATTTCCTGACCATCATCCAAATCCTCGACTCGACCGTGCGTCTGGCCACGCCGCTGCTGCTGGCCTGCCTCGCAGGGCTCTTCTCGGAACGCGCGGGCATCTTTGATATCGGCCTTGAGGGCAAAATGCTGGCCGCCGCCTTTGCCTCGGCCAGTGTCGCCTATCTCGCCACCCCCGGCTGGGGCCCGCTTGCCGTCTGGGCCGGGCTGCTCGCGGGCATTTTCGCCTCCGTGCTGCTGTCCCTGCTGCACGGGCTGGCCTCCATCACCTTCCGGGGCAATCAGCTGATCTCTGGCGTCGCGATCAACTTTCTGGCCTCGGGCCTGACGGTCCTGATCGGCCTCAGCGTCTTCCGCTTGGGAGGCCGCACCCCCGCCCTCACCGAGGGCGGCCGGTTCGAAAGCGTGTCCCTGCCCTTCTCGGGCGCGCTGGGCGACATCCCCCTCTTCGGCCCCATCTATGTCGAGCTTCTCTCCGGCCACACCATCCTCGTCTATGTCGCCATGCTCTTCGTGCCGCTCAGCTGGTTCGTGCTGTTTCGCACCCGCTTCGGCCTGCGCCTGCGCGCGGTGGGCGAAAATCCGGCCGCCGTTGACACGGCAGGCATTTCCGTGGTCCGGCTGCGCTACACCGCCGTCATCCTTTGCGGCGTCCTCTGCGGCATCGCCGGGGCTTATTTGGCCACCGGGCTGGCCGCAGGCTTCGTCAAGGAGATGAGCGCGGGCCGCGGCTTCATCGCACTCGCCGCCCTGATCTTCGCAAAATGGAGACCCGTTCAGGCCCTCGGTGCCACGCTGCTGTTCGGCCTGCTCGAGGCTATCTCCAACCGCTACCCCAATATCGACCTGCCCGCCTCCGTGCTGATCGTGGTGCTCGTGGTCCTCGCCGCCACGCTGCTCTTTGCCGGCCGAAAGTCAAAACTGGATCTCAGCGTCTTGGGCGGGGTCGCCGCGATCCTGCTGGCCATCGCCTTGTGGATCATCACGACAACGGGCATTGGCGGCACCTCCACCCTGCCCAGCCAATTCATGCAGGCGCTGCCCTATATCCTGACCGTCATCATCCTGGCAGGGTTCGTCGGCAAGGCCATCCCCCCGCGTGCAGGCGGGCAGCCCTACGTAAAAGAACGTTAACACCGGTCCCAGTTTCTCGCCCATGCTGCAACGCGGCACGAATTGGCAACTGGATCTATAAAAGAGCATTGCCCAAGCCCGCTGGACGGGTCTAAGGGGGGCACATGCAAATCTATCTGCCCATAGCCGAGGTCTCGGTCAACGCCTTCCTCCTTTTGGGGTTGGGCGGGCTTGTGGGCATCCTGTCGGGCATGTTTGGCGTGGGCGGCGGCTTCCTGATGACGCCGCTCTTGTTCTTCATCGGCATCCCCCCCGCCGTCGCCGTGGCCACGGAAGCCAACCAGATCGTCGCCTCCTCCTTCTCGGGCGTGCTGGCGCATCTCAGGCGCAAAACCGTCGATCTGAAGATGGGCACGGTGCTGCTGGTGGGAGGGCTTGCGGGCGCGGCCCTTGGCGTGCAGCTCTTTGCCGCTTTGCGCGAAATGGGTCAGGTCGATCTGCTGGTCAAGCTCTGCTACGTCGTCTTTCTTGGCATCATCGGCGGGCTGATGTTCTTCGAAAGCCTCAAGGCGATCCGCCGCGCGAAAGGCGCGCAGACAGCGCCCGCCCGCAAAAAGCACGGGCTGGTCCACGCGCTGCCCTTGAAGATGAAGTTTCGTACCTCGGGGCTTTATATCTCAGTCATTCCGCCGCTGATTGTCGGCGTCTTCGTCGGCATCCTCGCCGCCATCATGGGCGTCGGAGGCGGCTTCATCATGGTCCCCGCGATGATCTACCTGCTGGGCATGCCCACCAAGGTTGTGGTCGGCACCTCACTGTTCCAGATCATTTTCGTGACCGGTTTCACCACTCTCATGCACGCCACCACCAATTACACGGTCGACATGGCGCTGGCCGTGTTGCTGCTCGTGGGCGGCGTCGTCGGCGCGCAGATCGGCACCCGGATCGGCGCGCGCCTGCAGGCCGAGCAGTTGCGGATCCTGCTCTCCATCATGGTGCTGGCCGTCTGTTTCAAGCTGGCGCTCGATCTGCTGATCATGCCGTCCGAGCTGTATTCCATCGGCACGGGGGGCGGGCATTGATCCGCGCCCTGATCCTTCTGCTGGCCCTGTGCCTGCCAAGCGTCGCGCAGGCGCAAAAAGTCGTGGCCGACCTGTCCCAACGCAATGTGGAGATCACCGCCAATTTCGACGGCTCCGACATCCTGATCTACGGCGCCATCAAAGGCGGGCCAGAGGATTCAGACCTCGGGCCGCTCGACGTCATCATCGCCATCAAAGGCCCCAACGACGCCGTGACCGTTCGCAAGAAATCGCGCCGCTTTGGCATCTGGGTGAACACCGACGCGGTCAAGGTCGCCCGCGCGCCCAGCTTCTACGCCGTGGCCTCCACCGGCCCGCTCGACGAGGTGCTCAGTACACAAGAAGACATCCGCTTTCAGGTCTCCATGGAGCGCGCCATCTATGCCGTCGGCGACACCGACCATGACGCCGAAGGCACCCGCGCCTTTACCGACGCGCTGATCCGGCTGCGCAGCAAGAACAACCTCTACCAGCAGCTCGACGGCTCCATCCGGCTGTTCGACCAAGCGCTGTTTTCCACCACCATCGACCTGCCCGCCAATCTGGTCGAAGGGGTCTACCCGATGCGCATTTTCCTGACCCGCGACGGTCAGGTCGTCTCAAGACTGGCCACGTTCATCGACGTGCGCAAAGTCGGGCTGGAGCGCTGGATCTACGATCTGGCCCATGAAAAACCGCTAATCTACGGCATCTTGTCGCTGATCATCGCAATCAGCGCAGGCTGGCTGGCCTCCGCCGTCTTCCGCTACATCCGCTTCTAGTCTTCCGTCTCGGCCTCAAGGGTCAACGGCGCGGGCGCAACGGTGCTCAGATCGCTGGTATCAAGCGCCCCCGTTGGCCTGCTCAAACGGTTGCGCGTGACCCAAAGCAGCCGGTTCTCCGCCCGCGTGATCGCCACATAAGCCAGCCGTTTCCACACTGGCTGCCCCGCCTCCGACCGCCCCGAGCGCGCGGCGGCATAAAGATCAGGCGCAAACACCTGCACCGTGTCCCATTGCGAGCCTTGCGCCTTGTGAATGGTCACCGCCGCCCCGTGCAAAAACGCGGCCCCCATGCGGGCGGCAAACGGAATGAACGGCTCTTCTTCGTCCGGCGCTTCG
Source organism: uncultured Rhodobacterales bacterium (assembly GCA_964465485.1). Taxonomy (GTDB): domain Bacteria; phylum Pseudomonadota; class Alphaproteobacteria; order Rhodobacterales; family Rhodobacteraceae; genus Litoreibacter. The sequence continues at coordinate 59 of CAYXIZ010000101.1, read as the reverse complement.
ATCTTGATAATGGATGCCGCCGAGACCTGCGGATCCTCCGCCCCCATCACATGCAGCCG
>CAYXIZ010000100.1:0-8550 GCA_964465485.1 uncultured Rhodobacterales bacterium | reverse complement strand
GCAAGGTGGCCGTGACAGAGCTCACCTCGGACCCAGCCACCAGTTGCCGCAGCTCGGCCTGCAGGTGGCTTTGCACCCGGCCCCGGTTGATGCGTTGCAGCCGTGCGAGCGGGGCAGAATAGGGCGCGTTTGACCAAAACTGCACCCAAAGCGAGCATTGCGCGGGCACAAACAGCCGGTCGTCGAAATTGGCCTCTACCAGTGCCGCAAGCCGGGCGCGCGGAGTGTCGGCGGCGGCCAGGCGGTCCACCGTGGCACTGCGCAGCAGCCCCAGAAGCCGGCGCATCGTGGCCTCCATGAGCTTTTCCTTGCTGCCAAAGTAATAGTTGATCGAGGCCGCCGAGGCTTTGGCCTCCAGTGCGATGTCATTCATCGTCACCTGCGCGTAGCCATGGCGGTGCACGGCGCGGATGGCGGCGGCGGTGAGCTCTTCATTGCGGATATCTCGGATGCGCGACATAGGGCCAGCATGGCATGTCCACGCGGCAATCGCAAAACTTGAATGCTCATACAAGTTTTCTTGCTGCGCTGGCCACATTTTGCTAATTCGGGGGCAAATCAACGCCGGAGACGCCCCCATGCACGCGCAACCCACCGCCAGCCATTTCATCGACGGTGCCTATGTCGAGGACACAAATGGCGCGGAGATCACCTGCATCTACCCGGCTACGGCCAAGCCCATCGCCACGCTGCACGCGGCCACGCCTGCGATCATCGAACAGGCGTTGGCCTCCGCCGAACGCGGCCAGAAAATCTGGGCCGCCATGACCGGCACGGAGCGGGGCCGCATCCTGCGCCGCGCCGCGTTGATCATTGAGGATCGCAACCGCGAGCTGTCCGAACTGGAAACGCTCGACACCGGCAAGCCGCTCTCGGAAACGCTCTATGTCGATGCCACATCGGGCAGGGAGGCGCTGGAATATTTCGGCGGTCTCGCAGGCAGCCTGACCGGCGAGCATATCCCGCTGGGCCAAGACTGGGTCTATACGATCCGCGAGCCTTTGGGCGTCTGCGTCGGCATCGGCGCGTGGAATTACCCCACCCAAATCGCCTGCTGGAAAGGCGCGCCCGCGCTGGCCTGCGGCAATGCGATGATCTTCAAGCCGTCGGAGACCACGCCGCTTTGCGCCCTGAAAGTCGCCGAAATCCTGCATGAGGCGGGGCTGCCCGCAGGCGTCTACAATGTCGTGCAAGGCTATGGTGAGGTCGGCGCGGCTTTGGTCAGCGACCCGCGCGTGGCCAAGGTGTCGCTCACCGGCTCCGTGCCCACGGGCCGCAAGGTCTATGCTGCCGCAGCGCAAGGCATGAAACATGTCACGATGGAGCTCGGCGGCAAATCCCCGATCCTCATTTTCGACGACGCCAATCTGGAGGACGCCGTCTCCGGCGCGATCCTCGGCAATTTCTATTCCTCGGGTCAGGTCTGTTCGAACGGCACGCGGGTCTTCGTGCAAAAAGGCATCAAGAAGGAATTTCTGAAGCGCCTGAAGGAACGCACCGAAAGCGCCACCCTCGGCGACCCGATGGATGAGGCCACGAATTTCGGCCCCATGGTCTCTGCCAACCAGATGAACATCGTGCTGGGCTATATCGACCAAGGGCTCAAGGAGGGCGCAAAGCTGATCACGGGGGGCAAAATGGCCGACCGGGAGGGCTTCTTCATCGAGCCCACGATCTTTTCCGACGTCACTGACGACATGACCATCGCGCGGGAGGAAATCTTCGGGCCCGTCCTCTCCGTCCTCGACTTCGAGACCGAAGAAGAAGCCATCGCGCGCGCCAATGACACGGAGTTCGGCCTTTCCGCGGGCGTCTTCACCTCTGACCTAACCCGCGCGCACCGCGTCTCCGCCGCGTTCGAGGCGGGCACCTGCTATATCAACACCTACAACCTCGCCCCCGTGGAGGCCCCCTTCGGCGGCTCCAAAGCCTCAGGCGTGGGGCGCGAAAATTCGAAAGAGGCGATCAACCACTACTCACAGGTCAAATCCGTCTATGTCGCCATGACCCCGGTTGAAGCGCCCTTCTAAATGCGGGCCGATTACGTCATCATCGGCGCGGGCTCTGCGGGCTGCGCCATGGCCTACCGCCTGTCTGAGGCCGGGCGTTCGGTCATCGTAATCGAGCATGGCGGCACGGATATCGGCCCCTTCATCCAGATGCCCGGCGCGCTCAGCTACCCGATGAACATGTCGCGCTACGATTGGGGCTACAGCACGGAGCCCGAGCCGCATCTGAACAACCGCCGCCTCGCCACCCCGCGCGGCAAGGTCATTGGCGGGTCCAGCTCGATCAATGGGATGGTCTATGTGCGCGGCCATGCGGGCGATTTTGACCATTGGGCGGAGCAGGGCGCGGATGGCTGGTCCTACTCGGACGTGCTGCCCTATTACAAACGGATGGAAAGCTGGGACAGCGGCGGGCGCGGCGGCGACCCCGATTGGCGCGGCACTGATGGCCCGCTGCATGTCTCGCGCGGCCCCGGCCACAACCCGCTGACGCAGGCTTTCATCGACGCAGGTGTGCAGGCGGGCTACCGGATGACGCCCGATTATAACGGCCAGCAACAGGAAGGTGTCGGCCCGTTTGATGCCACCATCAAGCATGGCCGCCGCTGGTCCGCTGCCAACGCCTATCTGCGCCCCGCTTTGAAGCGTGACAATTGCACGCTGGTCAACGCGTTTGCGCGCAAGATCACCATGGACGGCACCCGCGCCACCGGGGTCGAGGTCGCGCGAAAAGGCGCAATCGAGACCATCCACGCCGCCCGCGAGGTCATCATCGCGGCCTCCTCCATCAACTCCCCCAAGCTGCTGATGCTGTCAGGCATCGGGCCTGCACATCACCTGCGTGAGCACGGCATCGAGGTCACCCTAGACCGCCCCGCCGTCGGCCAGAACCTGCAAGACCACCTTGAGCTCTACATCCAGATGGCCGCCTCCAAGCCGGTCAGCCTCTATAAATACTGGAACATCCCCATGAAAGGCTGGGTCGGCACGCAATGGCTGCTGTCCAAGCTGGGCCTCGGCGCGTCAAACCAGTTCGAAAGCGGCGGCTTCATCCGCTCCAAGCCGGGCGTCAGCTACCCCGACATCCAGTTCCACTTCCTGCCCATCGCCGTGCGCTATGACGGGCAGGCCGCTGCCGAAGGCCACGGCTTTCAGGCTCATGTCGGCCCCATGCGGTCCAAGTCGCGGGGACAGGTCACGCTGGCCTCAAGCAACCCCGATGACGCGCCGAAAATCGCATTCAACTACATGTCTCACCCCGACGATTGGCAGGACTTCCGCACCTGCATTCGCCTGACCCGCGAAATCTTCGGCCAAGAGGCCTTCGCCCCCTACGCCAAGCACGAAATCCAGCCCGGCGACGCGGTCCAAACCGACGCCCAGCTTGACGCTTTCATCGCCGAGCATGCCGAAAGCGCCTACCACCCCTGCGGCACCGCCCGCATGGGCCGCGCAGATGATCCCATGGCCGTGGTCGACCCCGAGACCCGCGTCATCGGCACGCAAAACCTGCGCCTCGCCGACAGCTCTATTTTCCCGCGCATCACCAATGGCAACCTCAACGCGCCCTCGATCATGGTGGGCGAGAAGGCCGCCGATCACATCTTGGGCAAGCCGCCGCTGCCCAAGGACAACGCGCAGCCATGGGTCCATCCCGACTGGCGCACCGAACAGCGCTAAAAGCGGTTCAGGAAGGCCAGCAGCACGTCAAGCGCGTCCCCTTGGATCACGTCACTATGGCCCGCGCCAGGAGCCTCGTGAAACAGCTTTTCGTCGCTCGGCGCGGCCTCAAACAGAGCCCGTCCCTGCGCAATCGGGATCAACGGGTCGTCGCTGCCATGCAGGATCAGCAAAGGTCCGGTCAACGCGCCCGCTTGATCAATGCTGCGCCACGGGCTGGGCATAATCCCGGTCAGAAACTGCAACCTCGGCTGCACATGTCCCGCAACCTCCCCGATGGAGGCCAAGGGCGCCTCAAGCACAATCGCCGCAGGCCGATCCGCCGGAGCCAGCCGGGCGTTCAGATGCGTGGCCACCGCCGTGCCCAGGCTCTCGCCATAAAGCACCGGGCGCACAGGCTCCCCGGTCAATGCGCCGCTCAGCAGATCGCGGTAAATCGCCTCCATATCGCCAAGGATCGCGCGCTGATGCGGCCAGCCTTTGCTGCCCGACGAGCCGCGATAGGCGGGGGCCACAATCCCGAATCCCATCTCCGCAAAGGCCCCGAAATGTGGCGCTCGGTTCGCCAGATTGCCCGCATTGCCATGCAGATAAAACAGCGTGGGCTTGCCACCCGCCGCGCGCGAGGTCCAGATCACCAGATCGCGCCCGCCTTTGGTGTAGCGGATCACGTTCGCCGTGGGCAGGCCCAGCTCCTCCGGAGCCACTTCTGTCGGGTCAAACGGGTAAACCAGCATCCGCTCCAGCGCGAACACCCCCGCCACCGCGAGGCCCAGAACAGCGAGAAGGGCCAAAAACCAAATCACCACGCGCCTCACGACCCAACCTTATAGGGCAGGGTGCCGCGCTGCGTGTGATCCACCGTCAGCTTGCTCTCCAACGGCGGCACGGAGCGTTGATGACAGTTCACCCGCTCGCAAATACGGCAGGAAATACCAATTGGTTCAAAGGCTTGTGGCTTGGCGGGCAGCAGGTCATCCGCATAGACAATCGCCTCCGCATGGCTGATCTCGCAGCCCAGCCCGATGGCAAAGCGGCGAGTGGGCGCGGCAAAGCTGCCCCCCGGTTTCGATACGTCCCGCGCCAATGAGATATAGCGCACCCCGTCCGGTGTTTCGGCCAATTGCCGCAGGAACCGCCCCGGCGTCTCAAAAGCGCGGTGCACGTTCCACAACGGACAAGCCCCGCCAAACCGTGCAAATTGAAGCCGTGTGGCCGAATGTCTTTTGGTGATCGTGCCCGCCTGATCCACCCGCACAAAGAAGAACGGCACGCCCTTGGCACCGGGGCGTTGCATCGTCGACAACCGATGCGCCACTTGCTCGATGGAGGCCCCGAACATATCCGCCAACCGCTCCAGATCATGCCGCGTCTCCCGTGCGGCCTCCAGAAACCGCGTATAGGGCAAAAGCGCCGCCCCCGCGAAGTAATTGGCCAGCCCGATTTTGGCGATTTGCCGCGCCGCATCCGACTGAAACCGCGCCAAATCCAGCGTTGCGTCCAGCAGGTCGTTATGTGCCACAAGGGCAAGCTGGTGCAGCACTTGAAACCTCTGCGTGGGCGCGCTGGCGCGGGCCGACAGGCGCAACACGCCAGCCTCCGCGTCAAACTGACGAAGCGCCTCGTCGTCAACGGAGTGCACCTCAAAGCTCAGACCATCCGCGCGCAAAACATCGCCCTGCATCTGGCCCGAGACCCGCTCCGCCGCGCGGTCCACCGCATCAATATAATTGTCGCAATAATGAAAGAAGTCGCGCACCTCCTCCCACGGGCTGGGCTGCAAGGCGGCGTCTTCACGCCCCAAAGCCTCGTCCAGCGAGGCCAGCCTCTCATGCGTATAGCGATAGGCCCGGTGCAGGCTCAAAAACGCATGCGCCAGCCCCGGCGCATTCGACGCCGCCAGCTGCAAATCCGACAGCGGCGGCATCTGGTCGTCAAACACCGGATCACTCAGCGCCTCACGCATATCGGTGACCATCCGTTCGGCCTCGCCGGGGCGCAACTCGGTAATGTCGAAATCGAACTCCTGCGCCATCGACAAGACCACGCCCGTGGACACCGGCCGGTTGTTGTTCTCCATCTGGTTGAGATAGGGCAGGGACACGCCCAGCCGCGCGGCAAAGGCCTTTTGGGTCAGGCCCAGCCGGGTGCGCAGCTCGCGCAGTTTCACGCCCACATAGAGTTTCTGCGCCGCCATCCGCGCCATACCTTTGCAACTTTGCTAAATCCGTTTCTACAGTTTGCAAACTGCTCTGGCAACGGGGCTCCGCGGGATCTAGCCCAGCGACAATTTCCGGCTGCGGCGGATCACGTAGAAAATAGCCAGCCCGCCCATGATCGCGCTCAGGAACATGATCCATTGCAGCGGGAAGCTGCCATTGCCGCCTTCCAGCACGGCCCCCGCAAAGGCCGCCAGCAACGCGCCGCCGCCGATCATGATCGCGCTGCCGACACCACTTGCCGTGCCCGCCAGATGCGGCCGCACCGACAAAAGCCCCGCATTCGCGTTGGGCAGGACCAGCCCGTTGCCCAGGCCCACAAAGGTCACAAATGCAAAGAACATCCACGCGCTGCCAAAGCCCAGATAGGAGACCACGAGCGACAGCCCCAACCCCACAAATTGCACGATGCTGCCCGCCACGATCATCCGGTTGATGCCGTAGCGCACCGAATACCGCCCCGACAGGAAATTGCCCAACGCATACCCAATCGCGGGCACGCCCAGAAAGAAGCCGGTCATCGCCACGGGCTGGTTGAACACCTCCGTCGCCACGTAAGGCGCGCCGCCCAGAAACGCGAAAAACGTCCCCGACGAAAACGCCGCCGAGAACACATAGCCCCAGAAGCGCGGCGACTTGAACAGCTCCGGGTAGTCCTTGACCTGCTGGCGGAAGGTGACGCCCGTGGTCTTCGCGGTCTCTCCCTGATCTGCCCAGCACAGCAAGGCCATGGCGCTGCCGAAGATCATCAGAAACACGAAGGTCGCGCGCCAGCCAAAGGCCGTATCCAGCGCGCCGCCAATCGAGGGCGCGATCATCGGCACAATCGACATGCCCATGGTCACATAGCCGATCATCGAGGCCGATTCCTCCTGGCCATACATGTCGCGCACAATGGCCCGGCTCAGCACCATGCCCACCGCGATTGTGGCCTGCAACATGCGAAACGCCAGAAACATCTCCACGCTGGTCGACATGTAGCAGCCCGCCGTGGCCAGCACGAAGATCACCAGCGACAGGATCGTCACCGACCGCCGCCCGAACCGGTCCGAAATCGGGCCAATGATCACCTGCAACAACGCGGTGCAGCCCAGATAGACCGACACAGACAGCTGCATCACCGCGTAATCCGTGCCGAATTCTTGCGTCATGGCCGGCAGCGAGGGCAGGAAAATGCTCATATTCATCGCCGACATGCCCGCCATCAGCACCAATGTCAGGATGTGCGGCGGGGTGGTGCGGTCAAGAAATCGGGTGCGGATGCGCTCTGCCATACCCTCGGTTTAGACCCATTTGACGAATTGTCCATGAATGGTGATGCGCAAAGCCTGTGCGAGGTGGCTTTGCAGATTTGCAATTTGATGGCCTCGCCCGTCAATAAATTTGCAAATTTGCGGCTTTCCGCTTTGTTGCGCCGCAGCAATTGTCTACATTGCGCCAATTCCAGAGCAGAACTCCAGAGGGGAGGCCTCCATGAAAGATATTCTCGCAGAACTCGCAACGCGCCGTGACGTGGCCCGGCTGGGCGGCGGTCAGCGCCGCATCGACGCGCAGCACGCCAAAGGCAAGCTGACCGCGCGCGAACGCATCGAGCTGCTGCTGGACGAGGGCTCTTTCGAGGAATTCGACATGTTTGTCGCCCATCGCTGCACGGAATTTGGCATGGAGGCCGAGCGCCCCCCCGGCGACGGCGTCATCACCGGCTGGGGCACGATCAACGGCCGCATGGTCTATGTGTTCTCTCAGGATTTCACCGTCTTCGGCGGCTCCCTGTCGGAAACCCATGCGCAGAAAATCTGTAAAATTCAGGACATGGCCGTGCAAAACGGCGCGCCCATCATCGGCATCAACGATAGCGGCGGCGCGCGCATCCAGGAAGGCGTGGCCTCGCTGGCAGGCTACGCGGAGGTGTTCCAACGCAACATCATGGCCTCCGGCGTGGTGCCGCAGATCAGCCTGATCATGGGCCCTTGCGCGGGCGGCGCGGTCTATTCGCCGGCCATGACCGACTTCATCTTCATGGTCAAAGACACCTCCTACATGTTCGTCACCGGGCCTGATGTTGTCAAAACCGTCACCAACGAGGTCGTCACCGCCGAAGAACTGGGCGGCGCTTCCACCCACACCAGAAAAAGCTCCGTGGCCGATGGCGCGTTTGAAAACGATGTCGAGGCGCTGGCCGAGACCCGCCGCCTTGTCGACTTCCTGCCGCTCAACAACCGCGAAAAGCCACCCGTGCGGCCCTTCTTTGACGACGTGGCGCGGCAAGAGGCCTCCCTTGATACGCTGATCCCCGACAATCCGAACACGCCCTATGACATGAAAGAGCTGATCCACAAGCTCGCCGACGAGGGGGACTTTTTTGAAATTCAGGAGGATTTTGCCAAGAACATCCTCACCGGCTTCATCCGGCTCGAGGGCCAATCCGTCGGTGTCGTCGCCAACCAACCCACCGTGCTGGCGGGCTGTCTGGACATTGACAGCTCCCGCAAGGCCGCCCGCTTCGTGCGCTTCTGCGACGCGTTCGAGATCCCGATCCTCACGCTGGTTGACGTGCCGGGCTTTCTGCCGGGCACCGGTCAGGAATATGGCGGGGTGATCAAACACGGGGCCAAGCTGCTCTTTGCCTATGGCGAGGCGAC
>CAYXIZ010000099.1:0-8860 GCA_964465485.1 uncultured Rhodobacterales bacterium | reverse complement strand
CACCCATCTGCGCGCCGCCGGGCTGAGCGCGCCGAAACTGCTGGCGCGGGACGAGACGCTTGGGTTCCTGATCCTTGAGGATCTGGGGGACGACCTGTTCGCCCGCGTGTTGGCCGATGATGTGAGCCTCGAGACGGAGCTATACGAGGCCGCCATCGACGCGCTGCTGGTGGCCCAGAACCACCCGATGCCCGATGGCCTGACAGAATACGGCGCAAAGGAAATGGCACAAACCGCGATGCTGGCCACGGGCTGGTATCTGGCCCACACCACCCCCGTCAGCGATGCGCAGCGTCAGGCGTTTCACGACCTGATCGGCGGCCTGCTTCAACAGCAGCTGACCGCGCCTTTCGTGCTGGTCCAGCGCGACTACCACGCCGAAAATCTGCTCTGGCTGCCGGAGCGCGACGGCGTCGCCCGCGTGGGCTTGCTGGATTTTCAGGACGCCATGCGCGGGCCTGCGGCCTATGACGTGGCCTCACTGTTGAAAGACGCGCGGCGCGATGTCTCCCCCGCCATTCAAGAAGCCGCCCTGACCCGCTACATCACCCGCAGCGGCGTCGCGGAAGACGCGTTCCGCGCCAGCTACGCCCTGTGCAGCGCGCAGCGCAATCTGCGGATCATCGGCGTGTTTGCGCGGCTGTGTATCCGGGACAGCAAGCCGCAATATCCCGACCTGATGCCCCGCGTCTGGGCCAATCTGCAAAGCGATCTGGCCCATCCCGCGCTTGCTGATCTCAAGGCATGGGTCGACGCGCATATGCCGCCGCCCACGCCCGCGATCATTGCCCAGATCAAGGCCGCCCATGTCTGAGACGCTGAACGACATCCTAATTTTCGGCGCGGGCTTCGGCACCCGCATGGCACCCCTGACCGACACACTGCCCAAACCCTTGGTGCCCGTCGCGGGCAGGCCGTTGATCGACCACGCGCTGGCGCTGGCCCGCGAGGACGGATTGACCCCGCATGTCAACGCGCATTACCGGGCGGCGCAGGTGCAGGCCCATTTGGGACGCGACGTGACGCTGCATGTTGAGACCCCGGAGATTCTGGAAACCGGGGGTGGGCTGAAAGCGGCTCTGCCCAAAATGGCGGGCGACCCGGTGGCGACGTTGAACTCTGACGCAATGTGGCGCGGGCCAAACCCGCTGGGCCTGCTCCGCGCCGCGTGGCGGCCTGAGATGGAGGGACTGGTGTTGCTGGTTCCGGTCGCTCAAACCGTCGGCTTCACGGGCGGCGGCGACTTCAGCTGCGACGCACAGGGCCGCATCACCCGCGACAAGACCGGCGCGGTCTACACCGGCGCGCAGCTGATCCGGCGCTCGGCCTTTGACGGTGCGCCGGACGGCGCGTTTTCCCTCAACGTGATCTGGGACCTGCTTTTGAAACGCGGCACTCTGTTCGGCACGCCCTACCCCGGACGTTGGGCCGATGTCGGCACCCCCACTGGCATCCCTCTGGCAGAGGAGATGTTGCGCGATGTTTGACCCCGCACCCGGCCCTCGCGTCTTTGGCCTGCCCATCGGCGTCGATTTCGCCAGCGCCTTGGTGGACGGCGTCACGCAGCGCCTGCAGGGCACCGCGCCCGACGCGCTGGCCCGCGTGGTCATCTACGTCAACACGTCGCGCATGCAACGCCGCATCCGGCAGTTATTCGAGGCGCAGGGCGCGCGGCTTTTGCCTCAGATCAAGCTGATCACCGATCTGGCCCGCGACCCTTTGCATGACCTTCCGATGCCCATAGACGGGCTAGAACGGCGGCTCGATCTGGCGCGGCTGGTGCGGCAATTGATTGAAACCGACAAAGACTTTGCGGCCACCCATGCCGCTTATGATCTGGCCGACAGCCTCGCCGCGCTGTTTGAGGAAATGCAAAGCGAGCCGGTCTCCGCTGAGGCGATTGCGGGGCTGGATGTGGGCAAACACTCCGCCCATTGGGAGCGCAGCCAGAAATTCATCGGGCTGGTGCACAGATATCTTGGCCCCGACTCATCGCTCGACACGGAGGGGCGGCAGCGCGCGGTGGTGGAGGCCTTGGCCCATGAATGGCGCACCTCACCGCCGGACCATCCGGTTCTGGTCGCAGGCTCCACCGGGTCGCGCGGCACCACGCGGGCCTTCATGCGCGCCGTGGCCAAGCTGCCGCAAGGCGCGGTGCTGCTGCCCGGCTTTGACACCGCCATGCCGCCTGCTTTGTGGGCCACGCTGGCCGGAGACCCCGACGGCCCGCCGCCCAGCGAAGACCACCCGCAATTCAGATACGCCAAGCTGATGCAGGAACTCGATCTGGGTCCGGGGGAAGTTGTGGGCTTCACCGAAACTGCGCCCATCAGCCCGGCGCGGGGCGCGCTCGTCTCCCTCGCGCTGCGCCCGGCCCCGGTGACGGATGCATGGCTGGAAGAGGGCCCCGCGCTGGAGGGCATCGCGCAGGCGACCGAAGGCCTGACCCTGCTGGAGGCCCCCACCCCGCGCGCCGAGGCATTGTCCATCGCGCTGCGCCTGCGCCAAGCCGCCGAGGATGGCACCCGCGCGGCGCTGATCACCACGGATCAGACATTGACGCGGCAGGTCTCAGCCGCGTTGCAGGCCTGGCGGATTGACCCCAATGACAGCGCCGGAGCGCGGCTGGATCTCAGCCCGCCGGGGCGGCTCTTGCGCCAAACGGCAGCCTTGATCGGAGCCGATATCGGCCCCGCCGCCTTGCTGGCGCTGCTCAAACACCCGCTGATTTACGGGCCAAACCGCTCCGCACATCTGTCGCGGACGCGGGATTTGGAGATGAAAGTGCTGCGCGGCGGGCCTCCGGCCTTGCGGCGGGACCATTGCGAGAAATGGGCGCAAGAGCGTGAGGCAGAGGACCCCGGCGCGCTGGACTGGCACGAATGGATCTGGTCCTGCCTTGAGGCGCTGACAGCGCTGAGCCATGACGACCTGACCCCGCTGACACGCGATCACGTGGCCCAGACGGAGCGCCTGACCCAAGGCCCGGACCCACAAGACGCGGCGCATCTGTGGCTGAAATCAGCGGGCGAGAAGGCGCAGGAGGTGATGAGCTCCTTGCTCGGTGCTGCCCCCTCTGCGGGCCGCTACAGCCCCGCCGAATACCGCGATCTGATCTTGGCACTTTTGTCGCGGGAGGAGACGCGCGATCCGTTTTTCTCCCATCCTGACATCATGATCTGGGGCACGCTGGAGGCCCGTGTGCAAGGGGCTGATCTGGTGATCCTTGCCGGGCTGAATGACGGCACATGGCCCGCCATGCCGGAGCCCGACCCGTGGCTGAACCGCGACATGCGTCGCGCGGCCGGGCTGCGCTTGCCCGAAGCGCGGATCGGGCTGTCAGCGCATGATTTCCAGCAAGGCATCGCCGCCCGCGAGGTCTGGCTGACCCGCGCCACCCGCGACAGCGAGGCGGAAACCGTGCCGTCGCGCTGGCTCAACCGGATCACCAATCTGCTGACCGGGCTGTCTGACGAGGGCAAGGCCGCCCATGCCGCCATGCAAAAGCGCGGTAAGTGCTGGCTGGAGAGGGCGCAGAGCTACGACACGCCGCGCCTTGGGCTGCCAAAGGCTCCGCGCCCCGCCCCGCAACCGCCGGTTGAGGCGCGCCCGAAACGTCTGTCCGTCACCCATATCGAGACGCTGATCCGCGATCCCTATGCTGTCTACGCGCGCCATATCTTGGATCTCCGCCCTCTGAAACCACTGCTGCCGGAGGCTGATGCCGCCCTGCGGGGGGTGATCATCCACAAGGTGCTGCATCAGTTCATTGAGCAGCACAAAACCGGCTTGCCCGACAACCCCGAGAGCGCCCTGCTGACGCTTGCCGAAGAGGTGTTTGCCAGTCACATCGCGTGGCCCGCGACGCGCAGTTTCTGGCTGTCCAAACTGGCCCGCGCCGTGCCGTGGTTTATCCAGACCGAACGCGCCCGGCGCGCGATTGCCACGCCGATTGGTTTCGAGGCCGAAGGGTTTCGCACCAGCGCCAAGCTGGATTTCACCCTGCGCGGTTTTGCCGATCGGGTGGACCGCGACGCCACCGGCGCGCTGGTGCTCTACGACTACAAAACCGGCGTGCTGCCAACCGAAAAGGTGCAGAAAAACTTCAACAAGCAGCTACCGCTTCTGGCCGCCATTGGCGCGGCAAACGGGTTCGAGAAATTCCCCAGCAACGCGGTGCGGCAGGCCAGCTATATCGGGCTGGGCTCCACGCCCGGCGAGGCCTCTGTCGAGGCCAATCCAGACGAGCTGGCCAAGATCTGGGCCGAGCTGGAAGAGCTGATCGCGCAGTACCAGAACCCCGATCAAGGCTACGCCGCGCGGCGCGCGGTGCATGAGGATCGCTGGGATCAGGACTACGACCAACTGGCGCGCTACGGCGAATGGGACCTCACCCAAGCCGCGCATCAAATCAGGGTGCAGCCATGACCGACGACGCCACCCGCGCCCAGATTGATGCAGCTCTGCCCAACCGCTCCACGTGGTTGTCGGCCAATGCGGGCTCTGGCAAGACCCGTGTGCTGACCGACCGGGTGGCGCTGCTGTTGCTGCAAGGCGTGATGCCGCAGCGGATCCTGTGCCTGACCTACACCAAGGCCGCCGCCTCCGAGATGCAGAACCGGCTGTTTAGGCGGCTGGGCACTTGGGCGATGATGCCAGACGACGCGCTGACCACCAGCCTGCTGCATCTGGGCGTGGCCCGCGGCACGGTCAATTCAGAGACATTGCGCGACGCGCGCAGGCTGTTTGCCAAGGCGATCGAGACGCCGGGCGGGCTGAAAATCCAGACGATCCACTCCTTCTGTGCAGCGCTATTGCGCCGGTTCCCGCTGGAAGCGGAGGTCTCGCCGGGCTTTGCCGAGATAGACGACCGCTCCGCCCGGCTGCTGCGCGCCGATGTGCTGGAGGCGATGGCGCAAGACATGCCCGACGCGGTGCGCAACTTGGCCGCCAAGTTCACGGGGGAAGCCCCGGACGCTCTGCTGGCCGAGATCTCGCGCCATGCCGACCTGTTCGACAAAACGCCTTCGGAGGCCGAGCTGCGCCAGATGGCCGGGCTGCCGGACGGGGTGACGGCGGACAGCATTTTGCGAGACGCCTTTGACGGCGGCGAGGCCGCGCTGGTTAAGGAGATGATTCCGTTCATGCAGCAGGGCAAAGCATCGGACCAAAAACTTGCGCAACAGCTCCCCACGCTGGATTTGAACAGCCCGTCACTGGCAACCATAGAGGCGTTGGAGCCTCTTTGTTTGGTGGCCTCCGGCAAGAACCTTGGCAAGCCCAAAGCATACCCTCCGACGGCTGATGCGAAGAAGATAATGGGATCTCTGTCGGAGCAATGGGCCGACGTGCAAACCCGCATCGCTGACGCCCGCCCTTTGCGCATCGGGCTGGCCTCTTTCGAGCGCAACGCGGCGCTGCATGGGTTTGCCAAACCCTTCCTCGCGCGAATGGCTGCGGCCAAGCAACAACGCTCTTGGCTGGACTTTGACGACCTGATCCGCAAGGCACGAAAACTGCTGACCGACCCGTCGGTGGCCTCTTGGGTTCTGTTCCGGCTGGATGGCGGGATCGACCACATTCTGGTGGACGAAGCGCAGGATACATCACCCGTGCAATGGGAGGTTATCCGCCTGTTATCAGAGGAGTTTTTCAGCGGAGAATCCGCCAGCGACAAGCAGCGCACAATCTTTGTGGTGGGCGACAAGAAGCAGTCGATCTACTCCTTTCAGGGCGCGGATCCGGCGGAGTTTGACCGCCTGCGCGACTTCTTCGATACGCGGCTGGCCCAGATCCAAGCGCCTTTCGCCAATCGCGAGCTGCTCTATTCCTTCCGCTCCGCCGCGCCGGTTCTGAGGCTGGTGGACGCGGTCTTCACCGAAGAGCTGCGCAAGGGCATGGGCGGGCCGTTGGAGCATAAGGCGTTCAAATCTGATCTGCCGGGTCGGGTGGACCTTTGGGACTGGATCGAGAAGGCCGAAAAAGAAGATGACAAGCCGTGGTATGACCCGGTGGATACGGTGGGGGAGAACCACCATTCGGTGCTGCTGGCCAACAGGATTGCCGATCACATCCTGCGCCAGACCCAATGCGGGCAGATCACGCAGATCATCCGCGAGGACGGTGTCGACAGGCCGGTGACGCGGGCGATCCGGGCCAGCGATTTCCTCATTCTGGTGCAATCGCGCTCGGCCCAAGGGGGCCTGTTTCACGAGATCATCCGCGCCTGCAAGGAGCGCGGTTTGCCCATGGCCGGGGCCGACCGGTTGCGCGTGGGCGGCGAGATGGGTGTGCGCGACCTGATGGCGCTACTGGCCTTTCTGGAAACCCCGCAAAATGATCTGGCGCTGGCGGAGGTGATGCGGTCTCCACTTGGGTGCGTGTCGGAAAGTGACCTGTTTTCATTGGCTTACGGGCGGCCCGGCTTGCTCTGGGACCAGCTGGACGCGCGTGCAGCGGAGTTTCCGGAGCTACACAATATGCTTACCGACCTGCGCGACAAGGCCGATTTCGAGCGCCCCTACGAGCTGCTGGAACGCGCGCTGACGGTGCATGGCGGGCGCGAAAGGCTGCTGGATCGGCTGGGTCTGGAGGCAGAGGACGGGATCACCGCGCTCTTGGATCAGGCGCTGCAATATGAGCAAAGCGAGGCGCCGAGTTTGACCGGGTTTCTGACGTGGTTGGCGACGGATGATGTGACGATCAAGCGGCAGATGGACAGTGGCGGGGATTTCATCCGGGTGATGACGGTGCATGGGGCGAAGGGGCTGGAGGCTCCGATTGTGATCCTGCCGCAGACCGGGACCAGCAAGAATGAGGTGCGCGATGACATCCTCGATGCCGGTGGAAATGCGCTGTGGAAGGCCCGCGCGACAGAGGCCACGGAGCTGCAAAATCAGATGGTTGAGGCCAAAAAAGACCTGCAATTTCAAGAGCGTATGCGATTGCTATACGTAGCACTGACACGTGCGGAAAGCTGGTTGATCATCTGCGGGTCGGGCGATCCGCCGAGCAAGGGGGAGACGTGGTATGAGATCAGTGAGCGTGCGCTGGAAAGCCTTGGGGGCGCGGCGAAAGACGGCGTAAAGCTGCGCTTGGAGCAAGGGGACTGGCCGCAAGAGACCGCGCCGCGCGGCACACAAGATGTAGTGGGTCCAAAAGCGCTGCCGGGATGGGCGCGCCGGGCGGCGGAGATGCCGGTCAAACCGAGCGAGCCTCTGTCGCCTTCGAATTTGGGCGGCGCAAAGACAGTGGCGGGCCGACCCGAGGGGCTGTCCGAGACCGACGCCAAGGCGCGGGGCACGATGATCCATCTTTTGCTGGAAACCCTTGCAAATAAAGACATATCTCAGCGCCAGGCCGTGGCGGACCGCTTATTGGCGCGCCACAAGAACCCGCTGGACGAAGACCTGCTTGCGCATGCCGCGCGGGTTTTGGACGCGCCCGAGCTGGCACATCTGTGGACCGGGGATGCCTTGGTCGAAGCGCCGATTTCTGCCCCCTTGCCCGAGCTGGACGGGGCCATGATGAGCGGCACAATCGACCGGCTGATTATCGCGCAAGACACTGTTTTGGCTATAGATTTCAAGTCCAACCGCATGGTGCCTGACCGTGCGGAGGACACGCCCGAAGGGGTGCTCAGACAGCTTGGGGCCTATGCGTCGGCCTTGCGGCAAATCTACCCGGAGAAACGCGTGGAAACGGCGGTTTTATGGACCGAAACCGCTCAGCTTGTGCCGCTACCACACGACATCGTGAGGGATGCGCTGCGCCGCGCCCATACATCTTGACGCCCGCGCAAGCCGTCCATAGGTTCAGCACCTGACCGATTTTTCATAACCCCTGGAGGGAAGCCCATGGCCACTGTTGCCGTTACCGATGCCACGTTTGATGCCGAGGTCCGCAACTCGGATGTCCCTGTTATTGTTGACTTTTGGGCGGAATGGTGCGGCCCGTGCAAGCAGATCGGACCCGCTTTGGAAGAGCTGTCGGCGGAGTATGACGGCAAGGTGAAAATCGTCAAAGTGAACGTAGACGAGAACCCGAACTCCCCCGCTCAGATGGGTGTGCGCGGGATTCCGGCGCTGTTTATGTTCAAGGATGGGGAAGTCGTCTCCAACAAAGTGGGCGCGGCGCCCAAGGCGGCGCTGGCAAGCTGGATCGACGAGTCCGTCGCCTAGTTTTACCCCAAATTGTACAAAACTTTTTGGCCCAAAACCCAAAATGTACAAAACTCCAGCAGGGTTCTGTTGGGGTTTTGTTTACGTTTGGGGGGTGCCTGTGGCGATTGCCGTGAGGCGAAGCGGGCAGCTCAGTGACTCATCGCATTTATCACGGTTGAAAAGTCGAGCCCGTCAACAAGCTGCATCGACCATTCGGGGAAATGGCGGGCGCTGATTTCCTTTTCGTCGAGCACTTTGAACCCGGCGTGGCGGGGGTCGGTGCTGATAATGTCGAGCAGCGCGCGAACGTCATCGGCCTCCCCTTCGAGGCATTGGCAAAAATTGCGGCCATTGTAAGCGAGCGCCCCGGTGATATTGCGGGCGCGGTTGGCGGAGGAGGCGTGCGCGACGATCCTATCCACATCGGATTTCTGAATGTCGGACATGGCCGTGCTGAAATAAACTGTCCTGATCATTGTCTTTTCCTCCACCGACTTCGAACCCTGTGCCAGATAGGCTTTTTGGAACGGGTTTCCACAGCCTTCATACACAAAATAAAGCCCGGCACCATATGGCGCCGGGCTTCGCTTCTCAGGCTGAAAGAGTGAGGGAGGAAGATCAGCCTTTGGAAAACTCTGGGTAAGCCTCCATGCCCAGCTCGGAGGTGTCGAGACCGTTGATCTCGTCCTCTTCGGAGA
>CAYXIZ010000098.1:0-9000 GCA_964465485.1 uncultured Rhodobacterales bacterium | reverse complement strand
ACGGCAAACGCTGGTTCCGCACCGGCGATCAGGGCCAGTTCGACGCCGACGGCTACCTGTCCCTCACAGGCCGTCTCAAGGAAATCATCAATCGCGGCGGCGAAAAAATCAGCCCGCTCGAGGTGGACGGCGTGCTCTCCGATCACCCCGCCATCGGCCAATGCGTCACCTTCGCCGTGCCCCACGCCAAGCTGGGCGAAGATGTCGGCGCCGCCGTGGTGCTGAAAGAAGGTCAGACCGCCACCGACCGCGAGATTCGCGACTTCGCCTCAGAGCGCCTTGCCGCCTTCAAAGTGCCGCGCAAAATTCTGATCCTCGACGAGATCCCGAAAGGGGCAACCGGCAAGCTGCAACGTATCGGCCTTGCCGAGAAACTTGGGCTGGGCTAGGAAACACGACATGAAAATCTGTATCTTCGGAGCCGGCGCAATCGGCGGCTATATGGGCGCAAAACTGGCGCAGGCAGGCGCGGATGTCAGCCTCGTGGCCCGTGGCCCGCATCTCAAAGCCATGCGCGAAAACGGCCTGCGCCTGATTGAGGAGGGGGGCGAGACCACCGTTCAAGTCACCGCCTCCGACAAGGCGTCCGACCTTGGCCCGCAGGATTACGTGATCGTCACGCTCAAGGCCCATTCGGTCCCCGCCGTGGTGCCGCATATGCAGCCGCTCATTGGCGACAACACCACAATCGTCTCCGGCGTCAACGGGGTGCCATGGTGGTATTTCCACAAAACCGGCGGTCCCTTAGAGGGCACCCGCCTGCAAAGCGTCGATCCCGGCAACGCGCAATGGGACGGCTTCGGCCCCGACCGCGTGCTGGGCTGCGTCGTCTATCCCGCCGCCGAGGTGATCGAGCCCGGCGTCGTCAAACATATCGAGGGCAACCGCTTTTCCTTGGGCGAACCTGACGGCTCCAAATCGGAGCGCGCTTTGGCCTTGTCGAAAGCGCTCTCCGCCGCCGGGCTGAAAGCACCGGTCCGCCCGAAACTGCGCGACGAAATCTGGGTCAAGCTCTGGGGCAATCTCAGCTTCAACCCGATCTCCGCGCTGACCCACGCCACGCTTGACGTGCTCTGCACCGACCCCGGCACGCGTGAGGTCGCCCGCAACATGATGCTGGAGGCGCAAACCATCGCCGAAAAGCTGGGCGTGAAGTTTCCCATCGACGTCGACCGCCGCATTCAGGGCGGCGCAGATGTCGGCGCGCACCGCACCTCCATGTTGCAAGATCTGGATCAAGGCCGCCCGATGGAAATCGACGCACTTGTCGGCTCCGTCAAAGAGCTCGGCCGCGTCACTGACACCCCAACCCCCACCATCGACGCCGTGCTGGCACTGGTCGCTTTGCGCGGAAAAACCGCCGGGCTGTACGACAGCTGAAACGTCTCGAATTTGGAAAGTGGTAGGCCCGGCAGGACTTGAACCCGCAACCAAAGCGTTATGAGCGCTCTGCTCTAACCAATTGAGCTACAGGCCCCCAATGGCGTGTCGACTTGCTACCAGACCAAGCCTGCGCGTCAAGGGATCACAGCGCGCGCAGGGCGGCGGGCTGTTAACCGAATAGACACCATAAAGTTTTGGGACATTTTGGGGAATCGGCCAAAAACTTTTGTCCCAAAATGTCCCAAACCGCAGAATTCACCCCAAACAAGCCCCTCGCATTGCATGCGCAGGCCGCATGCTCTATCGCAACGTCAAACACGATCAGGGGGCGTCATGAGCGACAAGAAAAACGGACTGACCTATGCCGATGCGGGCGTTGATATCGACGCAGGCAACGCCCTTGTGGACCGTATCAAACCCGCCGCCGCCGCCACCAACCGCTCCGGCGTCATGGCCGGTCTGGGCGGCTTCGGCGCCCTGTTTGACCTCAAGGCCGCGGGCTATTCCGACCCCATTCTGGTGGGCGCAACTGACGGCGTGGGCACCAAGCTGCGCATCGCCATCGACACCGGACATTTGAGCACCATCGGCATTGATCTGGTCGCCATGTGCGTCAATGATCTGGTCTGCCAGGGTGCTGAGCCCTTGTTTTTCCTCGATTATTTCGCCACCGGCAAGCTGGAGATGGAGGGCGCCGCCACCATCATCGAAGGCATCGCCGAGGGCTGCAAACGCTCCGGCTGCGCGCTCATCGGCGGCGAGACCGCCGAGATGCCGGGCATGTACGGGGCAGGGGATTTTGATCTCGCAGGCTTCTCCGTCGGCGCGATGGAGCGCGGCACCGCATTGCCCGCAGACGTGGCCGAGGGCGACGTTTTGCTGGGCCTCGCCTCCGACGGCGTGCACTCCAACGGCTACTCGCTCGTCCGCCGCGTGGTGGAGCACACGGGCCTTGGCTGGGACGCACCCTCTCCCTTCGGCGAAGGCAACTTGGGAGAGGCCCTCCTGACCCCCACAAGATTATATGTAAAACAATCACTTACGGCCATTCGTTCAGGCGGCGTCCACGCGCTGGCTCATATCACAGGCGGCGGTTTGAGCGAAAACATCCCGCGCGTTTTGCCCGACGGTCTGGGCGTCTCCATCGACCTCGACGCTTGGGAATTACCACCTGTTTTCAAGTGGCTGGCAAGCGAAGGCGGCATCTCCGAGCCCGAGATGCTCAAGACGTTCAACTCCGGTATCGGCATGGTTCTGGTCGTCTCCGCCGACAAAGCCGACACCCTGACCAAACTGCTGGTAGAGGCCGGAGAAACCGTTTCCCAACTGGGCCACGTGACGCAGGAGCCGGGCGTCGCCTATCGCGGCACATTGCTTTGAAAAATGTCGCGATTCTGATCTCGGGCGGCGGCTCGAACATGCTCAAACTGGTGGAGAGCATGGGTGAAGATCACCCCTCAACACCTTGTTTAGTCATGTCAAATGACCCTGATGCCACGGGTCTTGCACGTGCTTCAGCGCTCGGCATTCCCACGGCAGCCGTTGATCACCGCCCCTTCGGTCAGGACCGTCCCAGCTTCGAGGCGCAGCTCAACATTCACCTTGAGGCGGCCCGGACGGACATCATTTGCCTTGCTGGTTTCATGCGCATCCTGACGCCAGGTTTCATGGAGAAATGGTCCGGCAAGATGCTCAACATCCACCCCTCGCTATTGCCGAAATACAAAGGGCTCAACACCCATGCCCGCGCGCTGGAGGCCGGCGACACCCAAGCCGGCTGCACCGTCCACGAGGCCACAGCCGAGCTTGATGGCGGCCCCATCCTCTGCCAGGCCCGTGTCGACATCGCGCCGGGCGAGACGCCGGAAACGCTTGCCAAAAAGGTCCTGCGCCTCGAGCACCTGATCTACCCCGCAACCCTGCGCAGGTTCGCCACGGGGGACCGTAAAAGGCGTGATTGGAAAAGTGACGTAACGTGATATCCGTCCCTTTTCATTTCTGGTGTATGGGCATATAAAATTCAGACCGGTGGGCGGACTGAAACAAGAAAAACGATAGCCGGACCCAAATGAAAACCATCACCACGACACAAGATCTAGCGGCCTATTGCGCGCATGCTGCCAAATTTGCCTATGTCACCGTCGACACAGAGTTTCTGCGCGAGCGGACATATTACGCCAAACTATGCCTGATCCAGCTGGCCGTCGCGGGCGATGATCCCGAGCAAGACGCCGTGCTTGTCGATCCGATCGAAGGCTCGGACATGTCGCTCGAGCCGCTCTATGACCTCTTTCGCGACGAGGCCGTGGTCAAAGTGTTCCATGCCGCACGGCAGGATCTCGAGATATTCTACGTTGAAGGCGGCGTCATCCCGGCCCCCCTGTTTGACACGCAGGTCGCCGCCATGGTGTGCAATTTCGGCGAGCAGGTCGGCTACGAGACCTTGGTGCGCAAGATCGCCAAGGAGAGCGTGGACAAGTCGTCTCGCTTCACCGACTGGTCGCGCCGCCCGCTCTCTGATGCACAGAAAAACTACGCGCTTGCCGACGTCACCCATCTGCGCGACATCTACGAATACCTCTCCGCCCGCCTGACCCGTACCAAGCGGCTAAGCTGGGTCGAGGAAGAAATGGCCGTGTTGCGCGCGCCGGACACCTATGTGGTGCAGCCCGAAAATGCGTGGCGTCGTGTAAAAGTCCGCACCAATGCGCCGAAGTTTTTGGCCATTGTCCGCGAGCTGGCGCAGTTCCGCGAGCATTACGCCCAGACCAAAAATGTCCCGCGCAGCCGGGTCTACAAGGACGACGCGCTGCTGGAACTGGCCTCCGCCAAGCCCAAAGCGCATTCCGATCTGGGCAAGACCCGCCTGCTGCTGCGCGAAGCCCGCAAGGGCGAGATTGCGGATGGCATTCTGGCCGCTGTCGCAGCCGGTCTGGCCTGCGCGCCGGATGACATGCCAAAAGTGCCCGCCCCGCGCGACAAAAGCGCCATCAACGCGGCCCTCGCCGATCTGTTGCGCGTGCTCTTGAAAGCCAAGGCCGAGCAGGCCGGTGTCGCGCAAAAGCTGATCGCGACGGCCTCCGAGCTGGATGATATCGCAATGGGCGCGCGGGACGGGTTGGCCATGTCTGGCTGGCGTCAGGAGGTCTTTGGCTCCGACGCTTTGCGTCTTTGCGCAGGCGAGGTCGCGCTGACGGCAGATAATGCCACCGTGAAAATCATCAAGATTTAGCGTTTTTGCTGAACGGCTGCCTAACGGCTGACAGAGCGCTGGCTGCGTTGGCCGCGCACGACAATGCCGCGAATGCTGGCCAGTTGCCGGTTGCTGAGTGCAGCACCCGCAATGATCTCGCGCGATTGCGGGGTCGATTGCGCCTGACGCTCTAAGGGCGGCAGCACCCGGAATTCATAGACCGCCAGCGACGGGTCAGCGCTTTGCACGCGCACCAGTTCCGCGTCCCAGAACCCCTGCACCGGCGGCAGACCCACCGCCCGGATGATGGCCCCTTCCGGCGTCGCATCAACGGCCAGCTCGGTCACCTGATCGACCAATTGGCGACCATCGGTGATCACTTCGGCATTGGCCGCAACCGTCTCCACACTTTCGCGGCCAAACCAGTTGAACGGGTTCAACCGGCTATCGGCCACCCGCCCACAGGCGCTGAGGGTCACGGTCGCGGCCAAAAGGGCCAGAAGAGGGGTTTTGATCCGATCAGTTTTCATCGCTCTACCTGTCAAAGCGGTCTTGCCGCCGCGCATCTTGCAAAAAGGGGTAGCGCATCATCTGGGATTTGGAAAGCCAAAGGTGGTGGACGCCCGGTGCGGCTCCGCTATATCTGCGGGAACAGCGCGGGGCGAAAGGCGAGGCCAATGGCACAAGACAGGTTTGAAGAGATCGTGGAAACCTTCGAGTTTCTGGACGATTGGGAAGATCGCTACCGCGAGGTGATTGATCTGGGCAAGGCCATGCCACCCCTGGACGACGCGCTGAAAGTGCCCGCCACCAAGGTCGACGGCTGCGCCAGCCAGGTCTGGCTGCACCCGACAATTGAGGGCGAGACCTTTACCTTTGAAGGCGAAAGCGACGCGATGATCGTGCGCGGGCTGATCGCGGTGCTGCATGCGCTCTATTCCGGGCTGAGCCTGGCGGAGGTCGTCAAGGTGGATGCCGCCGCCGAGATGGCGCGGCTGGGGTTGAATGATCACCTGTCGGCCCAGCGCTCCAACGGGTTGCGGGCGATGGTGGAGCGGATCCGCGCTGTGGCCGCTGCCGCTTTGGCGTGAGAGCGACCCTTCGAGGAGGATATTTTTGAACATGGAAAGCTAGGGCCGTGGCCTAAAGGGCTTCGAGCGCGTTTTCGAGATCGCCGTAGCCGGTGAAGCGGTATTCGTAAGCGAGCCCGAGGGTTTTGGCGCAGTCACGGGCTTTGGCCTCAAGCTTGGGGTCTTTGATCTGGGCCTGATAGACCAGTTTTTCGTAATGCTCGAAATACATGTCGCGCAGCTCAGGGTGGCGGTCGAGCCCCAGCGGTTTTGTGACAAAGGCGTCGAATTGCCGGACCAGAAAATCAGTGAGGTAAAAGGCGGTGATTTCGTCACGCGCGTCAAACGCCGCGTTGCCTTCGAAAAAGCTGTAGCAATGCGGCCCCTCGACCATTTTGACGCCCATCTCGTCGCAGGCGGCCTGCAACAACCCCCCGGTGCCGCAATCAGCATAGACGACGAAAATCTCGTCATAGGTGTCGCGGTGTTTGGCGACGGCCTCCCGGATGGCGGGCACGATTTTTTCGGGCGTGTTGTGGTAGATGGCAGGCAGGCAGGCGAGCACCATATGGTCCCAGCCATTGGCCTTTTGCAGCGCGATGATCTCCCGCGCCAAGGCCCCGCAGGCCAAAAGCAAGATGCGGCCAGAGCCGTTGGCGTTGAGCCCTTGCTCCGTCAGTTGCGTGTCGTCAGGGATCGTCACGGTCGAGCCTTTTATGCAGGGCGCGGATCGCAAGCCCGGCCAGCATGGCAAGGGGCAGGATCATCGAGACGCTGCCAGCCGCCTGTCCCTGGGGCTGCAATTGCGCGAACAGGAACACGGTAAGGGCTGCGGCGATCAGCACGTAGCACAGGATCAAGGCAAGGCGGGTGAACGGCATGGGCGGAGGCTCCCTTTTCAGACCGTTACGTATGCAGTGCAAGCGCAGATGCAACCGCCGGGCGTTGCGCCATCATCTCGCGGAACGCGGTGAGTTTGGGGAATTGGGTCATGTCGACCCCGTCGCCCTCTAGCCAGCGGGACACGGTGAAGAGGTAAATATCGGCCGTCGAATATTGCGTGCCCAGAACGTAGGGCCCTTTGAGGTAATCACGCTCGATCAGGGCGGCGTTTTCGGTCATGTTGGTGGGCACTTTGGCCTGCATCGCTTCGTAAGTGCTGGGGTCGTCCGACCAGCGGTGGCCGCGCATCTTATGGGCGTGGTTGATATGGGCGGTGGCTGCCAGAAACAGGTGCAGCTCCGCCACTCTGGCGCGTTCCCAGATCGTGTCGGGCATCAGATGCGCGTGAGTTTCGGCCAGATAGCCCAGAATGGCGGAGGTCTCGGTGAGAAGGCCGTCCGGGGTCTCCAGCGTGGGGACACGGCCCTTGGGGTTCAGCGCCAGATAATCGGGTTTGCTCTGCGCGCCACTGGCAAAATCGACCCAAGCCAGCTCGTAATCGGCCCCGACCTCGTTCAGCGCAATATGCACGGCAAGGCCAATCGTGCCCTTGGCAAGATGCAGTCGATATGTGGCCATTGGGGCGGCTCCTTGCTTCGGGTCGCCGCGCCGAAAAAGGCTTATCCTGCAGCGAGTTGGTTATGTTTGCGGGCCATGAATTCCTTGGCGGTTTCAACGGCCACGGCTGCGTCGCGGCAATAGGCGTCGGCGCCGATGGCCTTGCCAAATTCCTCGTTCAACGGCGCGCCGCCGACCAACACGGTGTAGTCGTCGCGGCGGCCTTTTTCGACCAGGCTGTCGATGACCACTTTCATATAGGGCATGGTGGTGGTCAACAGGGCGGACATGCCCAAAATGTCGGGCTGTTCGGCGTCCAGAGCGGCGAAATAGTCGTCGACGGAGTTGTTGATGCCCAGATCCACGATCTCGAAGCCTGCGCCTTCCATCATCATGCCGACAAGGTTCTTGCCGATGTCGTGGATGTCGCCTTTGACGGTGCCGATGACCATTTTTCCGACCCGTGGCGCGCCGGTTTCAGCCAGTAGAGGTTTGAGGATCGCCATGCCGCCCTTCATGGCGTTGGCGGCCAGAAGTACCTCTGGAACAAAGAGAATTCCGTCCCGGAAGTCGTTGCCTACGATGGTCATGCCGCCGACGAGGGCCTCTGTCAGGACGCGGTAGGGCTCCCAGCCGCGGTCCAGAAGGATGTGGACGCCTTCCTCGATTTCCTCTTTCAGACCGTCGTAAAGGTCGTCGAACATTTGCGCGACAAGCTCCTCATCGTTCAATTCGCTGAGGATGATGTCGTCTTCCTGGTCTGACATGGCGCGGCCTTTTCGAGTGGTATGCGTGGACAGAGTGTTGCCCCATCGCTGTGCCCGCGCAATGGAAATTACGACACTGGTTAACGCAGGACCGACTTTTTCTTGACCATGTTCGCGTTATGTTCCAGCATGATGCGATGGAAGTGAAACCACAGATGGATCCGCGCCGCAGGCCGGGGCGGGGTGCGTCAACAAACCTGACCAACCGCTTTGAATCATTGGTAAATGTGGGCATTGACGATGGCTGGGGCCGCGACGAGGAGCTGCCGCCTCTGCGCACCGAAGTCAGTGTCGAGCAGCCCCGCAAGGTGATCACGCGCAACAGCTCGCCTGATTTGCATTTTGACCGCTCCATTAACCCTTATCGCGGATGTGAGCATGGTTGCGTCTATTGTTTTGCGAGACCGAGCCACGCTTATTTGGGGATGTCGCCGGGATTGGATTTTGAAACACGGTTAATTGCGCGGCCAGATGCGCCGAAAGTGTTGGCAAAAGAGCTGTCGGCGAGAAGCTACCAGCCTCAGGTGATCGCGATTGGGACCAATACGGACCCTTATCAACCCATTGAAAAGGAACGGCAAATCATGCGTGGTCTGTTGCGGGTGTTGGCGGATCACAGGCATCCGGTGGCGATTGTGACGAAGGGCGCGTTGATCGAACGGGACTTGGATATGTTGCGCGAGATGGCGGCGGATAATTTGGTGCGGGTTGGGATCTCGATCACCACGTTAGACGTTGATATTGCACGAAAATCTGAGCCTCGGGTGCCGTCTCCGAAGCGCAGATTGCAGGTGATTGAGCGGCTGGCGGAGGCGGGGGTAGAGGTGCGGGTGATGGCGTCTCCGCTTATTCCGGGGCTGAGTGACCATGAGTTGGAAGCCATATTGGAGGCGGGCAAAAACGCGGGCGCACGCGCTGCGACGGTCATTCCTTTGAGGTTGCCGCGAGAGGTGTCCGAGCTGTTTCAGGATTGGCTGGAAGAGCATTTTCCACAAAGAAAACAGCGTGTTATGGCGCGGGTGCGGGAGATGCATGGCGGGCAGGATTATGATGCGGAGTTTGGAAAACGGATGAGAGGGACGGGGAC
>CAYXIZ010000097.1:0-9084 GCA_964465485.1 uncultured Rhodobacterales bacterium | reverse complement strand
CCATGCCGGAGTGTTAGGAGGTCGCGCAGGGGGGACATGCTGACCTGATGCTTGCTCGGAAGTACATCAAGCATGGCCTGCATGGGCCCGCAAACTGCGCGACCAGCCACCCTCGGGATCGGACGAATGCCATGTGACAGCACCCGCCAACCCGAGAGGGTGGGGCAAGGGTCGAAAGGTCACCAAACGAGTGACCGATCTAATGGGCAAGCCCGTTTACACGGGCAGTTCCGGCTTCAACGAAGTCGGCCATGTCGTCCGGTCGCCTGCCAAGGGTTGATTGGTGGACCATTTTTCGGAACGACCCTCTGGGGTCACAAAATCTCAATTGTCCCTTTCATGTGGGTATGAAAGGCGCAGAAATAGGATGTCTCCATGTCTTCGGTGACCACAACCTCGCCGGTCTCACCTTTCGCAATTTCTTCGGTGTCCCAGCCAAACTCATCCGCAGTGGCGGTATGCGGGGCCAGGTCTTGGTTGGTCCAACGGATCGTGTCGCCGACCTGCACCTGCACCACTTTGGGATCGAATTTGAAGGCTTTGATCTGCACCTCATGGGTGACCGGGTCCTGTGCCCTGAGGGGCAGGGCGGACAGGACGACTGCTGATGCAGCCGCCCTTGCTACCACGGTGCGACGTGAATAGACCCGTTGCATCACTTCAGCGCCTTGACCATCATTTCAGCGTGCATTTCATGCGCCTTGAAGATCTCGAGCCCCTCCACAAAGAGCGCTTTGACTTCGGCATTGTCGATATTCGGGATCATCGTATTCTCAACGAGATCATTCACCGATTGATGATAGGCCAGTTCATTGGCGGCATAGGCGGCGTCAAACTCTGCGCCGCGCAGCTTGACGAACCCGTCAATGATCTCTTCTGCGTTGGCGTTCAGCGACTGGCTGACGGCATTGTCCTGAGCGGTCGCGCCCAGCTTTTCAAGAAGGCCCAAAGCGGCTTCGTTGACCGCTGTATGATCGCGGATCATTGTGTTGGCGAATTCGTGGATTTTGGGGTTGTCGGACAGAGCCAGTGCAAGATGCGCATAGCGGATGTCGATGTTGTCGGCCGTGTATGCGATATGCGCAAATTCAAGGTCGTTCATGGCGGCCACATCCTGGGCCGAGGCCTGAACGCCGGTCATTGCCAGTGCGAGTGTAAATGCAGAAAGCAGATTTTTCATCTTGGAAGCTCCAGAGGGAAGGACGTTAAGCTCCAAGTATCGCGCCAAGACAGAGCTTTTAGAAATGCTCTACTGTCCAAACTGTTATGCAGATGGTACAGTGGGCTGTAAACTAAAGTTTACATATATATGATCTGCCTATGCTTGACTTTCTCAGTGATATTCTGACCAGCCTGTCGGTGCGCGGAACGCTTTACTTCCGGACATCATTCACAAAACCATGGGGCGTTGAAGTCCCGAGCTACCAAAATGTGGCGCGGTTTCACTTCGCGCATCGCGGCAGTTGTTACGTGAGCGTCAGCGGTGTGCCCGACCCCGTTTTCCTTGCGCAAGGCGACCTTGTGATCATCCCACATGGGGCGTCGCACCAGCTGTATTGCGGGGGTGACCCGGAGCTGACTGTCATGCCGCTGGATACGGTTTTGAAGGAATCCGGCTATGATGGATCCGGCGTCCTTGTCTTTGGTGGTGAAGAACCGCAGAGCGAGTCTGAGCTGATCTGCGGCCATTTTACCTTCGACCAAACGGCCCGGCATATTCTGCTGGAACGTCTGCCGCCCTTTATTCACATCACGAATTATGGCGAGCATGCGGGGCGGTGGATGGAGGCCAGTTTGCAGATGATCGGCGAGGAAGCGGGGGCGCGCAAAATGGGCGGCGACCTGATCGCGCTGCGGATGTCGGAGGTGATTTTGGCGCAGGCCATCCGGTATTTCGTGGAAAGCAATGACGCGGATGAATTTGCGTTAGGGGCCTTTACCGACAAGAACCTAAGCCGCGCGATGGACGCGTTTCACAAAGCCCCTGCCGCGCGGTGGACGGTTGAGTCGCTGGCAAACACCGCCGGGATGTCTCGGGCAAGCTTCGCCGCACAGTTCCAGAAACAGATGCGCATGTCGCCGATGGAATATGTGACGA
This sequence comes from uncultured Rhodobacterales bacterium, assembly GCA_964465485.1. Classification (GTDB taxonomy): domain Bacteria; phylum Pseudomonadota; class Alphaproteobacteria; order Rhodobacterales; family Rhodobacteraceae; genus Litoreibacter. The sequence goes on along the minus strand of CAYXIZ010000097.1, from coordinate 6,986 downwards.
CCTGGCGAATGGAAATCGCCAAGCGGACCCTGCAGCAGCCCAAAACCTCCCTGACAGATGCAGCCGAGAGCGCGGGCTATGCATCAAACTCCGCGTTCACCCGTGCGTTCAAGAAGGAAACCGGCCAGACACCCGCCGAGTTTCGACGGCAGAGCGCGGCCACGCGGTCGTAATCTGAGCGATCTGGAATCGCAGGTCTGGCGCGCGCAGTCCAAAGGCAGCCTGCTGTGGCAGCCGACGCAAGCGGCAACGCGCGGGGTGAGACGCGTGGCCTAAGACGCGCGGCCTGGGTGGCGAAGAGCGTGCACGCTCCCACTATTTCTGTTGACTGTCAGTAATAATAATTTACCAATAGGAATGAGTCTGGGCGGGCTTTGGCGCGCTCACTGGGAGGATGAACATTGACAGACCAGGTGCAGGATCATCGCTTGATCGACGGCAAGGCCGTGGCGGCGCGTCTGTTTGAGGACTGCCGCACCTTTGCATCCGGGGTTGAGGCGATGCCGTCGCTGGTCTCGGTCTCTATCGGCGACACCCCGGACGTGGCATTGGCGCCCTGCACAGCGGCGGCGAGCGTTGAGCTGATCAAGGATACCGGGCTCGATCTTCAGGGGCTTGAGGTCGTGATGATCGGCCATTCGGAGATTGTCGGCAAACCGGCGGCGATGATGCTGATGGCGGAGGGCGCAACGGTGACCGTGTGCCATCATATGACCCGCTCGGTTGCAATGCATTCGCGGCGCGCTGACGTCGTGGTTGTGGCCGTGGGCGAGGCCAATTTCATCGGGCCCGACATGATCAAACCGGGGGCAGTGGTGATTGATATCGGGATCGACCAGATCACGGATGAGGCCGGACATACCAAAATCGTGGGCGATGTGGATACGGAAGCGGTCAAGGAGGTCGCGGGCTGGATCACGCCCGTACCGGGCGGCGTCGGGCCGGTGACGGTTGCGATGCTGATGAGTAACGCGACCGTGGCCTATCGTCGCCAAGTCGCGGCCGGATGGGTGGTGGCCTGATGCAGATGCGGCAAAGCGGATTTGACAGTTTCACGGCGCATGCGTCTGGGGCGGACGGGGGCGCGCTGACCCGGCGTCTTGATCTCTTCGTCAGCAAAGGGTTCTGCGCGCTGGAGCTGGCGGCTGTGTTGCATACGCTGTCCACGGCCAACGCGATCCTTTCCCGGCAGATGTTCAGCTGGCGGCTGATCTCCGACAGGCCGGGGCTGCTCGCGGGCGCGGACGGGATGATGGTGCGCGCCGAGCCTGCGATTGACGGCGACACCTATGGCGACCTGATGGTGGTGATTGGCGGCGGCAAGGCGGGCGGGGCCCCGTGGCTGCGGCGCGCGCGGGCAATGCAGCGCGCCTCCTGCCCGGTGGTGCTGTTGTCGGATGCGGCCACGGCCTATGTGAGGGCCACGACCAAACCGGCGGGGCGCGTGACCACGCATTGGTCCGATATCGAAACCCTGCGCGAAACGGGGGATCACCCGAACCTGACCACGCGCTTTTCGGAGAATAGCGACGGTATCATCACGGCGGCGGGGGCAGGGGCCACGTCCGAGCTGATCATCGGCATCATCGCGCCCTTGCTTGACAGTGTGCAGGTGGCGGAGCTGGGCAATCGCCTTCTTTTGCATGTGATCCGTAAGGCCGATGCCGAGCAGCCGCGCAATATCGCGGACAACAAAGGGCTCTTTACGGCGCATATCACCCACGCGATCCAGCTGATGGAGGACACGATCGCGGACCCGATCTCCATTGCCGCGCTCACGGAGGAGGTCGGCGTCTCCACCCGCCATCTGGAGCGGGTGTTTCGCAAAGTCTTCGACGACACGCCTGCGAAATTCTACAAGCGCCTGCGCACAAAACGCGCCCGCGTGATGATCGAGGAGACGCTGCTGCCCATGGTCGAGGTGGCCGTGGCCACCGGGTTTGGCTCAAGCGACAGTCTGGCCAAGGCCGTCAAGGATGCCTACGGGGTGTCACCGTCGAAAATGCGGCAACGCAAGAAGATCACCCTCATGGCCCGTGACGAGCGGGGGCGGGCCTAGGTCGCCAGATAGCCAATCGCGGCAAAGGTCAGCAGGCACCCGCCCCATTGCGGCGCCGTCATGCGCTCTTTCAGGAAGGCCCAGGCCATCACGATGGTCAACAGCCCGAAAACGGAGGAGGCCACAGCCGCATATTGCGCATCCGGCAGCCCTCCGGCGGAGAGCACGCAGATCAGCGCGATACCGTCCATCACCCCCATGAGCGCCAGCACCGGCAGCGCTCTTTTGCCCGGCCAAAGGGGCAGCGACTTCGCGGCAATGATGCCCAGCAGCAGCACGATGGCCACCACCCGCGTGATCATCACCACGGGCAGGTCATGCGACATGCCCGCCGCCAATTGCCCCATCGCAAAGGTCCCCGCAAAGCCGATGGCGGCGATCACGGCATAAAGAATGGTGCGCCCTTTTGGCGGCACCGCGCCGTCGCTGTCATCTGACAAGGCGGCCACAATCGACACGCCCGCGATAATGGCCAAGACGGCCAGCCACTCGATCAGCGAGACCGGCGTTCCGCTGAACGCGGCCCAGCCCACCGACAGGATCGGGTAGCTTGCAATGATCGGGGCCACCAGCCGCACCGGACCGCGTTGAAACGCGCCGTAAAGGCCAAGACTGGCGAGCAAGAAGAACAGGCCCGACAGGGCGGCATAGCCCGCAGCGCTGCCTGAGACGGGGGTGAAGGCGCCCGTCGCGGTCATGATCACCGCCTGAAACACCGTCCCGGCCACCAAAACGGCCAAGAGCGAGGCCATCAGCGGCGTGTTCTGGCTGACGCGGCGCACCAGAATGTCGTGCAGCCCCCATGCGAAGGCGGCGATCAGCCCCAGGGTTAACGCGCCCATTGCGCGGACCAACTTGAGGCGGCTGAAAATGTCATCTTGGGTGACCTGCATGCTTGCGAGACTCAAAACGTCTCGTTATTCTTATTGTTAAAGTTTTATTCCGCTCATGCAACATGATGCCCAGTAAGAGCGGGGGAGGGGACAGCACATGCTTGACGATCTTTACCCCAAGGTCCAGCCCGGTCCGCCGCGCCCCAGTGAAATAATCCAGCCGCAGGTCTTCTCCATGCCGCCGGGCACGGAACGCTATGTCGTCGAAGGCTCCGGCGCGGTGCTGATCCCTGTGGAGGCAGGCGACCAGATCACTATCATCAATGACGAGGGCGGGCAGGTGGCCGAACTGCTCTGTGCTGATGCCAAAGGCCGGGTTGATCTCGGCATTCTCGGGGCCACGGCGAATGCCAAACCTACAGGCCTGCAAGCGCTCTTGACTGGCTCTGATCAGTCGCTGCGCGGCTTGCGGATGGGGCTCGACGCGCGCAAGATTGACCTTGCCGGGGCACAGGCGCTGCGCCTCTTTGATGCAGATACACGCGCCAAGTCTGAGGAAACCCTCCGCGCCCAACGCGGCGGCGTGGTGATCATCGCGGCCCCCGGCGCGCCGATGGATATCGAGGCGCAAAACACCACCACGCCGCTGGTAGTGATGGTCAAACGGGCCACGATCAAATCCCACGTGAAATTCGAGCTGCCCGACCCGCTGGCCGACATCCAGGACGACATCCGCGTGCATTCCGCCACGGCGGAATCCTTCTTCGTGAAGGCGGGCGACTATATCCAGATCATCGACGTTGACGGTCGCCAATGCACGGATTTCGAATGTTTTTCCGCCCGCAAGCTGGATAAGGGGATCGAACACGCGCTGGATGTGACCACGACCCGCACGCTGATGGGCCACGCCTACCCAATGCCCGGCCTGCACGCGAAATATTACGATCAGGAAATGCTGCCGCTGGTCGAGGTGGTGCAAGACACATGCGGGCGGCATGACGCCTTCGCGCTGGCCTGTTCGGCCAAATATTACGACGACATAGGCTATCCCGGCCACGCCAATTGCTCCGAGAACTTCAACACGGCGCTGGAGAAATTCAACGTCACGGCGCGGCCCGGCTGGATGGCGATCAACTTCTTTTTCAACACTTTTCTCGACGAGCACGGGGTCATGTATTCCGACGAGCCGTGGTCGCGCCCCGGTGACTATGTGCTGCTGCGCGCGCTGACCGATCTGGTCTGCGTCTCCTCCGCCTGTCCGGACGATACCAGTGCGGCCAATGGCTGGAACCCCACCGACATTCACGTGCGCACCTATAGCGGCGTGGAGACCTTCCAACGCTCGGTCGCGTACCGGCCCACCCCAGATGCGGAACCCAAGATGACCAAGCAAACCGGCTTCCACGATCAATTCGCCAAGCACACCCGCAATTTCATCGAATATAACGGCTATTGGCTGGCCAATTGCTTTGCGGAGGCCGGGCCCATCGCAGAATACCATGCCTGCCGCGACAAGGCGGTCATCATGGACCTCTCGCCTCTGCGCAAGTTCGAGATCACCGGCCCTGACGCCGAAGCGCTGTGCCAATATGTCTTCACCCGCAACATGAAAACGCTGCCCGTCGGCGGCGTCGTCTACACCGCGATGTGCTATGAGCATGGCGGCATGATCGACGACGGCACAGTGTTCCGGCTCGACAAGGATAATTTCCGCTGGATTGGCGGCAATGATTACGGCGGCGAGTGGATCCGCGAGCAGGCTGAAAAGCTGGGCCTGAAAGTGCTGGTCCGCTCCTCCACCGATCAGCTGCACAATGTCGCGGTGCAGGGGCCAGAGTCCCGCAATCTCTTGCGCAAAATCACATGGACCGCGCCGCATAACCCTGAGTTCGACCAGCTCGGCTGGTTCCGCCACACGCCTGCGCGCCTGCATAATGAGAGCGGCACGCCGTTTGTGTTGTCGCGCACCGGCTACACGGGCGAGCTGGGCTATGAGGTCATGTGCCACCCCAAACACGCGCCCGAAATTTTCGACGCGATCTGGGAGGCGGGTCAGGATCACGGGCTGACGCCCATGGGGCTGGAGGCGCTGGACCTCGTTCGCATCGAGGCCGGGCTGATCTTTGCGGGCTACGATTTCTCCGACCAGACCGACCCGTTCGAGGCAGGCATCGGCTTCACCGTGCCGCTGAAATCCAAGCCCGACGACTTCATCGGCCGCGACGCCCTGATCCGTCGCAAGGAGCACCCGCAGCGCAAACTTGTGGGCCTTGATATCGGCAGCGAGGTGCAGGTGGATCACGGCGACTGCATCCATATCGGCCGCGCCCAAATCGGCGAGGTCACCTCCGCCATGCGCTCGCCGCTCCTTGGCAAGAACATCGCCATGGCGCGCATCGACGTGGCCCATGCCGACCCGGGCACTCAAGTGGAGATCGGCAAGCTGGACGGACACCAAAAGCGGCTGCCTGCCACGATCCGGCCTGATCTCGCCGCGTTTGACCCCAAGAAAGAAAGACCCCGATCCTGAGTTGCCAGACGGCCCCATGCGGCTATCTGTTGGGGCATGAGTACCGACACCCTTACAGATGCCGAGAAAAGCGAGATCATCCAGATGGCGCTGTCTGATCATGTCAGCTTCGCCGATATCGAGGCGCAATATGGCCTGAAGGACAACCAGGTCAAAACCCTGATGCGCGACACTCTGAAGCCGGGCAGCTACCGCACATGGCGCAAGCGCGTCCGCGATTTTGGCACCCGCCGCGAAACCTATAAATAGGACCCTCACCCCATGCTCCGCAGAACCGCCCTGACCCTGATCGCCGCTATTCTTGCCGCCCCCGCCTCGGCGCAATCGGTGAAGCTCAAAGCCCATGAGATCGACGCGCTGCTCTCGGGCAACACCGCCGTCGGGACATGGGAGGGGGCCAGCTACCGCCAGTATTTCGCCAGCGACGGCTCGACCATCTACGCACAAAAAGACACGCGGTCGACATTGGGGCAATGGCGCCTCGACGCCGAGAAAGACGAGTACCAATCCATCTGGCCGCGCGACGCCGAGTGGGAAGGCTGGTTCGTCATGGAATATGCGGGCGACTATTACTGGGTGTCGAAAGCCACCCCGCCAACACCGTTCAAACTGCTTGAGGGCGAGCAGCTGGTGGCCGAATGAAGGCGCTGAGCACGGTTGCCTTGCTGGCTGCCACGCCTGCTCAGGCCTTCTGCCCTCAGCTTACGGCACTGTTTGACGGGGCCAGCACCCTGACGCTGCCCGAACCCTTCGGCGCAAAAGCAAACTGCACCACGTCTCTGGGCCTGTCAGGCGTCACATCCACCCATTGCGCCTTCGCGTTTGACTACCGCTCCCCCGAGGCCACGGAAGCTTTTCAGGCGGTGATCCAAGCCGTCCCAACCTGCCTCGACACGGCTGGGGAGATGGAGAGCGACCAAGACGTAAACCACCCCGATTTCTACGACCTGCGCATCTTCCAAGCGGCAAAAGGCGAGGTCGGCGTGTCGTTGAAAGACAAGGGCGGCTTGCAGGAAACCTACGTCTTCGTGCGGGTGTCCCCGAACACATAGCGACGCGCGCTCCTCACAAGGCATATGAAAAAGCCGGAGGCGCGGGTCAGCCCAGCTCCGGCTTGTCTCTGTCGCGGGCCGCGAGGGTCCTAGTTCTGCAAATAGACCTCAAGACTGTCATCCAGCGCGTCTTTCCATGGCGTGTGATGCACCGGGGCCATCGTGCCGGTCATGACGGATTTGTAGCTGTTGTCGCGGAAGGTCATGATGCCCTTCTTCTTGTGGCCCTTCCACTCTTTGAAGGCCTGACAGGCCCCCTCCACGTCGAAGCTGGGGTAGTCGGTCTCGGAGATCAGCTCCTTGATGTAGTCGCCCTGATACCAGATGGCGTCATAATCATCCTCGCCCGCATCTTCGCGCGCGATGCGGTCGGCCACGTCGGCCTCCATCTCGGCCTTGGATGGCATGGAGAATTTGCCCATGATCGCGTCCCGCACCCACCAGGCTTGGGCGTCGAACATGTTGAAGGTGAACCACTGGTCCTGCATGCCCAGATAGAAGAGGTCGGGGTT
>CAYXIZ010000096.1:0-9107 GCA_964465485.1 uncultured Rhodobacterales bacterium | reverse complement strand
CGCTTCTCGCAAGAAACCGCAATTTCCGGCTGCTCTTCTCGGCGGCGGCGGTGTCCAATCTGGGCGACGGGATCGCGATGCTGGCCTTTCCGTGGTTGGCCACGCTGATTACCCGAGACGCCACGTTGATTGCCTTGGTGGCCGCCGCGACGCGGATGCCGTGGTTGCTGTTCTCGCTGCCTGCGGGGGTGATCACCGACCAGTTCGACCGCCGCCGTTTGATGGTACAGGCGGATGTGTTTCGTACATTGCTGACCATCGGCGTGGTCGGGTTGGTGTTGTCGGCCCCTGCCCTGCCGCTGGCGGATGGGTCATCGCAGGTTTTGCCGTTGATCGCGGGGCTTTGCGCGGCCGCGTTTTTATTGGGCAGCGCCGAGGTGGTGCGCGACAACGCGGCGCAAACCGCGATGCCCTCCATTGTGGAGCCCGCGCAGTTGGAGAGCGCGAATGGCCAGCTGTGGAGCATCGAGCAGATCATGGGGCAGTTTATCGGGCCACCCGTGGCGGGGTTGCTCATTGCCATGGCGGTGCCGGTGCCCTTTGTCGTGGATGCGGTAATGTTCGCGCTGGCCGCGTGGTTCATGTGGCAGGTGCGGCTGGCCCCACGCGCAGCGATTGTACTGCCCGACGGGTTCTGGCGGCAGATGCGCGAAGGCATCGACTGGATGCGCGGACATGCGTTGATCCTGCGTCTGGCGGTGATGCTGGGGGTGCTGAACTTCGCCACGATGATGTCGGCCACCATTCTGGTGCTGCTGTCGCAGGAGGTGTTCGGGCTCAGCGCGGCAGGTTATGGCATTTTGCTGACCGCCGGGGCGGCGGGCGGCGTGTTGGGCGGATTGGCCGGGCCGTGGATTGCCAAGCGGTTGGGCGGGCAGCGGACGGTGCTGCTGACGCTCTGCGTCTTCCCCCTGCCCTTCGTGGTGCTGGCGGTGACGGGCAACGCGTGGATTGCCGGGGCGGCGCTGTTTGTCGAGATGTTCATGGGGATGACGTGGAATGTGGTCACTGTGTCGCTCAGGCAGCGGCTGATCCCGGATGGGCTTTTGGGGCGGGTGAACGCGATCTACCGGTTCTTCGGCTGGGGCACGATCCCGCTGGGCGCGATGCTGGCGGGGGTCATGGTGTCAGGCCTGGAGGCAGATTGGGGGCGTGAAGCAGCTTTGCGCGCGCCTTATATTCTGGGCGGTGTGATCACCTTTGCTTTGGCGCTTTACGGCGCGGTGAAGCTAAAGCTGCCCTAGCATCTCCAATAGCGCTTTCTGAAACGCCGCCGGGTCTTCGATCTGCGGGATATGGCCGAGGCCGGGCAGCACGCTGAGGGAGGAGCCTTTGATCAGGCGGTTCAGCTCTTCGCCTTGGGCCAGCGGCGTTGCGGTGTCCTCTGCGCCCCAGAGGATGCCGGTGGGCAGCGTGATCCGGGCGTAGCTTTCGGGAAGAATGCTCAGCGCTTCACGTGGGGGCAGCAGCAGGGTCGGCAGCCATTGGGCGAGCTCTTCGGTTGTGCCGTCCAGCCGGAAGGGACGTTTGAGCAACCCCATATAAGGTTCGGTGGCGGCGTCTTTCTTCTCCAGGAACATTTGCACCAGCGGCTTGAGCAAAAGCGGGTTGGTGATGGTGGCGGAGACGGCCGCCTCGCGGATCATTTTGGACCGCAGGGGCAGCGGCAGGGCGGCGCTGTCATCCCGCGTGCCAATGCCAATGGCGCCGTCCACGACAACGAGGCCTGCGAATTTATTCTGGTCGCGCAAGACCGCCTCAACCCCCGGCCCCGCGCCGAAGGAATGCGCGACAAGAACAGGTGTGATGCCAAGTGCGTCGGTCAGGGCCGTGATGCGGGCGGCTTGAGTGATGCGGCTGTAATCCCCTCGTGGATCGTGTTCGGAATACCCCATCGGCGACAGATCGAAGGCGATGGCCCGGTAGCCAGCGGCGGCCAGCGCGTCCGTGGTCTCGAACCAGAAGCGCGACCAGCCGACGGAGCCGTGGACCAGCAAAATCGGTGTGCCGTTCGGGGGGCCTGCCTGTTCGATATAGACCTCGCCCAGCGCGGTTTGGACCGTCGTGCCTTCGTCCGGCATATGCAGCACCCGGTCCTCGACTTCCCGCAAGTGGGCCGCGAGACGAAACGCTGCGAGCACGAGCATCAGCGCGATGATTAGCCAGATAAGAAAGGAAAGAACCCTGCGCATGGGGCGAATTACATGCCCGCCCCGGCGGCCCTGTCCACCGAAAAACCCGCAGCTACCAAAAAAAACGCCCGGGCCGAAGCCCGGGCAGTCCAACAGGGAGGTTGCCACATCATAACCCCGATGTGACCAGGGGAACGTGTTGTCTAACCACGCGGCGGCGGATTTGGTTCCCGCCGCTGCGATTGTCTTTAGACGTTCAATCTATAACCGCCCGATTCGGTCACAAGAAGGCGGGCATTGGACGGTTCTGGTTCAATTTTCTGACGGAGACGGTAGATATGTGTCTCCAATGTGTGCGTGGTCACGCCGGCATTGTAGCCCCAGACCTCATGCAGCAGCACATCGCGAGCCACCACATTGTCGGTGGAACGGTAGAGGAATTTCAGAATGTTCGTCTCTTTCTCGGTCAGGCGAACTTTCTTTTCGTCCTCGGTCATCAGCATCTTCATGGAGGGCTTGAACGTGTATGGCCCAAGTTGGAAGACGGCGTCTTCGGATTGCTCGTGCTGGCGCAGCTGGGCGCGGACACGGGCCAGCAGGACCGGGAATTTGAACGGTTTGGGGATGTAGTCATTGGCGCCCGCATCAAGGCCCAGAATGGTGTCGGCGTCGCTGTCATGGCCGGTCAGCATCACGATCGGACATTTCACGCCTTGCTTGCGCATCAGGCGGCACAGCTCGCGGCCATCAGTGTCGGGCAGGCCCACATCGAGGATCACCAGATCATAGATCGCCTCTTTCGCCTTTTCCATTGCATTGGCGCCGTTATCGGCCTCGAATACATCAAAATCTTCGGTCATGACCAATTGCTCGGACAGCGCCTCGCGGAGGTCGTCATCGTCGTCTACCAGCAGGATTTTCTTGAGATTAGCCATTTCGCCGTCCTTTTCTAACTTGTATACAAGATGTCTGGCATGCAGCGTTTGAACAACTCACGGCGCCGTTATTCACGCCGTCGTGTCACTGAGGCGGCAAATGTTTCAAATTTCCTCACTTCGCAGTAAAGAGCGGGTGAGAATGTTACAGAACGGAGCCAGATGAGCCTGCTGCCTGACATAAATGAGCTTCTGGCGCGCGCGCGGGCCGACCTGCGCATGGGCGTTCCGGTTGTGCTCAGCGACGGTCTGGTGGTGCTGGCTGTTGAGACGCTGACAGCGGAGCGGTTTGAAGATGTGTGCAGCCTTGGCCCCGCCCCTGTGGTGGCGATCACCGGGTGGCGGGCGCAGACCCTCAAAGCGCGGGCCTATGACGGCGACATTGCCCGGATTTCATTGCCAAAAGATGCGACCAGAGCCTGGGTGCAGTCGATTGCCGACCCTGCGGGGGATCTGAACCACCCGATGAAGGGCCCGTTGATGAGCCTGCGAGACGGGCCCGCCGGGCCGCACCGCGCGGCGATTGCCTTGATCAAGGACGCGCGCCTGCTGCCTGCCGCGATCAGTGTCGAGATAATGGACCCCGCCGGGTTTGCCGCCACCCATAATCTGACGCTGGTGTCGATGGCGGCCATTATAAAGGACGGCCCGCCTGAGCTGCTGCGGACCATTCACGCGCGCTTGCCGATGGATGTGTCTGATTCCGGGCGGCTGCATATCTTCCGGCCAGATGATGGCGGGGAGGATCACTTTGCGGTCGAAATCGGCTCCCCCGACCGGGGCGCGCCGGTTTTGACCCGGTTGCATTCGGCCTGCTTTACCGGCGACGTGCTGGGCAGCGCGAAATGTGACTGCGGGCCGCAATTGCGCACGGCTATGGTGCAGATGGGGGAGGAGGGCGCGGGCGTACTGCTGTACCTCAACCAAGAGGGGCGCGGGATCGGGCTGGCCAACAAGATGCGGGCCTATTCGTTGCAGGATCAGGGGTTTGACACCGTCGAGGCGAACCACCGGCTGGGCTTTGAGGATGACGAGCGCGATTTTCGGATCGGGGCCGAGATTTTGCGGAGCATGGGGTTCTCGCAAATCCGGCTGATGACCAACAACCCGCGCAAAGTTGAGATGCTGTCAGCCTGCGGGTTGGACGTGGTGGAGCGGGTGCCGTTGAAAGTGGGGGAGACCTCCCAGAACCGGGCCTATCTGGCGACCAAGGCGGCCAAGTCGGGACATCTTTTGTGAGCCCTGCTGATTTGGTCGTGACCCGCTGGGGCTGCCGCTTCATGGGGCGCGATTTCCCGTGCAGCATTGGCAAAGGCGGGATCTCTGGCCGCAAGCGGGAGGGGGATGGCGCGACGCCCGTGGGCACGCACCGGATTGTGGGCATGCTGTACCGACGCGACCGGATGGCGCGGCCCGCGGATTGGGCGCTGCCGATTGGGCCCGGTGACCTGTGGTCCGATGATATGGGCGATGTCGACTACAATATGATGGTGCGCGCGCCTTACGCGCCGTCGCATGAGAGGCTGGCGCGGGCGGATCCGCTTTATGATCTGGTGCTGCTGACGGATTGGAACTGGCCCTACCCGGTCAAAGGGCATGGCTCGGCGATTTTTATCCATGCTTGGCGCAAGCCCAGACATCCGACGGAGGGTTGCGTCGCGTTCCGGCCGGATCATCTGCTGTGGATCGCGCAGCGGGTGCGGCACCAGACGCGGTTGATCGTTCAGCCGTAATCGCGTTCCCCAAAGATGGCGGAACCCACCCGGATATGGGTGGCCCCTTGCGCGATGGCAGTTTCAAAGTCGCCGCTCATCCCCATGGACAGCCCGTCGAGGCGGTTGCGTTTGGCGATCTTGGCCAGCAGGGCAAAGTGCAAGGATGGCTCTTCCTCGGCGGGCGGGATGCACATCAGACCAATGACCGGCAGTTTCAGCGCACGGCAATCTGCGATGAACTGATCGGCCTCGGCGGGGGGGATGCCGGCCTTTTGCTCTTCCTCGCCGGTGTTGATCTGGATGAAGAGGTCGGGGCAGTGGCCCAGCTCCGTGCTGAGAGCGGCCAGCTTGTTGGCCAGCTTCATCCGGTCGAGGCTGTGGATGACGTCAAAGAGCTCCATCGCCTGTTTGGTCTTGTTGGTTTGCAACGGCCCGAGCAGATGCAGCTCGACCCCGTCGAACTCTTCTTTGAAGGCGGGCCATTTGCCCTGCGCCTCCTGCACTTTGTTCTCGCCAAAGATGCGATGGCCTTCTTCCAGAACGGCCCGCACCCGGTCATTGGGCTGCACTTTCGAGACGGCGATCAGCTTGGTGGTGCCGGAGGGGCGGCCTGTGCGGGCCTCCTCGTCGTTCATACGGGCGGTGATGTCTTGCAGGGACATTGGGTGCGCGCTCCTGAGCAATGTGGTTCGTCTCTTTGATCATCACAAAGCCGCATAAAAGAAAAGAGCGGACCCGGGGCCCGCTCTCTCCAATTCTTCTGAGAAGGGTAAGCTTAGAAGCTCAGGCCCAGACCCAGCGAGAACGAGTCGATTGCATCGTCGTCGCGGTAACCGAAGTGTACCACTGCGCCGCCGCCGAGGTCGTAAGCTGCTGCGACACCGAAGCCGTCAACATCTGTACCATCGTCGAATTCGACTTCGCCGTAGTTGGCGTGGATTGTGAACGCGCCAGTTGTGTAGCCAAGGCCGATACCGTAGTTGCTGTCCGGACCATTTGCTGCATCATCATCGTCGTCCCAGTCAGCGTATACGATGCCTGCGGAGAAGCCGCCTGCGAAGTTAGCTGTCGCGGACACACCAGTTGCAGAGGCTGTTGCGCCGTCTGCGTTGGATGCTGCTTCTTGGTGACCAATACCCAGAGCAACGGTTGTGCCGCCCAGGTCAAGGTTGTAGCGCAGGCCGATTGCGTAGCCTACTTCGCCGCCCAGCTCTTCGTCGTCAGCAGTGCCGAGGATTTCGTCATCACCAGCCGCTGCACGGCCGCCGTTGTCGTCTTCGACGGACACAGCAACACCGAAGTCACCGAAGGAGTAATCCCAACGCAGGATTTGGCCGTCGTTGCCGCCGTCCAGGTACGAACCAACGTAACCAGCGTGCGATGTTTCGTCATCGTTGATCGAACCTGGGTTGCCAACGTTGCCGGCTTCGGTCAGGGCCCAATCCAGAGCGCCGTCGGTGTCACCCATAGTGACGGTACCGAAGGAACCGGAGATGAAGATGGTTGCGCCACCGTCGTCGGAGTTGTCTGCAACAGCAGCGGCACCGGAGCCGCCTTCGTCCAGATCAACAGATGCGCCGAAAGTCAGACCGTTGTCTGTCTCGCCGGACATTGTGAATGTGACGTCGATGTCTGTGAAGAACTGAACGCCGTCTACGGCCAGATCATCGGAGTCGAAGATACCCATTTCGGCACGGCCGGACAGGGCAACATCAGCAACTGCGGCGCCAGAGAAGGCAACCAGAGCGGTCGATGCGAAGAGAACTTTTTTCATCGTTTTCCCTCGAAGGTTATTAATGTTTCCACCTCAATTCAGGGAATCCGAACTGAGTACGCATCCTGTGTCTGCCTTTCCCGGGCACTTTGCAACAATTCCACCGGACTCTGATTTTGAAGCCTCGGAACTGGTGCACTCATGTCACACCGCCCCGCGAGGCCTTAAACGCGCGCTCCTACAGGGAGCACTCGCGGCCGCGCCTTGATTATTCTTGTGGAGGTGACGCCGCAGGGGTATGACTGCACAAAGCCTTAAGAAAATAAGGGGTCGGGGCACAATGCCAGTCACTCAAATAGCGAAATTCGGCGCGGTTGCGCTTTGTCTGCTGGCTTTGTCGGCGTGCGGAAACAGCGCAAGCGGCCCGTTCAGCGGAGGCGGAAATCAGGACCGTCGCCAGAACGACAACAATGGATTCTCACGCGATTTTGACAGCGCCGCGCGCCAAGCAGCGGAGGAACGCGGTGATTCCATTTTCGATCTGTTCCGCAACAATGACGATCCAAACGTCACGCTGGAGGTTAACAAATACCTCTGGAATGCGTCGCTGGATGTGCTGAACTTCATGCCTGTCCAGCGCGCCGATCCGTTCACGGGCACGATCTCTATGGGATACGGGCGTCCGCAAGGCTCCAACCGGGCGTATCGTGCGACAGTCTTCATTACGGATCCGGCGCTGGATGCGCGGTCGTTGCGGGTTGCGGTTCAGGGTGCGGGTGGTGCGGCGGTGAGCACGGAGACGACCCGTGCCATTGAAGACGCCATCCTGACGCGGGCGCGGCAGCTGCGGATTCGCGACACCAGACTCTAGACCCTGCGTCTCATCACCCATAGAAAAGCGCCGGGCCTCATTGCCCGGCCTTTTTGTTTGCAAGGAAGACACCATGTCCCGCTACAACGCGCGCACCACTGAACCCAAATGGCAAAAGGCCTGGGACGAGGCCGAGGCCTTTCTGGCAAAGCGCGATCCGGACAAGCCGAAATACTACGTTTTGGAGATGTTCCCCTACCCGTCGGGCCGCATCCATATCGGCCATGTGCGCAACTACACGATGGGCGATGTGATCGCGCGCTATAAGGCGTCTTGCGGATTTTCTGTATTGCATCCAATGGGTTGGGACGCTTTCGGCATGCCTGCGGAGAATGCGGCGATGGCCATTGGCGGCCACCCCAAAGACTGGACCTACGGCAACATCGCCGCGATGAAAGAGCAGATGAAACCGCTGGGTTTGTCGATCGACTGGACACGCGAATTTGCCACCTGTGACCCGGAATATTACGGGCAACAGCAGGCGCTGTTTCTGGATATGCTCGACGCTGATCTGGTTTACCGCAAGAACGCCATGGTCAACTGGGACCCGGTCGATATGACCGTGCTGGCCAATGAGCAGGTGATTGACGGCAAGGGGTGGCGCTCGGATGCGCCTGTCGAGCGGCGGGAGCTAACCCAATGGTTTTTCAACATTTCTTCCATGGCTGAGGAGCTTTTGAGCGCGATTGACGGGCTGGATAACTGGCCCGCTAAAGTGAAGCTGATGCAATCCAACTGGATCGGCAAATCGCGCGGGCTTCAGTTCAGCTTTGAGCGCAGCGATGGGGGCGAGGCGATTGAGGTCTATACCACACGGCCCGACACGCTGATGGGCGCGTCTTTTGTGGGCATCTCGCCGGATCATCCGCTTGCCAAGGAGATCGAGGCGTCCGACCCGCAAGCTGCTGACTTTATTGCAGAATGCCGCAAGGGCGGCACCACGGCGGAGGCGTTGGAAACCGGCGAGAAGCTGGGGTATGACACCGGGCTGACGGTGAAACATCCTTTGAACCCTGAGTGGGACTTGCCCGTCTGGGTCGCGAATTTCATCCTGATGGATTACGGCACCGGGGCGATCTTTGGCTGTCCGGCGCATGACCAACGGGACCTCGATTTCTGTCGCAAATATGAGTTGCCGGTGATCTCGACCTTCGTGCCGAAGGACGACGCGGGCTTTGTGCGGCCGGAGACCAGCGGGGAGGCTTACGTCCCTCCAAAAGACGAAATTGTACAATTTGTACAAAATCTGGAGGGGCTAAACCCATTTTGTACAGGAAATGAGGCGGTGGATCATGCCATTGCCAAGGCTGAGGCCGAGGGTTGGGGCGCAGGTCAAACCAAATTCCGGCTGCGCGATTGGGGTCTGTCGCGGCAACGCTATTGGGGCTGCCCGATTCCGGTTGTCCATTGCGAGGATTGCGGCGTGGTGCCGGAGAAGAAAGAGAACCTGCCGGTGGTTTTGCCCGACGATGTGAGCTTCGACATTCCCGGCAACCCGCTGGACCGGCATCCGACATGGCGCGACACGCCCTGCCCGTCTTGCGGCAAGCCTGCGAAACGCGAGACCGACACGATGGACACGTTTGTCGATTCGTCTTGGTATTTTGCGAGGTTCACGTCCCCTCGGGCGGACACACCGACGGATATTGACGAGGCGGCCTATTGGATGAATGTCGATCAGTATATCGGCGGGATTGAGCATGCGATTCTGCACCTCTTGTATTCGCGCTTCTTTGCCCG
>CAYXIZ010000095.1:0-9245 GCA_964465485.1 uncultured Rhodobacterales bacterium | reverse complement strand
ACCAGAAAGCGGATCATGTTTTCGATATTGGCGTCAGACCCGCCGAGCCAATATTGCATCGACAAGAACCAAGCGCGCAGATCCTGCGCCTTGCCGGGGATCAGCCGCAGAATTTTGGGCAAGCGGCGCAGCATTTTCATCTGGCCCGCACCAGATTTGCCCGACGCCTTAGAAGGCTTGAGTTTCTTCAGCAGACCCATCGCGGCAGAGGCGGGGCGCGACATGTCAAGATCGCCCATCTTGGTCAGCTGGGTGATCTCCTGATCCGAGACCACGCCGACCATCGCGTCACAGGCGTCGCGGCGGGCTTGCAGATCGGGCAGGATGGCCTTGATGTGATCTTCCAGAAACAGCACGCAATTGACGATGATATGGGCCGACGCAATGTCGTCTTTGGCTTTTTGTAGCGCGTCCGGGTCTTTTTCCCATTCGGCTGCGGCATGGATCACCACATTCAGACCGGGGAAATCCATCGCCAATCGCGGCGCCACACGCGCCGCCGGACCCGCCGCGTGGCGGTCCAAAGTGATGATGACGAAGTTATACATCTTTTCTGTCAGCTCATCGCGCATAATGCGCCTTCGCCTCATAGAGCGTGTCGAGGGAAATCTCGCCCAGGCCCTTCTCGGCTGCATAGGTTTCGGTGTTCCGGCGGGCCTTGCCGCGCACGAAGAACGGGATTTTCTTTAGCTCTTTTTCGGCATCGTGCAGCCAGATGACATTGTCTGGTGCCACCGGATCTTGGGCAAGGGGGGCGGTCTCGGCGGGCATTGAGCCCTTCTCGACCGCGGCCGGCTCCAGAGGTTTCGGCGCGTGGCCGCCGTGATGGCTGGGCCCGGCTGCGTCATGGAATTCGAAATCATCGCGGAACATGTGCAGCAGATGTTCCTCCAGCCCCATGACAAGCGGGTGGATCCATGTGTCAAAGATGACATTCGCGCCCTCGAACCCCATTTGCGGCGAGTAGCGCGCAGGGAAATCCTGCACATGCACCGGCGCGGAGATCACGGCGCAGGGGATGCCCAGACGCTTGCCGATATGGCGCTCCATCTGCGTGCCGAGGATCATTTCGGGCTGCAGCGCCTCGATGGCTTGCTCCACCTCGAGATAATCGTCGGTGATCAGAGCCTCGAGCCCGTATTCCTTGGCCGTCGCACGGATGTCGCGGGCATATTCGCGGTTGTAGCAACCGATGCCTGCGACCTCGAACCCCATCTCGTCGCGCGCAATCCGGGCGGCCGCTTTGACATGGGTGCCGTCGCCGAAGATGAAGACGCGTTTGCCGGTGAGATAGGTGCTGTCAACGGAGCGCGACCACCATGTCTGGCGCAGGCGGTCCGTGTCCAGCGTGGCGGTGCTGCCGGTCAGCGCACGTATCTCGGCGATGAAGTCATGCGTGGCCCCGGTGCCGATGGGCACCACCTTGGTGTAGGGCTGG
Source organism: uncultured Rhodobacterales bacterium (assembly GCA_964465485.1). Lineage (GTDB taxonomy): Bacteria > Pseudomonadota > Alphaproteobacteria > Rhodobacterales > Rhodobacteraceae > Litoreibacter. The sequence continues at coordinate 7,807 of CAYXIZ010000095.1, read as the reverse complement.
CCGAAGGTCTTCTCGCAATAGCGCGCGGCGGATTCGCCTGTTTCAGGGTAGAGCAGCACGTTGAAATGCGCCTGCCCCATTTTTGCAATATCTGACGGCGTGGCGGTCATGGGAGCGGTGACGTTGACCTCAACCCCCAGCTCATAGAGCAGGTTGGTGATTTCCTGAATGTCGTCGCGGTGCCGGAACCCCAAAGCGGTGGGGCCAAGGATGTTGCAACTGATGCGCGCGGTTTTCTCCATCGGTTTGGACAGGTACCGCACGATTTGCAGGAAGGTCTCATCCGCGCCGAAGTTTTCCTTGCGCTGGTAGCTGGGCAGCTCCAGCGGGATCACGGGCACGTCGAGCCCCATGGTTTCCGCAAGGCCACCGGGATCGTCCTGAATCAGCTCGGCGGTGCAGGACGCGCCCACAATAATGGCCTCCGGCTGGAAGCGGTCATAGGCATCCTGGCAGGCGGTTTTGAACAGCCCTGCTGTGTCAGAGCCCAGATCGCGGGCCTGAAAAGTGGTGTAGGTGACCGGCGGGCGGTGGTCGCGCCGCTCGATCATGGTGAAGAGCAGATCGGCGTAGGTGTCGCCCTGGGGGGCGTGCAGGACATAATGCAGGCCCGTCATGCCGGTGGCGACGCGCATGGCGCCCACATGCGGCGGGCCTTCATATGTCCAGACCGTCAATTTCATGAGGAAGCCTCATGAAACTTGGCGGTCGGTGCGGGTAAGCGTTTGGCGCAGCCAATTGCGGCCGCACACCTACGATCATCTAGGCGGGTTTTGAGTATTTTTGCCAAAACGAAGCTCATTCCGCGGCGACCCCCAGAATGGATTTGCGGCGCAAGGGGCGTGCGAAGAGCGAGGCGAGATCGCCGGCCTGCTCGTAGAAATGCACCGGGGTGAAGACCAGCTCGATCGCCCATTTGGTGGAGAGGCCTTCGGCCTCCAAAGGGTTGGCGAGGCCGAGGCCACAGACGGTCAGATCGGGACGCGCTTCACGGCAGCGATCCAGCTGCAGGTCAACATCCTGCCCTTCGGAGATCTGCGGGCCTTGTGGCAGCAGGTCCAGATCAGGGCCGTGCAGCGCGTCGTGAATATAGGGCGAACCCACTTCGAGCGGGGTCATGCCGCATTCGCGGGTCAGGAACCGCGCCAGCGGGATTTCAAGCTGGCTGTCGGGGAAGAAGAACACGGATTTATCGGCCAGCGGGGCCGCAGCCTGCGCGATGGCCTGACGGGCACGACGGCGCGGCGCGTCGGTGGCTTTGGCGAATTGGACGTCAGAGACGCCAAACTCGCGGGCGATGGCGGCGAGCCATGCGGTGGTCCCCTCCTCTCCAAAGGGGAAGGGCGCTGCGATATGGCGTGCGCCGCGACGTTCCAGTGCGGCATGGGTGTCGCCGAGGAAAGGCTGGGTCAGCGCAAAGACGGTGTTGGGCCCCACGGCAGTGTCACTGTCGATGTTGCGGGCGGGCAGCACGCGGACGGGACCGACGCCCAGATCATCGAGCAGCGCCAGCATCTGATCTTCAACCACATCGGGCAGCGCGCCCACGACCATCAGTTCACGCGCCTCGGTGCTGGGCAGCACGGGGACCATGGAGGCGAGGCAAGCGTCTTCGCCTTGGGTAAATGTCGTCTCGATGCCGGAGCCGGAATATTCGAGCACCCGAACCTTGGGGGCATAGGTCTGCGTGAGGCGTTCGGCGGCACGGGAGAGATCAAGCTTGATCACCTCCGACGGGCAGGAGCCCACCAGAAAGAGCTGCCGGATATCGGGACGACGCGCCAAGAGCTGCTCCACCGTGCGGTCCAGCTCAGCATGCGCGTCGTTGAGACCTGCGAGATCTGATTCTTCCAGAATCGCCGTGCCGAACCGCGGCTCCGCAAAGATCATCACCCCGGCGGCACTTTGCAGCAGATGGGCGCAGGTGCGCGAACCGACGACCAGAAAGAACGCATCCTGAATTTTGCGATGCAGCCAGATGATACCGGTCAAACCGCAAAACACCTCCCGCTGGCCGCGCTGTTTGAGAACGGGGGAGGCACGGCACCCAAGGGCGGGTGGAGGGGGCATTTGCGCGGTCATGCGGCGACGTCCGATTGCAGGCGCGCGACGCGCAGTTTCCACAAGAATTGCCCGGCATTCACGACATAGGCGGCATAGGCCGCAAGCGCGATGACGATCAGCGTGTCAGGGGAGAACGCGCCGACGAAAAGTCCATATAAATAAAGGCTATGCAAGGCGATGACGACGAAACTGAACACGTCTTCCCAGAAGAAGGACGGCGCGAACAGCCACGTGTCGAAGACCACTTTTTCCCAGATCGAGCCGGTGATCATGATCAGGTACAGAAAGCCGGTTTTGACAAGGATTGAGACCGTCGCGGCCTCGTAGCCACCGCCTGTCAAAAGGTAGCGAAACACCAGCGCGAGGGAGACCAGAAAGACCAAAAACTGCACAGGCGCCAAGACGCCTTGAACCAGCGTCCAACGCGTTTGGTCACGCCGAATTCGCTCTTCCGGCGTGTACAACCTTTTGGCTGGAGTATGACGCAGGTCCACGTCGCTCATGCTGTCCCCCTTGGACTGATCTGCCGAAAATTTGGCAGGTAGGGGCGCATGTGTCAACTTTGAGTTACACTTTTACAAGATAAATCGACCAAGGCAGGACCATTAAAAACTGATATATCGCGAATATATCCGAGATCCTGCCGGATATGTGTCAATATCATTTGACATACAGGACGGCTTTACCCAGCATGTGCCACCAACTAAGATAAATCCGCGTTGCCTGCGCTGCTCCACGTCCCAAACTCAGATTGGAGGGCCCTAACATGTCACAGCGCCCTGCTCTGTGTCTCAATACTGCCGAAACTCCGGTGGGTGGCTTTGCTATGAAAGCCCTCTCCATTCTGGCGACCAAACAGCGCAGCTCCAGCGGGTCCCCCCGTGCTCTGGAGCCGTTGGTGCTTGAGCTTTACAGGGCCGTCAGCGATCTGGACCCGGCGCGCGCGCCTGCCGTGGTCGACCGGATTTTGGATGCAGGCATCCCTGCCGAGGAGATCGCGGACCTCTATATTCCCGCCGTGGCCCGCCGTCTGGGAGACGCCTGGTGCACGGACCAAATGGATTTTGCGAAGGTCTCAATTGGATCGGCGCGGCTGCAAGGCCTGCTGCGCCATCTTGGACCAAACTGGTGCGCGGGCGACACCCCGCCGCGCGCCCATGCCCCGACTTGCCTGCTGATTGTGCCGCAAGCGGCGCAGCACACGTTGGGGGCCACGATTGTGGCGGGCCAGATGCGGCGGCAGGGCATCGTGGTGACGCTTGAAATCGGCACCTCGTTGCAGGATTTGAGCTATATTATGTCGCAGGACCCAGTGGACGCCGTCTTCGTGTCGGCCTCGTCGCGAGAAAGTCTTGAAATGATCCGCACCATCGTTAAGAACGCCCGGAAGTTTCTTGGGGACGTGCCGGTGGTGGTTGGCGGAAATGTGGTATCACTTGATGTAGACGTGGCCGAACTGACGGGCGCGGACCTCGTCACGCAAGATGTGGCCGAAGCGATGGCCTTCTGCGCTTTGACGGCCCGGCCTTTGCAGCGGATGCCGGCTGAATGAGCCCTATGTTCCAACTCTCACGGCCCGGAGCCCCGCAATGAGACCGCAAGGAGACGCCACCTGGACCGTCGGCCTGATCCCGATGATCGAGCCGGAGGTGGTCACAGAGATCATCTCCAACATCTCCGATGTTGCGCTGATCATATCGAAGAAGGGCCAGGTGCTGGGCGTTATGGCCAGCCCGGGCTTCATGCCGCATTCCGGGCTTGGGACATGGGAAGGACGGATGCTCGACGAGGAGCTGACCGTCGAAAGCCTGCCCAAGTTCCGCCAGCGGCTGGCCGAGTTCATCGCGGACAAGGACACCGTCCTGCCGGTGGAGCTGAACCACGTCGCGCGCAATGGCCAACCCGAATTTCCTATCCGTTACAGCTTCCACAAGATCGGGACCGACGGCGCGCTTCTGATGCTGGGCCGCGACCTGCGCCCGATTGCCGAGATGCAGCAACAACTGGTGGCCGCGCAGATCGCGCTGGAAAAAGACTACGAAGCGCAGCGCGAATACGACACGCGCTTCCGCGTGCTGATGTCCGTCAACGCAGAACCCACGGTGTTCGTCCGGGTCTCGGACGGCAAGATCACGGACACCAACCCGGCAGGCGCCGTGTTCTTCGACACTGCCGAAAAGAACCTCGTTGGCCAGAGCTTCTCCGACCTGTTTCAAGGCAAGCAAGCCGCGCATTTGATCAGCAATCTCACCGAATCCGCCAGCGCCGAGGCCCCCTCCCCGCTGGACGCTGTGTCCATCGCCAAGCGCGGCAACGTGACAATTACACCGAAGCTTTTCCGCTCCGGCGGAGAGCATATGTTGCTGTGCCGCATGTCCCAGAAGGACGAGGACGGCCCGCAGACCAACGCGCTGCAAGACAAGCTGGACGCGCTCTATAAGAACGGCGTCGAGGGCATTGTCTTCGTGACCGGCAACGGCACCATCCTCAGCGCAAACAGCGCTTTCATGAACCTCTCGGACGTCACCCATACCGGCAGCATTCAGGGGCGCAGCATCGCGGATTTCCTGAGCCGGGGCAGCGTCGATCTGAACGTCCTGCTCGATAATGCAACCCGCGCGGGCGCGATGCGGCTCTATGCCACGCAGCTGGTCAGCGAGCATGGCACCGAGCGCCCGATTGAGATTTCGACGACCCGGTTGCAGGCACAAGACGCCACCATCTTTGCCCTGATCTTCCGCGACGCCAACCGAATCGAGGGGCTCCGCGCGCCCGCCGCGCAGCTCACGGAAGTGGACCGAAAATCCGTGGTAGAGCTGATCGGCAGCCAAGCCCTGAAAGATATCGTGGCAAAAACCACGGATGTTGTAGAGAAAATGTGCATCGAAACTGCCGTGGAGCTGACCTCCAACAACCGCGTCGCCGCCGCGGAAATGCTGGGACTTTCGCGCCAGTCACTATACGTCAAGCTGCGCAAATACGACCTGCTCTGACGGCAAGTCAATCTTCATCAATCACCCTTGCTCCGAATAGAACCCTTGTTTTTCAGGGCTTCGCCGCTATCCTCACGTAAATATGAACGCTGAACGTTTAGCCAACGATCAGAATCGGGGGACACATGTCTACTCTAGGATCAGGAGGTGAGCTGTTTCAGCACGACCTCTATGAAAAGAGTGTAAAAGAAACCAAGACCTTGAAAGCCCGGCTTCCGGTATCCGCCGTGGAGTCGTTGGCCCGTGAAGTGCTGTCCCGTCTGCCTGCGCAATTTGGAAGCTGCCCCACCGCTGGCTCGACCTTCTCCACCGAGATGGTCGAAGAGCTGGCTCAAGCGTTGATTTCTGACGATGACGGGGCCGCTGGTCGGCTGGTCTCCACCCAACAGGCCGCCGGTCATTCCGAACGGTCGATATACCTCACCTATCTTGCCGAGGCGGCCCGTCTTCTCGGCGCTTGGTGGGAAGCGGACACGGTTGATTTCGCCCAAGTGACCATCGGCACCGCACGCATCTACGCCATCCTGAGGGTGCTGGCCCCGCTCTTGCGCCGCGACCACAGCGCGCTGACCGGCAAGAGCGTTCTTTTGTGCAGCGTGCCGGGCGAAACCCATACGCTTGGCGTAAAAATGGCCGCAGATCTTCTGCGCGCCGACGGCTGGGCCGTCAATCTGATGCTGGATGAAACCCACGACACGCTGGTCGAAAAGGTCGCGAAAGAGAAACCGGTTCTGATCGGGCTGTCTGCGGCAGGCAGCCACGCCATGCCCAACCTCGCGCGGCTGATCATGGTCATCCGCATCTCATCGCCCGACACATCCATCTTTGTAGGCGGCCATATCGTGGCTGTTTCTGCCGATCTGCTGAAACTCACCGGTGTGGACGCAATGGAAGTCGAGTTCGAAGCATCGCAAACCGCGCTACAACAGCTTTGGGACAACCGCCTTTCGCCAAGCTGACACTGCGCACAAAAAAGGCGGCCCAAAGAGCCGCCTTTTCAGAATTTCCCTATGGGAAATCTTATTCTTCTGGGCCGACCGACACCAGATACGCCCAGATATTGGCCGCATCATCTGCGTCTTTCAGCTTGAACGACATTTTCGACTTTGCTTTCGAGTCGTCCAGCATCTCTCTCAACCAAGCGCGTGGGTCGGCAACATAGGCTACGAACTGTTCTTCGTTCCAGCCGTCATCCATAACGCCGGCCTCACCGATGGAGGCGATCGATTTACCGTATTTGTAACCCTCAACGGAGCCGGGGACGCGTTGGTAGATACCGTACAGGTTCGGGCCGGTTTTGCCGCCCTTCTGGATCACGGTGTCATCATCCGCCACGATCATGTGGCAGGACTTGCACTTCTTGAAGACGTTTTCACCTTCGGCTGCATCGCCAGTGGCATGGCCGTCCGCAAAAGATGGTGCAGCCATAGTGGCCAATCCAAGCGCGACTACTGACAGAAATTTCATTCGAATCGTTCCTCCGGTTGTTTGACGCTAAATTAGACCATTGGCCTCTCGGGTAAAGGCTACAGTCCCGGTTTGACCCATAAGTGAACGTGAACAAGGCAAAATTTGCCGGATCCTCACGCAAAATACCGCCCATTTTCCGAAAGTTAGCGGCTTTACCCGCAGGAATGACGTGGCGTTCTACCCCTCAGCCACGCCGCAGGCGCGCAGCATGTTGAGAATGGCCCCTCGCGATGCTATCTTTGAACAGTCCTCGTGCCGGGATTTTTGCGGCACAGTTTGTATGGAGGTTTGGGCACTGTCTCAAAACACTGATCCGGGCGTCGCAAGCGCTCTGAAAAAGACCAACTCGGTCGCCCCGCACGCGAATGCCACCAGCGAAGAGCTGTTGGACTGGATTGTGACCTCTCTTGACGCAGAAAAGGCCGAAGACATCGTGCAGATTGATCTGCGCGGCCGCTCGGAGATTGCAGATTACATGGTGATCTGCTCGGGCCGGTCCACCCGTCAGGTCACCGCTCTGGCTGACATTTTGACCCGACGCCTCAAAGAGCAGTTCGACCGCATTGCCAAGATTGAAGGCAAAGCCGCCGGAGACTGGGTGCTGCTCGATACCGGCGACGTCGTGTTGCACATCTTCCGCCCCGAAGTGCGCGACTTCTACCAGCTTGAAAAGATGTGGCTGCCCGGCGGCGCGGATACGGAAGCGCCTGCCCATTGATGAAGGTGCATATCTGCGCCGTCGGCCGCCTGCGCGCAGGCCCGGAACAGACCCTGATCAACGACTATCTGACCCGTTTTGACCGCACCGGCCGCGCCTTGGGCCTTGGACCAGCCAAGATCATCGAGGTCGAGGCCAAGAAGGGCGGCCAGCAGGCCGAGGCCGAGCTGTTGCGCAAAGCGATCCCCAAAGGGGCCGTGATCTGCGGCATGGATGAACAGGGACAGGTTTCGACCAGCCCCGAATTTGCAAAACGCCTTGCCAAATGGCGCGACACCGGGTGCCAGGACGTGGCCTTCGTCATCGGCGGTGCGGACGGCATCGCGCCCGAATTGCGTGGAGAAGCTGACCATCTGTTGTCCTTTGGCAAGATGGTTTGGCCCCATATGCTGGCCCGCGTGATGCTTTGCGAACAGCTTTACCGCGCCGCCTCAATCCTTGGCGGCGCCCCCTATCATCGCGTGTGACCCATGCGCCTTTTGATCCTTGGGAGTGGCGGAAAACTGGGCAGCGTGTTGCGACGCTGTTGGCCGGGTTGCGCAGGAATAGAGCCTGTTTGGCA
>CAYXIZ010000094.1:0-9302 GCA_964465485.1 uncultured Rhodobacterales bacterium | reverse complement strand
TTCGCGGGGATGACAGGAGAGAAACGCGGGGATGATAGGTGAGGAGATGCGGGGATCAATCCGTGCGATTCCCCCTAAGGGCAGGGCAAACGTGACTTGAACCGCGGCACGGTGGCTCCTAGCCTGAAAAGAAAAACGGAGCGGTGTCATGCGGTGGATTTTGCGAGGGGTGGGCACTCTGGTGCTGCTGGTTGTGGTGGCGCTCGCGGCGCTGCTTTTATTCCCGACGGACCGCATCGCGCGGGTGGCGGAAAGCCAGTTTGAGCAGGCGACCGGGCGGGCGTTGAGCATCTCGGGGGGCGTGTCTCCTACGCTGTGGCCGCGCTTGGGCGTGACGCTTGAGGACGTGACAATCGCCAATGCGGACTGGGCGGGCGCGGAGCCGATGGTGGAGGCGGGCAAGCTGGATGTGGGCGTCGGCGTCTCGGCGCTGTTTGGCGGTGACGTGGTGGTCGAGGCCTTCGAGGTGGAGGCCCCCGTGATCCGGCTCAGCCGCCGCGCGGACGGCGTGGCGAACTGGGATTTCCTGACGGATCTCGGCGGCGGAGGCGATGACGGGCCGTCGCGGATCAACTCGGTCTCCTTGCCGAAAGGCACGATTTCCGGCGGGTCGGTGCTGTTTGAAGACGCTGCGGCGGGCGTGTCGCATGTGCTGACCGCGCTGGACGCGACGCTGCGGCTGGACGATCTGGCGGGGGCCGCGCAGGTGGATGTCTCGGCGCTGTTGTCGGAGCAAAGCTTCTCATTGAGCGCGGAGGTGAACGGATTGCAACCGCTGCTGGAGGGCGGGGTGCAGGGCCTGACGGCGAGCCTCGTGGTGGGCGACAACCAGCTGAGCTTTGACGGCGTGGCGGGGATCGACCCGCCGCAGGGCAAGGGCGGCTTGGAGGCGTCACTGCGCGACCCGGCCAGCCTGTTTGGATTGGCGGGCCAGGCGGCGCCACGCATCCCCGAAGGGTTGGGCCAACGGATCGAGGCGGAGGGGAACCTGACGCTGACGCCTGACATGAACGTGTTTTTCCGCAACGCCACGCTGGCGCTGGACCAGAACCGATTGGCGGGCGACGTGGACGTGGATTTGAGCGGCGCGGTGCCGCAAGTGACGGCGCGGTTGGCGGGGGACGTGCTGGATTTCTCCGCCCTGAGCACGGACACATCAGCGCAGGACGGCGCGGCCAATGTGGAGAGCGGCGGCTGGTCCACCGCGCGCATCGACGTGAGCGGTTTGTCGGCGGTGGACGGCGCGTTTTCCTTCAAGGCGAATGGGGTGGATTTGGGCTCCATCCAGCTGGGTGCCACGGATATGGTGGGGCGGCTGGAGCGCTCGCGCATCGTGTTCACGCTGAACAAGGTGACGGCGTTTGAGGGCGACGTGACGGGGCAGTTCGTGATCAACAACCGCGGCGGCTTGTCGGTGGGGGGAGACCTTGCGGCCTCCGGCGTGGCGATGAGCCACGTGCTGTCGGATTTTGCGGGGTTTGAGCGGCTGCGCGGGGATGCAGGGCTGGCGCTGAAATTTCTGGGCTCGGGCGGGAATATGGACGCGATCATGCGGTCCTTGTCGGGGTCGGGCCGCATGTCCGTGGGCGCGGGGGAGCTGGACGGGCTCGACATTGCGGGGATGATCCGCAACCTCGACGCGGCCTATGTGGGCGAGGGCTCGAAAACCGTGTTTGACGCGATCACCGCCGGGTTCGAGATCGCGGGCGGCGTGTTGCGCAATGACGATCTGGCCTTTGACGCGCAGCTGGTGACGGCCACGGGCGCGGGGGTTTTGGATTTGGGCGGCCAAAGCGTGGAGTATCGCCTGATCCCGGTGGCGCTGGCAAATGAGGATAGCGGCGGGATTACGGTGCCGGTGAAGATCACCGGGCCGTGGAGCGACATCTCGTTTCGCCCGGATCTCAAATGGCTGGCGGACCGGAAACTGGACAAGGAGAAAGAGGCGCTGAAGGCCAAGGCGCGGGCGCGTGAAGACGAGCTGAAGGCGCAGGCGGAGGCCAAGCTGTCGCGCGAGCTGGGGGTTGAGACCGGCGACGGGCGCTCTGTCGAGGAGGCGGTGAAGGACAAGATCGAGGATCAGGCCAAAGACGCGCTGCGCCGGTTGTTTGATTGAGGTAAATGTGCTGCGCGCGCGGGTTTATTCTGCTCTTGGGGAGCTTTGCCCCCCGCCGCAGGGGCATCCCCTCAGGATATTTCTGAACATGGAAAAGGGAGCGGGGGCCCCGGTTTTGGTGGGGGCGGCTTAGCGGCGACGGTCGCGGCGCGCGGACATGGGCTGGAAGGCCACGCCGACATGGGCCTCGCAATAGGGTTTGCCTTGCTGGACCGGCAGGCCGCAGAACCAGAAATCTTCTGTGGCGGGATCGCCGACGGGCCATTTGCAGGTGCGTTCTGTCAGCTGCATGACGGTGAGCTTCTTGGCTTTCTTTTCGACCTCGCGCACGGAGGCCAGCGCCTCCGGGCTGATCTCATTGGCGGAAGGCTGCGGCGGCAAAGGCTGGCCTGCAGTGACCACCAGTTTCGGGCGGATCATCGGCTTGTTGGCGGGGGCGGCTGCGGCTGGCTTGGCCTCCGGTTCCGCGGCTGGCTTGGCCTTGGCCGCGGGTTTGGCTTTGGCGGCTGCTTTTTCCTTGGCCGCGGGCTTTGCCGGGGAGGCGCCGCCCGAGCGGTTGGACAGGCCCAGACGGTGCACTTTGCCGATCACCGCGTTGCGGGTCACCCCGCCAAGTTCCTTGGCGATCTGGGAGGCGGATTTGCCCTCTCCCCACATTTTTTTGAGCACTTCGACGCGGTCATCTGTCCAAGACATGGGGCAAGGCCTTCTTTGAAAAGAGAAGCCGCTCCGCGGGACAACCGGGGTGGAGCGGCGATGTTGCTTTATTTTAAGGGCGCGGGCGCGGGGTTTCAAGCGCTTGATTCGTGGCGTAAGTCTCGCGGTCCGGCAGGGGCCTCAAAGGTTTTTGCTGGACAGGCCGCAATCGTGGAGGCTAGAGGTCCTCGCATGATCAACGCTGCACATATCTTTGCTGCCCGACGCCGACGCTGACCCCGTCCGGCCTGATCACTACCCCTGCGCATGGCGCATCTATTTCTCAAATTGACACCCCCACAGAAATCCTGACACTCGGGATTTCGGTTTTGCGTAAAGGACCTCGCACATGATCCCCGCTATTATGCCGACCTATGGTCGCGCCCAGATGACATTTGAAAAAGGCGAGGGCAGCTGGCTGATCGAGCGAGATGGCACGCGTTACTTGGATTTTGGCGGCGGCATTGCGGTCACGGGGCTCGGCCATGCGCATCCTGATCTGGTGAAAGTGTTGCAGGATCAGGCGGCTTCGCTGTGGCACACCTCGAACCTCTATAACATCCCCGCACAACAAGAGCTGGCCGACAAGCTGGTGGCTGAAAGTTTCGCCGACACCTGTTTCTTTACCAATTCGGGCGCGGAGGCGATGGAATGCGCCTTGAAGACCGCGCGGAAATACTGGTCCTCCAAAGGCCAGCCGGAACGGGTGAATATCATCACCTTCACCGGCTCCTTTCATGGCCGGACGCTGGCCACGATCTCGGCGGCGGCCTCCGAGAAACTGACCGACGGGTTTGGCCCGCTTTTGCCCGGCATCATCAATCTGGAGACGGGTGATCATGACGCGCTGACCGCCGCGATGGACGAGACCGTGGCGGCGGTGGTTATGGAGCCCGTGCAGGGTGAGGGCGGGATCATTCCGCTGCCCGATGCCTGCCTGAAGGGGCTGCGCGACCTGTGCGATCAAACCGGCGCTCTGATGATTTGTGACGAAATTCAGTGCGGTATGGGGCGGACGGGCAAGCTGTTTGCCCATGAATGGGCAGGCGTCACGCCTGATATCATGGCGGTGGCCAAGGGCATCGGGAACGGGTTTCCGCTGGGGGCCTGTCTGGCCACAGAGGAGGCCGCGCGGGGCATGACAGCAGGCACCCATGGCTCCACCTATGGGGGCAACCCGATGGCCTGCGCCGTGGGGGCTGCGGTGATGGATCACATCGCCGATGACGCGTTTCTGGCCGAGGTCGCCCGCAAATCCGGGCTGATGCGGCAAAAGCTGGAGGGGCTGGTGGCCTCCCATCCTGACGTGTTCGAACTGGTGCGCGGCGCGGGCATGATGATCGGGGTGAAGTGCAAAATCCCGAATATGGACGTGATCAACGCGGGCTATGCGGAGCATATCTTAACCATTCCGGGCGGCGACAATGTGATCCGCATCCTGCCCGCGCTCAACATCGGCGATGACGAGATCGCGGAAGGCGTGGCGCGGCTGGACCGGGCGGCCACCAGATTGGAGGCAGACCTGTGAGGCATTTTCTGGACATCCACACGACCTCCCCGAACGAGCTGCGGCGGATCATCGACACGGGCCGCGCGATCAAGGAGGCGCGTAAGGGCAAGCCGAAAGGCGCGCTCGATCAGGAGACACCGCTGAAAGACCATGTGGTCGCGCTGATCTTTGAGAAACCCTCGACGCGCACGCGGGTCAGCTTTGACGTGGGCGTGCGGCAGATGGGGGGCTCGACCATGGTGCTGTCGGGGGCCGATATGCAGCTGGGCCATGGCGAGACGATCGCCGACACCGCCCGCGTGCTGTCGCGCTATGTGGACCTGATCATGATGCGGACCTTTGAGGAGGACACGCTGCTGGAGATGGCAGAGCATGCGACGGTGCCTGTTATAAACGGGCTGACCAACCGCACGCATCCCTGCCAGATCATGGCCGATATCCTGACCTTTGAGGAGCATAACGGGCCCATTCGTGGCAAGAAGGTCGTCTGGTCGGGGGACGGGAATAATGTCTTTGCCAGCTTTGCCCATGCCGCCAAGCAGTTCGAGTTTGATCTGGTCTTCACCGGGCCGCCGCCGCTGGACCCGGAAGGGTCGCTGGATGGGCTCTATTCGATTGTGCGCGACCCGCATGAGGCGGTGGAGGGCGCGGATCTGGTGGTGACGGACACATGGGTGTCGATGCATGACCCGCAATCGGCGCGGGAGCGGCGGCATAATCAGTTGCGTGGGTATCAAGTGAATAAAGCGCTGATGGACAGCGCCAAGCCGGATGCGTTGTTCATGCATTGCCTGCCTGCACACCGTGATGACGAGGCGACGTCCGAGGTGATGGACGGGCCGAACTCGGTTATATTTGACGAGGCGGAGAACCGGCTACATGCGCAAAAGGCGGTGATGAAGTGGTGTTTGGAGAGTTGAGGTTTTTGGGTAAGGTGGGTTTGAAACCCACCCTACGGATTGGAGCGGATGATGATCGAAGAACCACCGCGGCTGACGATTAACACCACCCGCAAGCGGCCGTCAGCGGCGCAGATCGCGGCGTTTCAGGGCGTGCCCACGGGGTTTGTGGTGGACGCGATGCAGGGTAAGGGCGCACTGGATGGCCGGGTTGCGCCGCTGGGGTTTGGGCGTGACATTGCCTGCGTGGCGGCGGGGCCTGCGTTGACGGCAGATAACCGGCCGTCCGATATTTTGGGCACGCTGGCGGCGCTGAACTATCTGCAGCCGGGCGACATGCTTGTCGCAGGGTTTTGCGGGTTTCAGGGCTGCGCGTCCGGCGGGGACCGGGTCACTATGATGATCAAGAATTGCGGCGGGGCGGGGTTTGTGACCGACGGGCCTTTGCGCGATTATGCCGGGTTGGTCGAGGTCGGATTGCCATGCTGGTGCACGGGGCTGAACCCGAACTCGCCCTATCACTCGGGGCCTGCCAGTGTCGGGCTGCCGGTCGATATCGGCGGCGTGCGCGTGGAGACAGGCGACATGATCGTGGCCGACCGGGACGGCGTTGTCGTGGTGCCCTTTGCGCAGATCGACGCGGTGATCGCCGGGTTGGATGCGGTGCGCACGGCGGAGGAGGCGCTGGACGCGCAGCTGTCAGACGGGCTGAAATTCCCCGAGGGCGTCGCCGCCATCATCAAGGGCGATGACGTGGTCTTTGTGGAGCGGTAGCCACGTTCTGGCGCGGCGCTTGGATCAAATATTTCACAGAAAACCAGTTCAATAACAGCTTTGTGATGGAGGTGATCTTTTCGTGATGGCCCCCGTATCCCTTTCCACATGCCAAACCGGCATGCGTCATTTTATTGGGAGACCTACATGAAAACACTGATCAAAGCCGCCGCCATCGCCGCCGTTACTGCGGGTGCCGCACAAGCCGCAACCATCGCCGAGATCGCCTCTGGCGACGAGCGTTTCTCGACCCTCGTGGCCGCCGTCAGCGCCGCCGGTCTTGTCGACACGCTCAACAGCGACGGCCCTTTCACCGTCTATGCCCCCGTCAATGACGCCTTCGCGGCGCTGCCCGAGGGCACCGTGGAAACCCTGCTGAAGCCGGAAAACAAGGGCCAGCTGACCGACGTGCTGCTCTATCATGTCGATGACCGCAAACTGACCGCCGAAGGCATTCCGGCGGGTTCCAATTACTTCAAACCCGTGCTGGCCTCGCAGCGTCTGTGCATCACCAAAGACGCCTCCGGCGTGTCGATTGCAGATGGCACCGGCGACAGCGCGAATGTCGTGATCGCCAATATTCAGGCCAGCAACGGAGTGATCCATGTGATCGACAAAGTGCTGCTTCCCGGCACGCGTCCCGCGTGCCACTAAAAAAGCACCACGCGTCCGGCTTGCCACTAAGCTTTAGAGCTAAAGACTAGACGAATGGAACGCGGCGCCTGTGATGGGCGTCGCGTATTTGCATATTGTTGCCAGGATGAAACCAAAAGACGCGCGCGAGGGTCAGGGGCGGCGTGGGGGTCACGGCGTCATGATGATGCAGGTGGTCGAGGCGGTGGCATAAAGCTTGCCGTCGTCAACTCCGGTGATCGTGCCATTGGCGATGCCGGTGGAGCGCCCTGTATGCTGTGTGGTGCCCGTGCAATCGACGCTTTGCCCCGCCGGGATCGGTCGGATGATGTTCAGCTTCAACTCCAGCGTGGTGTAGACCGAGCCTTTGGGCACTTTCGTCATCACCGCGCAGGCCAGCGCGCTGTCGAGGATCGTCGCGTACCAGCCGCCATGGATCGTGCCGGTGGGGTTCATCTGCTCAAACCCCGGCGCGCCGCGATAGGTGACCTCGCCGTCTTTCACCTCAAGCAAGGTGAAGCCCATATGCCGCGCGATGGGGGCGGCGGGAATGCGGCCCTCCAGAATGCCGGTCATAAACTCAAATCCCGACATGGACAGCACAGCGTCGCGGTCAGGCAGCTGGTCGGGGGCGGTGACGAAATACGGGTTGCTCATGGAACGTTAAGCTAGGAGCGGGGCGGACCAAGGGCAAGCGATTAGGCCACCTGCGCCAGCGCGGGCCGTGCGCTCAGCCCCAACGCAGTGCAGATGTCGCGCGTCAGCTCGGGGCGGTTGAGCGTGTAGAAATGCAGGTGATCGACGCCATTCTGGGTGAGCGTGCTGCACAGCTCCGTTGCGAGTGCGGTGGCCAAAAGGTCTTGGCGGTCGTCGCGGATGGCTTTGGTGAAGGCGTCGTCAAGCCAGCGCGGCAGTGGCGCACCGCAGCGTTGGGCGAAGCGTTTGGCACCTTCCCAGTTCTCAATGGGCAGGATGCCGGGCACGATCTTTTGCGTGATACCTGCCGCCGCACAGGCGTCGCGGAACCGCAGGAAGCTGTCGGGCTCGAAGAAGAATTGCGTGATCGCCTCGTCCGCGCCCGCGTCAAACTTGGCCTTCAGGTGGTCAATATTCTGCGCCATGCAGGACGCGTCTTTGTGACCGTCCGGATATGCACCCACGCGGATGGTGAAATCGCCCGCGTCTTTTAGGGCGCGGGTCAGCTCTATGGCGCTGGCAAAGCCGTTTGGCGCGGGGGAAAAGCCGCCCGCGTTTGGTCCAGGCGCGTCGCCTCGCAGGGCCACGAGATCGGTGATGCCAGCCGCCTTGTAGCTTTGCGCGATGTCGAGGATCTCCGCGCGGGTTGCGTCTACGCAGGTCAGATGTGCTGCGACCCGCAGGCCCGCCTTTTGCTGGATCGCCGTCACCGCCTCATGGGTCAGCGCCCGCGTGGTGCCGCCCGCGCCGTAAGTCACCGACACGAAACCCGGCTCAAAGGGGGCCAGCACCTGCAACGTGTCCCACAGCCGGAACGACCCGGCGAGGTTTTTGGGTGGGAAGAATTCGAAGGAGACTGTTGGGAGGGTCATGCTGGGGGATCCTTTGGGTTGCGGGCCCGGTTGTCTCACAGGTAGGATTGTGAGACAATTTCATAACTCTCAAGATAAACATGAGGCGCACTTGCATATTGAATTTCGCCACCTGCGCACGGTGAAGGCCATACATGACTGCGGCGGGCTGGCGCGGGCCGCAGAGCAGCTCAACATCACCCAATCGGCGCTGAGCCACCAGATCAAGGGGCTGGAGGATCAGGCGGGGGTGGAGCTGTTCATCCGACGCTCCAAGCCGATGAAGCTGTCGCCTGCTGGGATGAAGCTGCTGCGCGCGGCGGAGCGGATCCTGCCCGAGGTGGCTGCGCTGCAGGAGGAATTCCTGTCCCTCCGCATGGGCAAGACCGGGCGGCTGCACATCGCCATCGAGTGCCACGCCTGTTTCGAATGGCTGTTCCCGGTGCTCGAAGGCTTTCGGCAAAGCTGGCCCGATATTGACGTGGATATCCGCCCCGGCCTCAGCTTCGACGGGCTGCCTGCACTGCTGCGCGAGGAGGTTGATCTGGTGGTTTCCTCCGACCCTGAGGACCTGCCGGGCGTGGATTTCACGCCGCTCTTTGACTATGAGCCGGTCTTTGTGGCCTCCAGCGCCAACCCGCTGGCGCAAAAGGACTATATCGAGGCGGAGGATTTGAAAGACCAGATGCTGATCACCTATCCGGTGGACCGCACCCGGCTGGATGTGTTCACGGAGCTGCTGATCCCCGCAGGCGTGGAGCCGCGGGCCATGCGGCAGGTTGAGCTGACGGCGGTGATCTTGCTGCTGGTGGCCTCCAATCGGGGCGTGGCGGTGCTGCCTGATTGGGTGGTGCGGGAGGTGCGGTATAATTCGGACTATGTCACGCGGCCGTTGACCAAGACGGGCAAGACCAAGCGGCTGTATGCCGCGACGCGCAGCGAGGACACGCACAAGCCCTTCATGTCCAACGTCATCCGGCTGGCCCGCACGGAGCCTGTGAAGATGCAGCGCAGCGCCTAGGCGGGCGCGGCGCGGCGGAAGCGGGCGGTCTTGCTGAGCGACCAGCGATAGACCGGGCGCTCGAAGAGCTTGTAGGTCAGCGTGGAGATGATCAGCACCACGACCA
>CAYXIZ010000093.1:0-9458 GCA_964465485.1 uncultured Rhodobacterales bacterium | reverse complement strand
ATGCAATGGCGGCTGCCGCATCAGGGCGGCATGCGGGGCTTGGGCGGGCTGGACCGCGCGGCGCTGGGCATCCCCTCGGAGGCCGACTATGTGGCGCGCTATTGCGAAAGGCGCGGCATCGCGGAGCCTGAGAATTGGGCCTTCTACCTCGCCTTCTCCTTCTTCCGGCTGGCCGCAATCCTGACCGGCGTGGTGCGCCGCGCGCATGACGGCAACGCCTCAAACCCCGAGACCGCGCGCAGCTATGCCGCCGCCATCCCGCTCTTGGCAGGAGCCGCCTGCGCCTTGATCGACGAGGCCCCGCAATGAGTGATCTGGTACGGCTCGAACGCCACGGCGATCTGGGACTGATCGTGATCCGCAACCCGCCTGTGAACGCGCTGGGCGCGGAGGTGCGCCAAGGCATTGCCGCCTGCCTGTCCGAGGCGGAGGCCGATGCGGGCATCCGCGCCGTGCTGCTGGCCGCGGATGGCCGCACCTTTCCGGCAGGCGCGGATATTTCGGAATTCGGCGACGCGCCGCAAGAGCCCTCCTTGCCGGATCTGTGCGACCGGGTGGAGGCCTGCCCGAAACCGGTGATCGCCGCATTGCATGGCACGGTCCTGGGCGGCGGGCTTGAGCTGGCCATGGCCGCCCATTACCGCGTGGCCGAAGAGACCACGCTGCTGGGCCTGCCGGAGGTCAAACTGGGCCTTCTGCCGGGGGCAGGGGGCACGCAGCGCACGCCGCGACTGGTGGGCATCAAAGTGGCGCTCGATATGATGCTCAGCGGCCTGCCCATGAAAGCGGTGGACGCGGAGCGGCTGGGGCTGATCGACGAAATCAGCCCGCTGAGAACCCTGCGCCTTGACGCCGCCGCTCTGGCCGCTGACGTGGACGCACCACGCCGAACGCGCGATGCGCGCTCGCAATTTGACGACGGGGCGGCCTGCATGGCCGACATTGCCAAGCGGCGCGCGCTGCCAAACCGCCCGCTGGCCTCGCGCAAGATCATCGACTGCGTGGAGGCCGCATTGCTGGTGCCTTTCGACATCGGCCTCGACATGGAACGCGAGGCTTTTGCCGAATGCCTCGCCTCGCCGTCCTCCGCAGGGCTGCGCCATGCGTTTTTTGCCGAACGCGCGGCCACGAAATTCCCCGAACTCGCACGCGGCGTGCCGCATCAGCTTGACACAATCGGCGTGGTCGGCGCGGGGGTGATGGGCAGCGGCATCGCCATGGCCTGCCTTGATGCAGGCTTCGCCGTCACCGTGATCGAGCAGGGCGAGGCGGGCGTCACCGATGCCTTGTCCCGCATCGCCGCGCTTTACGAAAAAGGCGTGGCTGCCGGGAAAATGGGCGAGGGGGCACTGACCGACCTGAACCTGACAACCCAGATGGAGGCGCTCTCCACCGCCGATATCATCATCGAATGCGTCAGCGAAGACCTTGAGACAAAGCGCGACATTTTCGCCAAGCTGGGCAAGCTGGCCAAACCGGAGGCCGTGCTGGCCAGCAACACCTCCTATCTGGATATCGGCGCGTTGGCGCAGGCCTCAAACCGCCCGCAGGACGTGCTGGCCCTGCGGTTCTCCGCCCCTGTGCAGCGCATGGGGCTGGTCGAAATCGGTGTGCCGGAGGACGCCAACCCGCGCGGCGTGACCGCCGCCCACAGCCTGGTCAAAACGCTGGGCAAAACCCCGGTGCGCAGCACGGCGGTACCGGGGCTCATCGGCAACCAGATGCTCAGCGCCTACCGCGCGGCGGCGGACCGGCTGCTGTTGCGCGGCGCGCAGCCCGCGCAGGTGGACGCGGCGATGCGCAGTTTCGGGATGCCAGTGGGCCCTTACGAGGCACAGGATGATGAGGGGCTCGATCTTGGCTGGGCGCGGCGCAAGGCGATGAAAAACCCCGACCCGGAGGCGCTGCTGCTGCCCGATATTCTATGCGAGGACGGGCAGTTCGGGCGCAGATCGGGCAAGGGCTATTACATCTACAACGATGAGGGCAAGCGCGGCGCGGCGAACCCCGAAATGCTGACCATGCTGATGGGGGAGCGCCGGATGCGCCCGCTGCCCAAGCTGGAGGTCACGCCCGAGCTGATCCAGAACCACCTGCTTTACGCGCTGATCAACGCAGGGGCCACGCTGTTGGAGGCCGGCACCGCCGCGCGCCCCGGCGATATTGACGTGGTGATGATCCACGGTTTTGGCTACCCGCGCCACCGGGGCGGGCCGATGCATGAGGCCGACGCGCGCACTGTGTTCGAGGTGTCCCGCAGCATCGCGGCCTTCGCCAAAGAGGACCCCGCGCATTGGCGCCGCGCCCCGCTTTTGGCCCGCCTTGCGGCGGAGCGGATGCGGTTTGCACAGTATCAGGCAGCTGAGGCGCAAAAATGATCTTGCAAAGCGGGGCAGGGATTGCGAACGTGGCAAGATACGCCCCAGAATACGTATTCTCTTGAGATAAATAGAGATAATCGCGTGTTTTCGGGCAAGCTATTCAGAAGCGGCGGAACCGGTTTCACGCCGCGCACAGGGAGAACCACATGAAACATTTTAAAATTGCGCTGCTGACCAGCGTGGCGACCGTCTCGCTTGGGGCGGCGGCTTATGCGGACGGGCATGGCTGTTCGGTCACCTCGGGCTCCGTCCGGGTGCTGGGCAATGAATTCCCCGCGATCCAGACGATTGCCGCCAAGGCGCAGGAATGCATCTCGGGCGACGCGACATTCACGTCGAACCTCACCAAAGACCACCGCGACATTCAGGTCGCCGCTTTGACGCCGAACCCGGCGGAATACACCTCTGCGGTGGTGGCCAATGGCTCGATCGTGCCGCTGATGAATGACGGGCTGATCCGCCCGCTTGATGATCTGATCGCCAAGCATGGCGCGGATATTCCGAAAAGCCAGCTGATCACCATCAATGGCGAAGTCATGGCCGTGGCCTTCATGGCCAACGCGCAGCACCTGTTCTACCGCGAAGACATTCTGGCCGAGGCCGGTGTCGAGACGCCCACCAGCTATGAAGACGTGCTGGCCGCCGCCAAAGCCATCAAGGACAAGGGCCTGATGGAATACCCGCTCTCGGGCACCTACAAGGCGGGCTGGAACCTGGGCGAGGAATTCGTCAACATGTATATGGGCACCGGCGCGCCGATGTTCAAAGAGGGCACCGCCGAGGCCGCCATCAACAACGAGAACGGCGTCGCCGCGCTCAACATGATGAAGGCGCTCAGCGAATATATGAACCCTGATTTCCTGACCTACGATTCCAACGCGGCTGCCGCCGAGTGGGAAGCAGGCAACGTGGCGATCATGAACATGTGGGGCTCGCGCGCGGGCCCGGTGACAGACAACGAGGGCTCCACGCCTGAGATCGTCGCTGCCACGAAATTTGCCGCAGCCCCGACTTTGGGCGAGGGCGACGAGCTGGCCACGACGCTGTGGTGGGACGGGTTCACCATCTCCGCCAATATCTCGGACGAGGACGCGGAAGCCACGTTCATTGCGATGATCAACGGCATCAATGACGAAACCGCCAACGCCAATGCCGATCAGGCGGTCTGGCTGTCGCCGGGCTATAAGCCCAGCCCGGCTGCCGTGGGCGTCTTCGCCTCGGCCTCCGCCACGCCTTACCCAATGGTGCCATATGGCGGCCTGCTGCACACCGCACTGGGCGCGGAGCTGGTTGAGTTCATGCAAGGCACCGAGTCCGCAGAGCAGGCTCTGGCCGATGTAGAAGCCGCCTACACCACAGCCGCCAAAGAGGCGGGCTTCCTGCAATAAGCAGAGGCTAAGCGACATAGGCGAGGGCGCTGGGATGCGGCCTCGCCCCAACACGCGAAATGGTCGGGGGACGCCATGAAGCACAAAACCTTTCTCTGGTTCATGTTGCCATCCGCCATCGCGATGCTGCTGTTCATCGCTTTGCCCATCGTGTCGGTCTTCACGCAATCGCTGTTCATCGAGCATGAGAAGGTTCTGATCACGGTCGAAAACTGCGTGCCACTGGGCGGCTGCACCACGGAAACCGTCGTCGACACGGAGGCCGCCGCCAAGCTGAAAGCGGAGCGCCCTTTGGGCCAGTTCAACGGCTTTGGCACCTATACCAACCGCAACCATCTGGCCTTTGACGAGGTGGCCGCCTTTTGGCGCGGCTCAGACACGCTGGGGGAGTTCGCAAGACAGCTCTACGGGCTGCCCTTCTACAAGGCGCTGTCCTTCACGCTGGCCTACACATTTCTGGTCACCCCGCTGGTCATCATTCTGGGCTTCTGCATTGCGCTGGCGGTCAACGCCTTGCCGCGCATGCTCAAGGGGCTGGCGATTTTCTTTTCGCTCTTGCCGATGATGGTGACGCCGCTTATCGGCTCGCTGATCCTGTTCTGGATGATCGACAGCCGCGGGGTGCTGGGCCAGACCTTGCAGGTGCTGCTCAATGACCCCGACCTGTCGCTGCGGGCCAGCCCGGCGCTGACCTGGATCATGCTGATGGTCTACGGCGTCTGGTCCTCCGCCCCTTTCGCCTTCGTCGTCTTCTATGCAGGGCTGCAAACCGTGCCGCAGGACACGCTGGAAAGTGCGATGATCGACGGCGCGTCGCGCTGGGAGCGGGTGCGCTATGTCGTGCTGCCTTATCTCATGCCGCTCGTCACGTTTATCGCGCTCATCCAGTTGATGGATAATTTCCGGGTCTTTGAGCCCATCGTCGGCTTCTCGGCGGAGGCCTCGGCCACCTCGCTCAGCTGGATCATCTTCAACGACCTGCGCGGCGAGTTCCAACTCTTTGGCTCGGCGGCGGCGACCTCCATGCTGACCATTCTGGGCGTGGCGGTGCTGCTGACGCCGGTGCTGATCCGCACATGGCGCGACTTCAAAGGAGCGCGGCCATGAGCGAAGCACGCGCCACCCGCCGCTCGCCCACAGTCCGGCTGCTTCTGATGGGGTTCCTCGCGCTCTGGCTGATCGCGGCGGCCTTCCCCTTCATGTGGACGCTTTGGGGCAGTTTCAAAGTGCAGTCAGATTTCTTCTCCATTCAGGATTGGCGCAACGCGCTTTGGGGCACCCGCACGGTGATCGAGACCGGCGCGCCCTTCACCGGCGCGGGCTATGAGGGCGCGTGGATTCAGGAAGGCTTCGGCGGCGCGGTGTTCAACACGCTGATCGTGACGGTTTGCGTCGTGGCCATCTCGCTGACCTTCGGCACGCTGGGCGGCTACGCGCTGAGCCGGTCGAGCTACAATTACACGTTCTGGATCCTGATGACCGCGCTGGTCTTCCGCGCCATGCCGCATATCACGCTGGTCTCGGGCTATTTGCTGCCGTTTTTCGAGCTGAATGTCTGGGGCTATCTGTCGACCACCATCATCGTGCTGGTGGCGATCAACCAGCCGTTTACCATCTGGATGCTGCGCAGCTTCTTCATGAATATCCCCAAGGATCTGGACGAGAGCGCCATGGTCGATGGCTGCACGCGGTTTCAGGCCTTCCGCTATGTGATCATCCCCGTGATGTGGCCGGGCGTCATCACCACGGGGCTGTTTTCGTTCCTTTTGGCCTATAACGATTTTGCCGTCACCGCGATGCTGCTCAGCAAGGAAAACCAGACCATGGTGCCCAAGATCGCCAGCTTCCTTGGCTCCACCCAGCAGGAGGGCAATGTGATGTTTGCCGTGGCCGCCGTGGTCTCCGCCACCGCGCCGCTCTTCGTGCTGGTGCTCTTCTTCCAACGTCAAATTGTCAGCGGGTTGACCGCTGGTGCTGTGAAAGGCTGACCCGATGGCGCAGATCACGCTGAAGAATATCAACAAGCGCTGGGGCGATTTTGTGGGCGTCAAGGATTTCGACCTGACGATCCCGGATAAGGAATTTCTGGTGCTGCTTGGCCCGTCTGGCTGCGGCAAGACGACGACGATGCGCATGATTGCAGGGCTCGAAGACCCCACGGAGGGCGAGATCTGGATCGGCGATCGCATGGTCAATGATGTGGAGCCGAAAGACCGCGATATCTCCATGGTGTTTCAATCCTACGGGCTCTACCCGAACATGACCGTCTACGAGAATATCCGCTTCCCTCTGAAAGTCCGCAAAGTGCCTGAGGCGGAGCATCACGACCGGGTCATGCGCGCCTCCGCCATGGTGGAGCTGGATGACTTTCTGCAACGCAAACCCGCCGCGCTTTCAGGCGGTCAGCGGCAACGTGTGGCCCTTGCCCGCGCCATCGTGCGCAAGGCGGAAGTGTTCCTGATGGACGAGCCGCTTTCTAATTTGGACGCCAAGCTGCGCGTCTCCACCCGCGCGCAGATCAAGAACCTCAGCCACGAACTGCAGGCCACGACGATCTACGTCACTCACGATCAGATCGAGGCGATGACGCTGGCCGACCGTGTCGTGGTGATGGAGAAAGGCGTGGTCCAGCAGGTGGGCACCCCCACCGATATCTACGACAACCCGGCCAATACATTCGTGGCCTCGTTTATCGGCAACCCGGCGATGAACCTGATCGAAGGGGATCTGAGCGGCGGCACGTTCCGCGCCAAGAATATCGAGGTTTCAGGCCTGAGCGGCCCGGACGGGCCGGTGACATTGGGGTTCCGCGCCGAAGACGCCTCCGTCGCCACCAAGGGCAAGGCGCAGATCACCGCGCCGGTCTATTCGATGGAATTGTTGGGGGATGCCACCATGATCACCGTGCGCTCCGGCCAGTCACTCATGGCAGTGAAAGCCGACAAGGAATTCCGCGCAGGTATCGGCGACAGCTTCTCCGCAACCGTGCCGCCGAGCATATGCCACCTGTTCGACGCGAAAACAGGCGAGCGGCGCTAGGAATAGTGGTTTTTCACAATGTGGGGCGGCCGTCTGGCCGGTGCTATTTCAGGGCGATCAGGATCAGATAGGCAGCAATGCCGCCGGTCAGAATAATCACCGCCAAGGGAAGCCATTGATCATAAGGCATAAGAAACTCCGTTCACTCTTTACTGTTGGGTTTGGGCAAAAAACCGCCGACCCGTATTTTGTGCAGACCGTTTATGCGAGTTCGAGACGTCAAAAGTAAGGAAAACCTTACAAGATCGTGGAAACACTGCGTTTCTGAAGCCGACGTTTTGTCCTCAATTTTGCCACGATTGGCTGCGGAAGAGCAGGGGGTGAGCGCCGCGCGTGTCCCGAATGCGGCGCGGATCTGTTTCTGGGCTGTCGCCAATCGGACTTGTTGCGACAAATCGGCCTGATTAGACTAGCCGCCATGTTGATCCGCCGCGCCACCTCCGCAGACGAAACCGCCATCTGGGCCCTGCTCGAGCCGGTCTTTGCGGCAGGCCAGACCTATGCCGTGCCGCGCGATATCACCCGCGACGCGGCCCTTGATCTGTGGTGCACCAGCCCCGCCGCGACCTTTGTGGCCGAGCATGACGGCGAGATGCTGGGGACATTCTACATCAAAACCAACGCGCAAGGCGGCGGGGCGCATGTGTGCAATTGCGGCTACGTCACCGCCGGCCACGCGCAGGGCAGGGGCATCGCGCGGCACATGTGCGAGCGCTCGCAGGTGGAGGCCGCGGCCCTCGGCTACAAGGCGATGCAGTTCAATCTGGTCTTGTCGTCAAACACGGCTGCGGTGGCGCTGTGGCACAAGCTGGGCTTCGAGACCATCGGCGTGTTGCCCCGCGCCTTCGATCACCCGCAGCTGGGCTATGTGCATGCGCATGTGATGTACAAAGAGCTTGGCGGCGCGGCGGCGGACCCTAGCTCAGAATAATCCCGACCACGACGACAATCAGCCCCAGCGCCGAGAGCAACAGCGCGGCGAGGTTCAGCGGCACGGTTTTTTCCAGCACGCCGCGCAGCTCTTCTTCCGGCAGGCCAGCCTTGCGCGCCTTGCCGACCCGCAGGATGCAGACCATCAAAAGGCCCAGCCCGATAAGGGTAATCACTGCCCCGACGGGGATAAGAGAAGCCATAAGATCAATCCTTTAGACGGCGGGGCTGCGCGATTTCTGCCCCGCGCCGATAGGGCCGCGCAATCGGCGCTTGAAGCTGCGTCGCGGCACTTGTATCTCATGGCCCCAACCCATGTTCAAGGAAGGTGTCCCGCGATGTCTGATAGCTCTGTAGTCGATTCAACCTACCGCGTGACAGCCGACGAGCTGCGCCAATTCGTCGAACGTTACGAGCGGCTGGAGATGGAGAAAAAGGACCTCGCCGACGCCCAAAAAGAGGTCATGGCGGAGGCCAAGGGCCGTGGCTACGACACCAAAGTGCTGCGCAAGCTGGTCGCCATGCGCAAGCGTGACCCGCAAGATATCTCGGAAGAAGAGGCGGTGCTGGAGCTCTATAAAGAAGCGCTCGGCATGTAGCATTATGTAGCGTCTAAGGCTCGATAAACGTGACGCCCGGCAGCTGGCGGATCAGGCCGAGATCCGCCTCATACCGCGCCGAGAGCTGGGCGACGTAGCTTTGCGTCCAGCCGGGCAGGTCGATCTCCTCCTCCAGCGCGTCCACCACCGCATATTTGTCCAGAAACGCCGCCACCACCTTGCGGCGCTGCGCTTCGGTTTGCGGTGGATGTGTTTGCAGATAGGAGTGCAGCCGCCCCGCCCCGGCAGGGGCCATCAGCCCGTTGATAAAGTCGTCCCGCCCCTCAAGCACCATATCCGTGTCATGCTGCGACACCGCCCGCAACACGTCGTTCCAGATCAGCGGCGTGTCCTCGTTGCACCAGACGGTGATCGGGCAATCGGGCACCGCCTCGCGCAGACGCGCAATCATGTTGGACCAGCGCAGGGTCAGCGCGTCGCTGCCCTCCATGAAGGCGTCAAAATTGGTCTCTTGCGCCCGCTCGAACACGGCGGGAATGAATGTCGCG
Organism: uncultured Rhodobacterales bacterium; assembly: GCA_964465485.1. Taxonomy (GTDB): domain Bacteria; phylum Pseudomonadota; class Alphaproteobacteria; order Rhodobacterales; family Rhodobacteraceae; genus Litoreibacter. The sequence goes on along the minus strand of CAYXIZ010000093.1, from coordinate 612 downwards.
GGGTCACGGATCGCAAAGCAGAACGACACGTCGCATTCGGCAAACAGCGCCCGCAGCTGCGGCGCGCGGTAGGCCACGGTGGTGTAAAGCAGGTTCCCCTCAACCGCGCGGCCCGGCACCCCCAGAAAACTGTCATGGCTCAGCACAATCCGCTGCGCGTGGTCGTCATCCACCATTGCGTCAATCAAGGACAGCTGCGCCTCCGCGGAGGGCGCCCCCCCCTTGATGACCTGCAACATCTGGCGGATCACCGGCCGGTAGCGCCCGATTTGGGGCACATGCGTCCCGGAGGCGGCCAGCTGCGCGGCATTCTTTTGCAAACAGGCCAATATCCGATCTTCATCGGTGCAATGCAGGCCCAGATGCAGGGCAATCTCCATGGGGCTCAGACCTCCGCTCGGGTCAGGTACAACTCCGCTCCCTGCTCATAACGAGCCGCACCCCCCCGCGCAAACCGCTTTCGCCCTTGGGTGAGCGGACGGGGCGCAAGATCTTCTGCCCCGCCGCGCATTTTCCAGCTTGCCAGCCCGCCCCTTCGGACGCTATAGGACCGCCAAGCCCCTATAGCTCAGCTGGTAGAGCAACTGATTTGTAATCAGTAGGTCCGCGGTT
>CAYXIZ010000092.1:0-9501 GCA_964465485.1 uncultured Rhodobacterales bacterium | reverse complement strand
TATAGGCCTGCATCTGCGCCGACAGGTAGCGATGTTTGGAGAACAGATGCGCGCCGCGTTTGCGCCGCAGCTCGAACTCCCACGCTTTCTCAGGATCAAAGAAGATCACCGCCTCGACGCCCGCGCAGCCGTTTTTGGTGCCGCCGAAGCTGACTATGTCAATGCCCGCCTTCCACGTCATCTCCGCCGCCGAGCAGCCCAGCGTGGCGCAGGCATTGGCAAAGCGCGCGCCATCAAGATGGGTTTTCAGGCCGAATTCCTTGGCGATATCAGTGATCTGCCGGATTTCATCCAAGCTGTAGACGGTGCCGACCTCAGTGGCCTGCGTGATCGTGACAGGGCCGCGTTGGACGGAATGGACGTCCTTCTGGCCCGTGCCAAGGATGGTCTGGCGCAGCGCGTCCGGGTCCATTTTGGCGCTCTCGCCTTCGATCAAGGTCAGCTTGGCCCCGCCTGCAAAAAATTCCGGCGCGCCGCATTCGTCTTCCTCCACATGTGAGACCCGGTGCGCAAAGACCGTTTGCCAGGGGGCCGTATAGGTGGCCAGCGCAAGCGCGTTGGCAGCGGTGCCGGTGGCCACCAGATAGACGGCCGCCTCAGGCGCCTCGAATGTGCTGCGGATGGCTGCGCGGACCTCCTCCATGATCGGGTCGTTGCCGTAAGGCATCGCGTAGCCTTCATTGGCGGCGGTCATCGCGGCCAGCACTTTCGGGTGCATGGGGCCTGCATTGTCGGAGGCGAAATTCATCTTACAGATCCTCAATAATATGCGCGTCCCACTCATCTTCCGGGACCTCAAACTCGGGCACGGTCCAGCCCTGAACCGACTGGCCCGCATCATGCACGCTTTGCGCGTTGCCTGACACCAGCGGGTGCCAATCGTAAAGCGGCTTGCCCTCAAAGAGTAGCCGATAGGCGCAGGTGGACGGCATCCAATAGGCGATCTGGCTGATATTCTCGGGCGTCAGATGCACGCATTCAGGCACGAATTGCAGCCGGATATCATATTGCGCGCAGCGGCAGGTGTCGCCGTCGAGCAGGCGGCAAGCGACGCGGGTGAAGGCGATTTCTTCGGTCTCCGGGTCTTCGAGCTTGTTCAGGCAGCACTTGCCGCAGCCGTCGCAGAGCGCCTCCCACTGCTTGGGAGACATGTCTTGCAGAGGGGTCTTTTCCCAGAACCTCTTGCCCAACCCGGCGCGGTCAATCGGGTCTTTCATTCCGCCTCCAGGATGGCGCGGGCTTGCGCGCAATCGGCATCCATCTGGGAGATCAGGGCTTCAAGGCTGTCGAATTTCTCTTCGCCGCGCAGGTATTCGACCAAAGCCACCGAGATATGTTCGCCGTATAGATCACCCTTGAAGTCAAACAGATAGGTCTCGCAATTCGGGGTGTTCTCGCCAAACATCGGCCGCACCCCGATGGAGGCCGCGCCCTGATAGGTGCCTTTATGCGGCCCGCTGAGCACATCGACAAACACGGCATAGACGCCGAATTTCGGCTGGTGCAGCCCGGCGGTGTTCTGGTTGGCGGTGGGGTAGCCCAGCTCGCGGCCGCGCTGCTCCCCGGTGATGACCTTGCCCTCGATGCGGTGCAAATGGCTGAGCATCTGGGCGGCCTCGCGCGGTTTGCCATCAGACAGCGCTTGGCGGATATTTGTGGAGGAGACCAGCTTTTCCCCGGTCTCGATCAGCGGCGCAACGGTGACGCCAAAGCCCATTTGCTGGCCAAACTCCTGCAATTGTTGCGCATTGCCCGCGCGCCCTTTCCCAAAGCAGAAATCCGCGCCGATCACGACATGGGTCAGCCCGAGGCCTTTGACGATCACCTCTTGGGCGAACTCTTCGGCGCTGAGGTTGGAGAGCGCCGCGTTGAAATTCAGCTCATAGAGCCGCTTGACCCCCAGCTTTTCGAGCCGGTTGGCCTTGGCCTCCGCATTCATCAGGCGAAAGGGTGGGGCGTCGGGGGCGAAGTATTCGCGCGGGTGCGGCTCGAAGGTGACAATGCCCAGAGGGGCGTCGGGCGCGGCTTTGCGGGCAATGTCGATCACCGCCCTGTGGCCGATATGGACCCCGTCAAAATTGCCGATGGCGACGGTGGCACCGCGGTCATCAGGGCTTACGAATTGATAGTCACGAATGATGCGCATGGCGATTGCGTAAACGGGTCACTGCGGCGGTGCAAGTGGTTGCTCTGGCCGCGTTTCCATGACGCTTGCCGCGCGTTAATCGAACTTTCTGGAGGGGGCCAGCACCACGGCCTCGCCTTTCAGCACGGTCTTGCCGTCCACCTGACAGCTGGTCGCCATGGTGACCTTGCGCTTTGCGTGGTCAATCGCGGTCACCTCGACCTCTGCGGTGACCAGATCGCCTGGGCGCACGGGGGCCATGAAGCGCAGGGACTGGCCCAGATAGACGGTGCCATGGCCGGGCAGCTGCTCGCCAATCACAGCCGAGATCAGCCCTGCGGTCAGCATACCATGCGCGATGCGCCCCTCGAAAATCGTGTCCTGCGCATAGTCGTCATCAAGGTGCACCGGATTGTGGTCGGTGGAGACCTCGGCAAATAGCTCGATATCGCGGTCGGTGACCTGCTTGCGCAGATGGCGTTTCATGCCGATTTCGATGTCTTCAATGCAGATTGTCCCGCGTGGGAAGTTGTCACGTTGCATATCGAGCATATCGTTCACCTGTAAGTCACAAAATATCGCGAGAGTCGCAAAAGTTGAAACTTAATTACTTTGCGTGCGCAGCAAAGTCCAGTGAAATTCTGGCTACCTCAGTTTGCCGATCGTGTAGCGGGCGGAGACCATTTCCTTGCTCAGGTAGTCTTGCAACAAATCGGGGTCGGGGCTGTGCTCCGTCTTGGTTTCTTCGGCGGCCAAGCCGCCAGAGATGAACAGCGCGTCCAGATCCTCTCCCATCGCGCCGCGGATATCGGTCAAGACGCCGTCGCCAACGCACAAAATGCGACTGTCCTCGACGCTCTTTCCCAAGGCGGCCAGCCTGCGACGGGCCAGATCATAAATCGGCGGATGCGGCTTTCCGAAATAGAGGCTTTCGCCGCCCATCTCGGTGTAGAGCTTGGCCAAAGCGCCTGCGCAACATTCGCGGTGATCGCCACGGTCCACCACGATATCGGGGTTGGCGCAGAGCAGTTTCAGACCCTTTTGCTTGGCATAGAGAAAATCGGGGCGGTAGACCTCCGGGTCGGCCATCGGGTCTTCGGGGCCGCAGCAAATGATGCCATCGGCCTCTTGCAGCGAGACTTGAGAAATGGCGACCGGATCCGCGATCAGCTTGAGCGGGTCAAAAAAGCTCTGGTCATGCGGCTGGCCGATGAAATGCACTTTTTCGCCCACCGCCCCGCGATACATCGCCGCCCGCGCGCTGTCGCCAGAGGTCGCGATATCATCATAGCTGTCCGCCGCGACGCCGATCTTGTCCAACTGCTTGGCCACGGAGGCGCGGTGGCGCGGCGCGTTGGTCACATAGATCACGATGCCACCCGTCTTGCGGTAGTTCTGCATGGCGGCCACGGCCGTCTCGAACGGGGTGACGCCGTTATGGATGCAGCCCCAAAGGTCCACGAAGAGGGCGTCATATTGGGCAGAGATCTCAGAAAGCGCGTCGATGATCTGGGTCATGGGGGCCTCGATGGGTTGGCGGTTGGGTGATTTAGGGCAAAGGGGGGCTCATCTGGCCAGCGTCGGAGCCTCCGGCGGGGATATTTTGAAACATGGAAAGTCGGCGCGCGCGCTTTTGGTGGGGGCGCGCGCGTTAACCTTAATAGGGCGTTAGAGTTTCAGATTCGGGATGATTTGCTTTTTGCGGCTCATGATCCCCGGCAGAACCACGCTGTCACCTGTGACCGTGGCGCCAAAACTGGCCTCGGCCACGCGTTTGGACAGGTCATTGGGGATCAGCATCGTGGCTTCTTCGTTCAGGATGTCGACGACAAAGAGCAGCACTTCGTTGACCTTGTCTTCGCCCGCAACGCCGGGCATGGCTGCCATCAGCGCTGCTTTGCGGTCGAGCACCATTTTGGGGGAGGTGGTTTCCAGCACAGAGACGCGGAATTTCACGCCGTCCACCTCGTATTCCTTGCTGTCCATGCGCAACAGCTCGGCCTCGGAAAAGGCGGAGACGTCGGATTTGGCGGCGAACATCTCGGCGGCGTAGTCGGCAATGTTGATGCCCAGATCAGCAGCCAGGCTTTCGGCGAGCTTACGGTCCGTATCGGTGGTTGTGGGCGAGCGGAATTCCAGCGTGTCGGACAGGATGCAGCTGAGCATAGCACCTTTGATCGCGTCTGGCATATGGGCCGCGTGATCGCCCATCAGATCGTGCATGATCGTGGCGGTGCAGGCCAGCGGGCGGATGGTTATGTCGATGGGTCCTGCGGTTTCCAGCCCGCCGACCAGCTTATGGTGGTCGATGATTGCCTGCACGTCGGCCTCATTGATGGCGTCGGGCAGCTCGGCGGGGTTGTTGGTGTCAACGATGATACAAGGCTGCTCTGCTGCGATCTCCGAGATGATCTGGGGCTTGGTCAGGTTCCAGCGTTGCAGCATGAAGGCGGCTTCGGTATTGGGCTCGCCCAGCAGCACGGCGCGCGCGTCGCCGCCCTGATGGTTCAAAAACCACTCCCAGATCAGGGGAGAGCCGGTGGAATCTGTGTCTGGGGATTTGTGGCCAAAAATCAATGTGGTCATCGGGCAGTCCTAAGCAATCATGACATTTGGCGGCGTTATAGGAGGGGCGGCGGTGGATGTCACGGGGTCGGCCGCCTTTTGGCGAAAGAGGTGCTTCGGGGCCTGCGGCCTCTGGAACCTGGCGCTTCCGCTTGAAAGCGCGGCCCGGATCGGCATGCTGGGGCGGAGCAGACAGACGGGGCGAACCCATGCGGGAAACGGAGCTATACCCCGCCATCAAGCGCTATCTTGAGGGGCAGGGATATGAGGTGAAATCGGAGGTGGGTGCCTGCGACGTGGTGGCAGTGCAGGGCGATGCGGATCCGGTGATTGTCGAGATGAAAACGGCGCTGAGCCTGTCGCTCTTTCATCAGGGGATTGCACGTCAGAGCATGACCGATGCGGTTTACATTGCTGTGCCGCGAGGCGCGGGGAAACGGTTTGCCAAGTCGCTGAAAGACAATCTGGGGCTGTGCCGCCGCCTTGGGCTGGGGCTGATCACGGTGCGGATGCGCGACGAGCTGGTCGAGGTGCATCTGGACCCTGCGCCCTATCAGCCGCGCAAATCTTTGGAGCGCCGGGGGCGGTTGCTGCGCGAATTTGCGCGCCGGGTGGGTGATCCCAATGAGGGAGGGGCGACGCGGGTTGGGTTGGTCACGGCATATCGCCAAGATGCGCTGCTTTGCGCGCGGCATTTGGCGGATGAAGGCCCTTGCAAAGGCGCGCAGGTGGCCGCGGCCACGGGGGTGGTGCAGGCGACGCGGATCATGGCGGCAGATCACTATGGCTGGTTCGAGCGGGTCTCGACGGGCATTTACCAACTGACCCCCAAAGGTCAGGAGGGGTTGGTGACCTATGCGGGGCGAGGGCCGGTGCGTGCCTTGCTCTGAAGGCCCATCTGCGATTGCGTCACCACCTGATTGCGGCCCAGCCGTTTGGCTTCGTACAGCGCCAAATCTGCGGCTTTGACCAGGCTTTCTAGATCCTTCGTGCCATCAGGTGTGGCCGCGACCCCGGCGGAGACGGTGATGGGCGGCAGGTCTGCGCCTGAATATTTGATCGTGATCTCCATGACCTGCTGACGGAATTGCTCAGATATCTCGGCGGTTTCCGCCTCCGTCATGCCGCTGCACAGCACGATGAATTCCTCCCCGCCCAAGCGGCAGGGCGCGCAAGTGTTGGTGAAAAACTCGATCATCCGCGCGCCAAGCGCGCGCAACACCAGATCGCCGGCATCATGGCCATGCAGGTCATTGAATTTCTTGAAATTGTCGACATCAACGGAGATCAGGGAGCACGGTTCTCTGGAGGTTTTGGCGCGGGTCAGTTGCTGTTGCGCGGCCTCAAGGAACCAGCGGCGGTTCCACAGGTTTGTCAGCGGGTCGCGCACGGATTGGTCCAGCAGTTCTTGACGCAGCTGCACATTGGCGATGGCGAGGCTGATTTGTTCCGCGCAGAGAAGTGCCAGCTCCCAACGTTGGTCGAGGAAATACTTGAATTTCTCGCGTTGAGACCGGTCGGGCGCGAAGGCCCCGAAATTGAGATGCAGCAGCCCGTTGGTTTGCCCATGGGCGGTGATCGGCACGCAGAAATAGGGGGAGTCGTCCTCAACGGAATGGCTGTGACCGCAGGGAAATTCGATGGGGCGCATCCCGAACGCATAGGCGCGGCCACGGCGCAGCGCCCAGCAATCATCGGGTTCGATATGGTCTTGTGCTGTGCCGGCTCCACCCCATTGAATGCTCAGATCCAGCGTGTCGCGCGTGTCCGAGTAGATATAAAGCTGCCCCTCCGCCTCCGGCATGAGGGTCTCAAGCGATTTGGAAATCACCTGCAACAGCTCTTCCAGCGACTTGGCGGAATAGAGCCATTCACTGACCTGACTGAGCAACCGGCGTTCCTGCTGGCGCAGCTGTTCATTGTCGGTTGCCTCTTTGGTTGCCTTTTCCAAAGCGCGACGGGCGGTTACATCGCGCGATGAGGACATGAAATGCGTGTGGCCGCCATCCTTGTCAAAGACCGGCGTGATGCGGCTTTCCATCCAGAACGGGGTGTTGTCCTTGCGGCGATACTGCACCTCGATATCGACGGGCCTGCGGTTGGTGATGCAATCGTCGATCTTCTGAATGGCATCCGATTCCGTCAGGTCGCCGCGCAGAAAATCGCCGGGGGGCCGGCCCAGCATTTCCTTTAGCGTGAACCCGGTCAGCTTTTCAAAACCCTCGTTGAGCCAGACGACCTTGTCATGAATATCGGTCACCAAAAGCGCATCACGGCTGAACTTGGCGGCCATGATTGCATATTGGTCAAAGTCAGGTTTTGAGGCGGGCTTGGTCATGGGCGTTTTGCGACATTCACTGGGGCTCCCTCTGTCATGCGCGAAAAATGTTAACGAAATGGGTTTGATCGGGGTTATTTGGCCGGGATTTTATTGGCGCTTTTTGGTTCAAGTTTTAATGGCCAGCCCGAAATGGCCCCCTTGTCTGGCAGGGATCTTGGCGATAGCACTGCGCGTCGGACATGTGGGCTTTGGGAGGTCAGGATGCAAAAGACGGTCGTAAACAGCTGGAACGAATGGGACCCGTTGAAACATGTGATCGTGGGCCGCGCCGACGACTGCCACATCCCGCCAGAAGAGCCTGCGTTGGACGCAAAAGTACCTGAAGACAGCGACATGCGGGGACAATGGGGCAGGCGGCCTCAGGAGACGATCGACCGCGCCAATGAGCTTTTGGACAATTTCGCAGCCCAGCTAGAGGCGCGCGGTGTGCGGGTCGACCGGCCTGACAGCATCGACCACTCGAAACCTGTCACCACGCCGGATTTCCACACCGACAGCCAGTTTGGCTGCATGCCGCCGCGTGACGTGTTGCTGACCGTGGGCTCCGAAATGCTGGAGGCCACCATGTCCTATCGCTGCCGCTGGTTTGAATATCTGAACTACCGCCCGTTGATGGAGCGCTATTTCGATGAAGACCCGAACTTTCGCCATGAAAGCGCGCCCAAGCCACGCCTGACGGATGAGGATTACCACCCTGACTATCTGTCCGATAAAATCGGCGTCGAAAAACGTCTGCAATGGGCGGCTGAAAAGTTCTTTGTCACGACCGAGAAGGAGCCTCTGTTTGACGCAGCCGACGTGCTGCGCTTTGGCCGTGATCTGGTGGTGCAGCACGGGTTTACGACAAACCTCAAGGGCATCGAATGGCTGCGTCGCCATTTCCCCGATCACCGGGTCCATACGGTCAATTTTCCGGGCGACCCCTATCCGATCCATATCGACGCAACCTTCACGCCGCTGCGCCCCGGCCTGATCCTGAACAACCCGCAGCGCCGCTTGCCCGACGAGCAGCGCAAGATGTTCGAGCAAAACGATTGGCAGATCGTGGACGCCGCACAGCCCGCCCATAATGCGCCGCCGCCGCTGTGTTATTCCTCGACATGGCTCAGCATGAATGTGCTGGTGCTGGACCCCAAGACGGTTTGCGTCGAAAAATCCGAGGTCTATCAGGCCGAGCAGATGGACAAGCTGGGCATGAATGTGGTCGAGGTCGAGCTGCGCGACGCCTATGCTTTTGGCGGCGGGTTGCATTGCTGCACGGCGGATGTCTACCGCGAAGGCGGGTGCGAGGATTACTTCCCGAAGATGTAGACGCGCCAAAAGCGCCAGCCAGAGCAAATAACTCCCCCGCGCGGTGCTCTGCGGGGATGCGGTCTTAGGCCCGCGTTTAGTAGCGCAGGCGCAGCGTCAGCAGGTTCACGCCGGGGTTGGACTCGCCGATCCCTGCATTGGAGATATGCGACACCGCAACAGACACCCGCGCCCCGTTGGACAGGGTGCGGCCAAGGCCGATAAGGGTTCTGAACTCCAGATCATTGCCGAGGTCGGTGGCGGGGGCGCTGTTATCGTAATAGCCCGGCGCAAAGCTGCCTTCGAGATACCAGCCGTTTGACAAAGGCCGCACCGCCGAGACGCCCGCGCCAATAAAGAGGTCACCATTATCTGTGGCGACCACTGCCCCGAGCACCGAGACATCGGCGCCTGCGACCTGCCAGACCGGGTCGGAATGAAATTCTAGCTCAGCCGCAAATTGGCCGTCATCGTCAAAATCGGTCACCCCCAGACCAAACACGAAGTCGGAGGCGGCGGCCGCCTGGGTCATCAAAAATGTGGTGAGGGCAATAGGAAGAAAGCAGCGTTTAACGGGAAGAATAAGGCGTGTCATTGAGGGTCCATGATTTGAATATGTGCCCAGAAAAGAGAAAGTTGCGGCAGATTTCAACGGGATCAAACGCAAATGTGTAAGGAATGTTAGACAGTGTGACCCGGCCTTAGACGGTCGGGCTGTTGAGGGGCCGAGAATCTGTCCGGGTGGGCTGCGGTTTTGACAATTCTGCGCGGCCCGTCCGCCGACGGTGTTTCTGGCAGGTTTATTGGCGCAGTTTAGTCCGAAGGGGCTGTTGACTCGGGGCCGGGGGCTGCCTAATTACGCTCCGTTAGCACTCAGCACCATCGAGTGCTAACGGCCTCAGATGGGAGGCCAGTGGAACTAACTTTGAGCTAGGAGCTACAAAGATGGCATTGAAACCGCTTCACGACCGCGTCCTCGTAGAACGTGTAGAGAGCGACGAAAAGACCGCCGGTGGTCTGATCATCCCCGAAAGCGCGAAAGAAAAGCCTGCGGAAGGCGTTATCGTCGCTGCTGGCGAAGGCGCACGCAAAGACTCGGGCGAGCTGATCCCGATGGCCGTCAAAAAAGGCGACAAAATCCTGTTCGGCAAATGGTCCGGCACGGAAGTCACCGTCGACG
>CAYXIZ010000091.1:7172-9530 GCA_964465485.1 uncultured Rhodobacterales bacterium | reverse complement strand
CGGTAGACCTCCCCCCGCCCAGCCTCTAGTTTTGCGAGATACGAATCCCGGGGGCACCATGAGCGAGACCGAACAGCCAGCGCAGGCCACACAAGGCTATCAGGTGCTGGCGCGCAAATACCGGCCCGGCACGTTTGCCGACCTCATTGGCCAAGACGCCATGGTCCGCACCCTGAAAAACGCCTTTGACGCGGACCGCATCGCTCATGCCTTCATGCTGACAGGCATCCGCGGCACCGGCAAAACCACAACCGCGCGCATCATCGCCAAGGGTCTCAACTGCACCGGCCCCGACGGCAAGGGCGGCCCCACGACTGAGCCCTGCGGGGTCTGCAATTCCTGCATCGGCATTTCCGAGGGGCGGTTTTTCGACGTGCTGGAAATCGACGCCGCCTCCTCCACAGGGGTCGACAATATCCGCGAGCTGAACGCGATGGCCAACACCCGCCCCGCGGAGGGGCGCTACAAGATCTTCATCATCGATGAGGTTCACATGCTGTCCACCAACGCCTTCAACGCGTTGCTCAAGACGCTCGAAGAGCCCATGGGCCACACCAAATTCATCATGGCCACCACCGAAATCCGCAAAGTCCCGGTCACGGTGCTGTCCCGCTGCCAACGCTTCGATCTGCGCCGCATCGAGCCCGAGGTGATGATCTCCCATCTGCAAAATATCGCCGCCAAGGAAAACGCCCAGATCGCAGAAGATGCGCTAGCCCTGATCACCCGCGCCGCCGAGGGCTCCGTCCGCGACGCGATGTCCCTGATGGATCAGGCCATCAGCCACGGCGCAGGCGAGACAACCGCATTGCAGGTCCGCGCGATGCTGGGGCTTGCCGACAGGGGCCGCGTGCTCGATCTGTTCGACCTGATCATGAAGGGCGACGCGGCGGGCGCGCTGCAAGAGCTCTCCGCGCAATATGCCGACGGGGCCGACCCCGTGGCGGTCTTGCGCGATCTGGCCGAGATCACCCATTGGGTCTCCGTCATTAAGATCACGCCCGAGGCCGCAGAGGACCCCACCGTCGGCCCGGACGAGCGCACACGCGGCCAGCTCATGGCCGAAAAGCTCCCCATGCGGGCCATGTCGCGGATGTGGCAGCTGCTACTGAAAGCCCTCGAAGAGGTCGCAAGCGCCCCCAACGCCATGATGGCCGCCGAAATGGCGATCATCCGGCTCACCCATATGGCCGACCTGCCCTCGCCCGAAGAACTCGTGCGCAAGCTGCAAAACACCCCACCCACAACGCCTCCCGGCGGCGGAGGACAGGCCCCGCAACAAAGCGGCACCACAACCGCCCGCGCAACACATTCAGTGGCGCAAGTGCAAGGCTCCGGCGCCGCCACAGCGCTGGCCACAGCCCCCGAAGACGCGCTGGCGCGATTCGCCCGCTTCGATCAGGTGGTCGAGCTGATTCGGACCAACCGCGACGTGAAACTGCTGATCGAGGTCGAAACCACGCTGCAACTGGCCAATTACGCGCCCGGCCGGATTGAGTTCGTGCCCACGCAAAACGCGCCGCAAGACCTCGCCTCCAAACTCGGCGCGCGCTTGCAGCAATGGACGGGCAACCGCTGGGCGGTCACGGTGGTCAATGAAGGCGGCGCGCCCACCATCGCCTCCGTCCGCGACGCAGAGGCCAACGCGCTGAAAGAAGAGGCAGCGCAGCACCCGATGTTTCAGGCCACGTTGCAGGCCTTCCCCAGCGCAAAAATCGTCGAAATTCGCACCGCAGCCGAGCTTATTCAGGAAGCCGCGGTCGAGGCTTTGCCGGAGGTTGAAGACGAGTGGGATCCCTTTGAGGACGGCTAAAGCCATCCTCAAACGTGCGGTGTAGCAAAAAATCGCAGATTTTTAGCGGACCGGCACCCCTCTCAACTCTAGCGCCCTACGGGAGGGCGGGTGGGGCGACCCGCTCAGCGGGAGCGTCACCCACCCTCCCAAAACACCGCACTGACTTGAATTTCCGGCCCCACCGGGCCATGTCACATCCAACGCATAGAGGAGGCAGAACATGCTCAAAGGATTAGGCGGTCTTGGCGATATGGCCGGGATGATGAAGAAAGCTCAGGAAATGCAGGCCAAAATGGGCGAGATGCAGGAAGAGCTGGAAAGCATGACTGTCACCGGCGAAAGCGGTGCGGGTCTGGTCAAAGCCACCGCCACCGCCAAAGGCGTCGTCACCGCGCTCGACATTGACCCCTCCATCTTCCATCCCGACGAAAAAGAGGTCGTCGAGGACCTGATCCTCGCCGCGATCAAGGACGCCCAAGGCAAGGCCTCGGCCAAGGCCGCTGAAGAGATGGGCAAGCTGACGGAAGGTTTGGGGTTGCCGGCCGGGATGAAGCTTCCTTTTT
>CAYXIZ010000091.1:0-7072 GCA_964465485.1 uncultured Rhodobacterales bacterium | reverse complement strand
AAGACATCGACGCGCTGATCGAGATGATGGCCAAGCTGCCCGGCCTTGGCCCCCGTTCGGCCCGTCGCGCCGTGTTGCACATGATCAAGAAACGCGCCGTGCTGATGACCCCGCTGTCAACGGCGCTGCAAACCGTGTCGCAAACCGCCCGCGAATGCGTCACCTGCGGCAATATAGGAACGTCGGAGACCTGCGACATCTGCGCCAGCCCAAAACGCGCCACGGCTGAGATCTGCGTCGTCGAGGACGTGGCCGATCTCTGGGCAATGGAGCGCGCGCAGGTCTTCAAGGGCCGCTACCATGTGCTCGGCGGCACGCTTTCGGCCTTGGACGCCGTCGGCCCTGACGAGCTGCGCATCCCCAAATTGCTGGACCGCGTCGACAGCCAGGGCATCACGGAGGTGATCCTCGCGCTCAACGCCACCATCGACGGCCAGACCACCGCGCATTACATCGCGGGCGAGCTGGAAAAGCGCAACGTCACGGTCACGTCCCTCGCGCAGGGCGTCCCCATCGGCGGGGAGCTCGACTATCTCGATGACGGCACCATCTCCGCCGCGCTGAAGGCCCGAAAAGCCCTCTGAGACCGGGATAACAAAACCTTTCAGAAATCTTCAAAAATACATGTTTTCAATGCGTTAAGCCAATACGGCGCATACGTCACTCAGAGCTGATCCAACAGCGCCACCAACCCACCCAGATCGGGCAGCACCCGGAACCGGGGATGCCCCACCGGCGCCTCCGCCCGCTCTATCTCCCACTCATATTTCGCGGGCACATGCACCCCCCAGCCGCCCGCCTCAATCGCGGGCACCACATCGGATTTCATCGAGTTGCCCACCATCACCGCCCGCTCCGGCCCGTCGCCGTGGCGCATGAAGGCCCGGATATAGGTCTGCGGCACCTTGTCCGACACGATCTCAATCGCGTCAAACATCTCCCCCAGCCCCGACTGCGCCAGCTTGCGCTCCTGATCCAGCAGGTCCCCCTTGGTGATCATCACCAGCCTGAACGACCCGGCCAGCGCCCCGACCGTTTCCTCCACATGGGGCAGCAAATGAATGGGATGCTCCAGCATCTCCTGCCCCGCCGCGATAATCTCCGCAATCACGGAAGCCGGCACGGTTTGATCCGTCACCTCAATCGCCGTCTCGATCATCGACAGCACAAAGCCTTTGATCCCAAACCCGTACTTGCCCAGATTGCGCCGCTCCGCCTGCAAGAGCCGCTCCGCCAGATGGTCGGCCTCGGCAAAATCCCCCAGCAACAGGGCAAACCGCTCCTCCGTCAGCCGGAAAAACTCCTCGTTCTGCCAAAGCGTGTCGTCGGCATCAAAACCAATAGTGGTGATCGTTTGTGACATCTTAACCCTTCGGCCCTTTTCTGCGGTGGCCGCTATCCTATATAGTGACCTCTTAGCACGACAATCGACTCGTTTAAGGTACGCCCACGTGACACCGTTCGATATCACCATGTCAGAGGATGACAATGACGACCGCGACGCGGGCGCTGACACAGGTGTGGCGACCAAGACGAAGCCGAAGACCAAAAAGCCGCCCATGTATAAGGTCATGCTGCTCAACGACGACTACACGCCCATGGAATTCGTCGTGCTGGTGCTCGAAAAATTCTTCGGCATCAACCACGCCCAATCCGTGGAGATCATGCTGACCGTCCACAAGAAAGGCCTCGCCGTCGTCGGCGTCTTTGCCTTTGAAATTGCTGAGACTAAAGTGGTTCAGGTGATGGATTTCGCCCGCCGCAACCAGCATCCGCTGCAATGCACCATGGAGAAAGAATAGGCCCGCGCCTGTTCCCCCGGTATGACGGCCTCCCGCCTCCTGCTCGCGGCTCAAAGCGGCGAATTGCCCCTGCCCGAGGGGACGCTCACATGGTTCAACGCGCCCGGTGACGGCACCTGCGGTATCGACACGGACCAGCTTCGCGCCACGCAAAGCTTCTTTCCCGATCACGCCCGGCTAAACGCCCGCGGCATCACGGTAAGCCCCACGGCCACAGAGCCCACGCAAAACGCGCTTATCACGCCCAGCCGTTCCAAACCCGCAACCTTCGATCTGATCGCTCAGGCCGTGGCTCTGACGGCACCCGGCGGCATGATCGCGGTGGACGGCGACAAAACCGAAGGCATCGACAGCCTCGCCAAGCAGCTCAAAGCGACGTTTGACGATGTGCAAAGCTACTCCAAAGCCCATGGCAAGCTACTGTGGTTCACGCGGCCCGACACCGCCCCCGACCTCAGCGACTGGCAGGAGGTCACCTATCAATACCCCAATGGCTGGATCACCCGCGCGGGCGTGTTCTCCGCCGACGGGCCCGATGCAGGCTCCAAAGTGTTGGCGGAGGCGTTGCCCGCCCTCAAGGGCGCTGTCGCCGATCTGGGCGCAGGCTGGGGCTATTTGGCAGGCGAAATCCTGAAATCGGAGGCCGTCACAGACCTCACCGGCATCGAGGCGGATTTTCACGCCACCGAATGCGCCAAACACAACGTCCAGGACCCCCGCGCCAGCTTCCTCTGGGGCGACGTCACACAAGCCGCTCTATCCGGCTTTGACGCCGTGGTGACAAACCCACCCTTCCACATCTCGCGCAAACCCGACCCCGCGCTGGGCGCCCGGTTCATCGAAAAAGCAGCCGACATGCTCAAGCCCAAAGGCCAGCTCTGGATGGTCGCCAACCGCAACCTGCCCTACGAGGCCACGCTAGACGCCCGGTTCCGCAAAACCACCATCGTGGCGCAGACCGGCGGGTTTAAGGTCATCCACGCCCACACGCCCAAAAAGGCTTCTACCCGCAGCTAGCTTGGCCTAACGTGGCCGAACCACGCGAAAGGAACGCGCTGATGTCCTTCTCCATCTCCGGTAAAACCGCCATCGTCACCGGCGCCGCGAACGGCGTGGGGCTGGCCATTGCGCGGCATTTCATTGCCCAAGGGGCCAATGTCATGATGGCCGACCGCGACGAGGATAGCCTGCGCGCCGAAGTCCCAGATGATGAAGAAGAAAACGGCAATTCACGCATCTTCGCCTGCGACCTGCGCGAAAAGCTGAGCCATTCCAACCTGATCAACGCCACGCTCGACGCCTTTGACCGGGTCGACATCCTGATCAACGCGTCACGGCAGGTGCTGCCCACGGACGCGCTCAATGTGGATGACGACAGCGTCGAGATCATGCTGCAACAAAACCTGCTCTCCAGCCTGAAGCTGTCCCAGCAGGTCGCCCGCAAAATGATCGAACAGGCCGAAGACAACGAGCCCGGCGAGTTGGCCGGCTCCATCGTGAACCTGTCCTCCATTGCGGGGCAGCGGTCACGCACCGGGTTGATGGGCTTCTCTATCGCCAATGCCGCCATGGATCAGATGACGCGAACGCTGGCCCTGGCCCTCGCTCCGCACCACATAAGGGTCAATGCTATTGCCTTCGGGTCGGTCATGTCTGCGTCACTGAAACAGGCGCTGAAAGACACGGACGGGCTGCGCGAGGACATCACCAAACACACACCCCTTGGCCGCATCGGCAACTCAGGCGAGGTCGCGGACGCAGCGCAATTCCTCTCCTCGGACGGGGCCGGGTTCATGACAGGTCAGATAATGACGATCGACGGTGGCCGCACGCTGCTCGACCCTGTCGAGACGCCCGCCCACTAGCCAGGCTCTTATTCAGCAGCCATCCGGGTCTGCACAATCCGCGCCGGGATGCCGCCAACGGTCACGTCAGCCGGGACCGACTTGTTGACCACGGCATTCGCCCCGATCAAAACGTTATCGCCCACGGTGATGTCGCCGATAACCACAGCGCCCGTACCGATATCAACGCCGTTGCCAATCGTCGGACGCGCATGCGGGGTGTCGACGCTGGTGATGCCAAAAGTTGTGTTCTGCCGGATGGTCACATCATTGCCGATCTTGTCGGCAACAAGGATCATCCCGCCAAAATGCTCAAGTTTCACACGACGGCCGACCAGCACGGTGTAGGGCAGAAAGATGCCGCCCATCCACTCCACCAATTTCGCCATGACGCGATAGATCAGAGACAGCGGAATGCGCAGCGCGCGGGTTTTGACCCCCATGCGCAGATTGCCAAAACGATGCCAGAACACGGCCCAGAACCCTTGCGAAAAGAAGTCTCGCTCATGGGTCTCAAAATCTTCACGGATCAGATCAGCAAACGAAATATCAGCCGGATTCCGGTTGGTGCTTCCATCATTCACCTTGACCCCGTCAGGACGGATTCGGTTACGAATTTGGACGACGGCCTCAGACATGTTTTCCGGTTTCCCGTAGTTACGATCAATCTTCATTTAAGCCGTCTCGCAAATTAGTCTAGGTAACATTTCGTCCCATTCTCCCCTATACGCGGACAGGTCACTCACTGCGTTAGAGGTCATTTAAACATTTGAAAACAAAACGCTACCCAGTTCTGTAAGATGACCCTACGGAAACTCGAAGCTTATCACGCTACTCTCCAGACCTTATCAGGAATGCCTCTTCGGCAGGGCAGAAAACGCCCCCGCCCCGGCCATGCAACAGCGTGTTCAGGCCAGACCAATGCTGTTACGCAATATGTGGTGAGAGCCTGTGGATAACTTTCGAAATCTAGCGTGACCTGCTTGCGTCACCCTCAGAGGAATTCCGCCATCTGCCCCACCAAACGGGCCTGGGGGCCCGTGTTTCAGCCCCGTTTCGATTCGTATCTACACAAACAAAAACCACCGCCCCTTCTTCAAAGGACGGCGGCGCATTACGGGGTCACCTACGCCCGGCCAGTGCCGAGCCGTGCAAATTACTTGTCGTCTTCGACATCCGGCTGATCATCGCCATCTGGCAGGTTGAACAGCGAGTCCGCATCAACCAGAAGCTCCTCTTCGCCCTCGGTTTCAGCGGACGTGTCGCTCAAGGTGAACGATTCTAGCCCCGCAATCGCGGTCGGCAGCGCGGGCTCTTCCGGGGCGCCCAGCGATTGCTCCGTCGAGACCAGCTTGCGGCGCTCATCATCCGTCATGACCGCGCCTTCTTTGGCGCGCTTGGCATTGGCCTTCTGAACCGCCGCGTCCAGCTCGGACTGTTTGCACAGCCCCAAAGCCACGGGGTCAATCGGCTGGATATTCTGAATGTTCCAATGGGTCCGCTCCCGGATCGCGTTGATCGTGGGCTTCGTTGTGCCCACCAGCTTGGAGACCTGCCCGTCCGACAGCTCAGGATGGAACTTCACCAGCCACAGAATCGAGGCCGGACGGTCCTGACGCTTCGACAGCGGCGTGTAGCGCGGCCCGCGTCGTTTCTCCTCACCCACGGCGGCGGCATTATGCTTCAGCTTCAGTTTGTAGCGTTTGTCGTCAATGCCCTTGTCGATCTCTTCCTGCGTCAGCTGGTTATTGGCAATCGGGTCAAACCCTTTGACGCCCGCCGCCACATCACCATCCGCGATGCCCTGCACTTCGAGGTCATGCAGCCCGCAGAAATCCGCGATTTGCTTGAAGGTCAGGGTCGTGTTGTCCACCAGCCAAACAGCGGTGGCTTTTGCCATAATCGGTAGGGCCATCGGGTCTCTCCTTTAAACGCAACTTCCCCGTCACCCGGCTTAGGGGCTGTCCCGTTTGGAACAAGTTCGTATTGTTGGGGAACTTGAGGCCTATATACTGACGCCCAACAAAAAGGGGAAGAGCAAATGCGGGCGTTTCTGATCTGGCTATTCATGGCAGGCGCAGCTTGGGCCGATGGCGAAAAACCGGGTGAGTTTGACTACTACGTCCTGTCCCTCAGCTGGTCCCCGAACTGGTGCGCCTATGAAGGCGACGCGCGCGGCTCGGACCAATGCGACCCGCGCCATGATCACGGCTGGATCCTGCACGGGCTCTGGCCTCAATATGAACGTGGCTACCCCAGCAATTGCCGCAGCAGCGCGCGCAATCCAAGCCGGGGCGACACAAACGCGATGGCAGACATTATGGGCACGGGCGGGCTGGCTTGGCATCAATGGAAAAAACACGGACGCTGCGCGGGTCTCAGCGCCGACGATTTCTTTGCACTGTCCCGTGTGGCCTATGGCAAGGTCACCCGCCCACCGCTGTTGCGAAAATTGAAAGACCCCGTGACACTGCCCGCCTCCGTCATTGAGGAGGCTTTTCTGGAAACAAACCCTGAGCTCAACCCGGACATGATCACGATCACCTGCCGCAACCGCTACATTCAGGAAGCACGCATTTGCATGACCCGCGACTTGGAATTTCGCACCTGCGGCCGCGACGTGATCCGCGATTGCAGCCAGTCAAACGCCCAGTTCGACCCAATTCGTTAACGCGCTGTCGGCACGCCTTGTCACGACGCGATGTGTACAGGGTGTGTACGGGCTGTGTACGCGGCTTTTTGGGTCAGACCCAAAGGTTAACGTCAGATTTTCAGCACGATTTTCCCGATATGCTTTGAGCTTTCCATATGCGCATGCGCCTTGGCCGCATCCTCCAACGCAAACTCCGAATCCATCACCGGAGCCATGGTGCCCGCATCCAGCAACGGCCAGACTTTCGCGCGCAATTCATCCGCAATCCTCGCCTTCGCCAGATCGCTTTGTGGCCGCAGCGTGGAGCCGGTAAGTGTCAGACGTCGCACCATAATTTGTGCAAAATTCAGCTCGACCTTGGGGCCTTGTAGAAAGGCGATCTGCACCAGCCGCCCCTCCATTGCCAGCGCCCTGATATTGCGCGGCAGATACGCCCCGCCGACCATATCAAGGATCAGATCCGCGCCGCCTTCCGCCTTCATCACCTCGACAAAATCCGCGTCCCGGTAATTCAACGCGACCTCAGCGCCTAACCCTTTGCATGCCTTGCATTTTTCATCCGACCCGGCCGTCGCAAACACCCGCGCGCCGAACGCATTCGCCAGCTGAATAGCCGTCGTTCCGATCCCGCTGGAGCCGCCATGGACAAGGAATTTCTCCCCCGCTTTCAACCCGCCACGCATGAACACATTCGAGTAGACGGTGAAAAACGTCTCCGGCAAAGCCGCCGCCTGCGCCATGCTAAACCCTTGAGGAATAGGCAAACAATGCGC
>CAYXIZ010000090.1:0-9739 GCA_964465485.1 uncultured Rhodobacterales bacterium | reverse complement strand
GCGCGGCGGTATTTTGCGAAGTTTGAGCGGATTACCGGGCATTTGGCGCGTGTGGCGGCTGAGCTTGAATTGGACGGTACGTTTTCGAAGCGCGACGTCGAGATCATTGCAGACTACGTGGCCCGGATTGCACGGACCTTTCGGGCGCTGAGCCATAAATATTTGTTGACGGGACGCGATACGGGGCAGTTCTTTGGCTCGCTCACCATTGATAAACATGAGAGCGGGTTTCCGGTGTTTTCCGAGATCCTGACCATGGCCAATGACGCCCAGCAGGCGGAGACGCATCTGGCGGGCATGCGGTCGAGAGACTCGCTGAAAGACGAGATGATCCGCCAGATTGTAGGCGACTTGACGGTCCCGACGCGATTGCAATTCGCCATGTCGCAGCGGCTTTACTACGAGGCCCTTGCCCGACGCGGGTTGTTTTGGGCGACAAATGACCCGCAGGCCATCTGGACCGACAGCGAGGGGGAGCGGCGCAGCTACCTGATCCATTGGGCCGTCTACGACTCCCGCCAGAATGTGCCGACGATTTATCTGATGGATGTGGAGGACACGGGCGCATCGGCCCTGCCCAAGGACCCGCGGCGCTGGCCTGCAGTGCAGGCGCATTTGACCGCGCAGGGCTCTTCCGGGCTGAAGCTTTTGACGATTGCCCAAGGGTTCGACCGCGACTTTGACGATATCCATCCAAAGCGGCTGCGCCGCATCCATGTAGGGCCGATGTACAGCCACAGCTTCACGCAGCAATCCGGCCCGATCCGCGACGTGCTGGCCGAGGCGCAGGGCGGCGCCGGTGAAGATTGGACGCTGGCCTGGACCATAGAGACGCTGGAATCTGAGCGCGTGGAGATGGAAAAGAAAGGCTGGTTCAGCGAGGTGGAGCGCGAGATCTTTAAGCTGGACCCGTTTGCGGGGCGCGGGGCGGAGACCGGCGCGACCTCCACCCAACGCGCCGTGATTATGCCGCAAAAACCCTATCAAGTGCTGGCAGAGAAACGGCCAGCTGGGTTTGCGGATGTGCAGAAATTTGTCGTGAGCCCCGCGGGCCGTATTGTGTCCGCGAGATAGGGCAGGAGCCTCCGGCGGGAGTATTTTTCAAAGCAGTGATGAGGATAAAATGAGCCAATCAGCCGATTTCATGGAGTTGAAGGAAGACGACATCCGCAAGCATTTCGTACCCGCTGCCGAGATGCTGATGCAGCTCGATCATACGCCGCGTCTGGCGCAGGCGCGGCTGTCGCTCTCCTCCCCTGAGAAATCGCCTGATGTGGCGGCGACGCGGCGCAGGTTTCGGTCGACCACGCCGGGTCTTTTGACGCGGAGCACGGCTCCGGGCTCTGGCGTGCGGCTGTTGGACCGTATTGCCGAGACCGATGATGACGACCCGCTGACCTCTCCGGCGCAGGCCGCTGTTGCGCATGCGTTGCGCCGGGCGCTGTCCATCGCGCTGGCCATGGGGGAGGCCTATGCCGACCAGACCCCGCTGACCGAATTGAAGCGGATCAACCTAGAGGGCCGTCTGCCCGCCGACCGCAAGACCGAGTTCACCGAGCTGCTGGCCGCCGAGGCGCTGATCACGCTCTATACGTTCGGCAACGCGTCGTCTTATCTGCTGGCCAGCCACGCCACGGAGGCGAGCGTGGAGGTGGGCTCCGTTGATGAGGTGCTGACCGACAATGCGCCGCTGGCCCTGCATGGCGCCATCTGGGAGCTGGACCAGAAGCTGGGCCAGTTTGCCACCGACGAGGACACGTTCATCGCGACAGTCCTGGCCTATTGCGAGCAGCTGATGGACAAGGTGGCCAGCCGCGCCAGCACGGCCGGGCGGTTGGCGTCGTTCACGGGGAATTCGTTCCGGGTGGAGGCGGATGGCCTGACGATCAACGGGTTCAGCCCGGCGCGGGCGGCGAAGGGCTCGAAATTAACCATGTCCTTCAAGAAACCCAACGAGGTCGTGGGCAACCATATCGCCAAATATCAGGCGATGAAGCTGGCCAAGATGCTTATGGCCTATGACTTTGAGCGCAAGCTGAACCCCTTCGCCGATCTGGGCGGCTTCATCTTCACCTTCATGGGCGACGGGGCCCCCGGCACCGGGAAAACCACGCTTATTCAGATGATGGCGGGGCTGATTTCGGGCTATTGCGAAACCGCTGGGTATCCGTTCCGCTACCAGAACCTCAGCACGGATAATATCGACAGTTATCAGGGGAAATCGGGCCAAAACGCCAAGGCGTTCATCAATAATATCATTGACCCGAATGTCATTGGCTTTGGCACGATTGACGATATCGACCAGCTTGCGGGCAAACGCGGGGACCGGCAATCCAGCGCGGGCCAGCTGGAAATCACCGCTGTCTTGATGGAGAGTTTTGCAGGCGCCAACACCGTCGTGCGTGGCAATTGCACCTTTGGGATGTTCTCGAATTACCCGGAGAACGTCGACGATGCGCTGCGCCAACGGGCGGGTGCGCGGTTCCTGGTCGACGGGCCGCAAACACGGGACGATTACGTCGATATTCTTAACCTTCTCATGGGCAAGAACCACGATATCCCACTGGGCGATTTCGAGCCCTTTGCCGCCCAAGAGATCAAGAAAGCCGTCGCCGCCAGCTTTGAAAGCCACGGCAAGCCGCATGAGGAAGGCCTGCTGCGCGTCTATGAGAAAGTCTCGAAAGAGATCGGCGCGCTGGACACGATCAACAAGCTCGGGACCTACCTTAAGGGCATCCAGGAAGCCGACCACCGCTTCACGGGCCGCGCGATCAAGAACATCACCGACGCCGTCAAAGTCCGCGCCATGGATTTCGAGCTGCCGGACGAATGGATGGAAGAGCCCGACCTGTTTCTGTTCAAGGATTACGACACCAAGCTGGGCATGATCAAAGAGCTGCGCCAGCCGATCACGGTGGAGATGGTCATTCAGGAAATCAACCGCTACGCCGATAGTGAATTCCGGTATGCCGATAAGAGCGACGAGGTGGCGATTGCGAATATGGTGCGGGATTACGGGCTGACCGAGGAGGCGAAGAAGCGGTATCTGGCATCCAAAGAATGAACACTTCGCACGCCTTGCGCTGTATTTCATTCAAAAGTTATGCTTCCTTTTGAAAGAGTGAGAGGGGGCATATGACCGCATCAAAATCTGTGTGGTGGATCGCGGTCGCTGCGCTGATGGTCCTTGTGGTGGCCTCTTTCGCTGCCGCTTCTGTCTTTCAAAACTCCAACCTCCTCTCCCTCATACCGCCGCCAACTGAGGCCAACCCAAATCCCGCCGCTGACGTCTCACCGGATCGCGTGTTGTCGCTCTATCAATCCGCCTTCACCGCTTGGGCGGCGCTCATTTTGCTGGTCCCTGCCTATATTGTCGTCTGGTTCCGCACGCATCACGACCGATGGCTGGCTTTCTGGACCGTCAGCTACGTGGCCTATGTCATCCACCTCTATGTCTCCGCCTTTTGGTTCTTCGAAGGAGATGTTCAAGCGATGACGAACTCCTCCCGCGTGTCGGCCTTTTGGCCGGGGATGGTGATCTTGATCTGGTGGGGCGTGGATGTGCTGATCGGGATGGCCAAGATGCAGGCCAAATGGGTCACGGTGCAGCGGGTGGTCGTGCATATCTTGGTGTTCGTGCTCTTCGTTGGTGGCTCTGCCGTGAAGGGGGAGACGGCGTTGATCCAGTTGATGGGCTGGGCGCTGTTTGGGGCTGGCGTGGGCGCGCTGGTGGTCTCCTATCTCAACACCCGCAAGTTGTCCTAGATGGCGAAACTGTTTCTTGTTGTCTGGCTGCTGCCTGCCCTTTGGGGCGCTTTCTGCGGGTGGTGGCGGGCAGCGAGGCCTGCGGTGAGCCTGCGCGGGTTTGCGCGCGACATTGGGGTTGCGGTGGTTACGGCGGCCCTCCCGATCTTCATGTTCCACATGGTCTGGCTGGGCGCGTTTATGGAGGTGACCGGTGGCGCCTCGAAACTGGGCGCGTGGTCATCCTATTGGTCGGCGCTGACCGCGTTGCTATGGTTTCCGTTGCTGGTGATTGCCTATATCATACGCGCAACGAAGCTGAAGAAAGAGGCGCAGGATATGGGGTAGGCCCCATGTTTCTGGGGTTAACATCTGGTAAATGAGAACATGAAACCTTATATATATCATATGGTTACAAATTCCGACGCGTGCGTCGCTTGTCCACAATGATGCGCCTCATCCAAAAAGGGCTGATGTTCGGGAACCTCTTTCATGTGGGCTCCCCCGCCTTGGTGGAGCGCTACAACCGTGCCCTGAAATCGCTGACCGGCAAGACCACGGCCCTGACCGATTTCCATGTCGATATCTCAGGCTTTGCCCCCGAAGTGGGCCAGGAGCTGGGCGATGATCTCTATCTCAATCCTCAGGGCTGCAACAGACAGTTCATTTTGCTGTCGACCGAGCAAAAGAGCGCACCTCTGCTGGACGCCAAATTCTCCACCTCGCGCGGCATCCTGCGCCAGTTCATTGAGGAAAACGAGGCGCAGCTTTTTGCCCTGACCGCCCGCGACGCGGTGGCGGGGGAGCTGGTGAACTCGATCTACACGGTGGATAAGGCGGCGCATCTGTTTGATATCCGCAAGATCCATGTCGAAGCAGATACCACCGGCGGCCATGTCGGCGAGGCCCAGAAACTGGGGGCGATGATCGACGAGTTCCGCGCACGCGATGATGCGTGGTGGGACGATGTTCTGATCGCCGACATGATCACGCTGGCGAAGAAAACCGGCGACGTGACCCGGACCCCGATCCAGCTGAAACACACGGAGTTCGAGCAGAAGAACTTCTGGACCTCGCATTTTGGCGGCATGTATGTGTTTCGCGACGTGGCGCAGCCCGCAACGATCTCGGTGGGGCCGAAAAAAGCGCTGGGCAAGCTGCCGACGGAGCTGGTGATCGGCTTCAAAGAGACCAGCAAGATCGCGGCGTTTCTGGAAGAAAACCAGCTGGTCGAGCCCATTGTGAAAGCCAAAGGCACCAACGCGGTGTCGATCCTGCGCCAGAAGCTGGACTTCATTATTGTGGACGTGGCCGCCAGCATGGAGGCGGATTTGACGGGGATGCGCCGCTCTGATCTGCGCGGGCTTGCACGGCGCTACGCCAAGCAATTGCCACGCGAGTTTCACCAGCTCAACGACCTGCTCAGGTGGGCTGAGGGCGGCGGGGGCTGGCCGCGGATCACCTCGAATGATCCGGCATATTTCTACACCCTGCGCGCGACGCGCCACCCCGACCGGGACCTCGTGAACCAGTTGCTGGCCGAGCTTGCTCCGTTAGATGTGCGGCAGCTCTTCATTTGCCACAAGCAGCTGTTCTATGACCGCTACGCCACATGGCCCGACGAGAAGAAAGAGTTTGTGGCAAACTTCCTTGAGCGGGAGTATCAGGTGGACAAGGCGGGCGCGCGCGAGGCGCTGTTTGGCCCGGAAGACGCAATGGACGAGCCACAACCAAATGCTGACCCGGTTGATCTGGTCGGGCCTTGGGGCGCAATCAGGAGACGCGGATGATCTTCGGAATTCTCAGATTGATGGTGATCGCCTTCGCGATCATGTTGGTGGTCTATTTTGTGCTTTCCGCATGGTCGCGCTCGGTGCGGCGCGGCAAATTGGCGGAGGAATGGGACGAGGACATTACCACCGGCGACCGCGATGCCTTTATCGAAGAGGGGCTCGAGGAATACGACACCTCCCTCAGACGCAAGCTGATCCTGGGGGTGTTCGTCGTCCCCTATCTGGTGATCGGCCTTTTGGTCTATATCGTTAATTTTCAGTAGGAGACCCCCTGATGCATATCGTAAAGCGCGTGTTCTGGACGGCCTTCTGGGTGCTCCTATTTGCGTTCCTGCACTACACCCTGCCACAACGCGACATTGTTCGTATCGTCGAGACAGAGGTGCGCCGCGTTGACTTTGGCGAGAACTCGATCTTTTGGGCTGGTGCCGATACCGGGCAAGACGCCTCAGGCGTGAATCGCGACGTGCGGTTTATCAACACCCAGAAACGCGACACGTATCTGCTCGGGCTGATCCGCTCGGAAAACACCCGTCCTATGGTCTACCGCAACGAGGATACGGGCTGGGGCTGGCCTCCGTATTTCAAACTGGATTCCTCGAACCTGCAAACCGACGTGGCTGATTTGAAAAGCACCGCCGCAGCGCCCCAATGGGTGGTGTTGACCCATTACGGCTGGCGCAACGAGCTGCTGTCGATCTTCCCAAACGCTGTCGGCGTGCGCGGCATTGAGAACCCGGACAAGCTGCTGATCCCATGGTTCAACACGATCATTTTGATCATTTTTGCAGGGCTCATGCTGGGTTTCTACCGTTTGACCCAATGGTTCCGCCGCGAAAAGATCGACCCCATTGTGGACAGCGCGCAGGACACATGGGAGGGCGTGGACGCCTATGCCGACGAGCGGCGCGCGGGCGTTCGAGGCTGGTTAGACAGCTGGAAAAGCAAGCCTAAACGCTGATTTTGGAGGGGCGGTAACCTCGTTTGTTTTTCAAGGGGGAATGGGCGGATTTCTTTCCCATATCGTCAATTTCAGGGGTCAGGCATAGATAGTCCAAGAGAGAGACTTGGTCTGTTGTTGTTAAGGACCGAAGCGGGGCGTTGCCGTTTATTATCTTTCCCCGAAGGTGTTGCTGTCGCCCCTGCGCGTAAGTTTCTCACTCTAAAGAACCCGGGCCCTGTGCCCGGGTTCCGCATTTCTGGGTCCCAGCTATTCGCCGTAGGGAACCCAGATATTTTTGACCTCACTCGCCGCCGCAAGCATGTCCTTTGCACCAAGCGGTTGCGTAGCCGTCAGGGTGCGTTTGAGGTTGCTGGCAGAGCTTGCCTCGATGATCTCCTGCAGCGGGGAGGAGGAGAAATTCCACACCGCATCAATATCCATATGGCTGCCCATATGCGGCGCAAGCTCGGTATGGCTGCCGGTCAGGATATTCACCACGCCCGCCGGGATGTCGGAGGTTTCCAGCACCTGAATGAAGTCGGTCGCTGCCAATGGATAGGGCTCTGACGCGGCAAGGACCACGCGGTTGCCCATAGCGAGGGCGGGGGCAAGCGTTCCGACAAGCCCTGCCAGCGGCCCGTCATCAGGGCAAAGCGCGCCGATGACGCCGACGGGCTCTTTCATCGCAAGCGCCACGCCGCGAATGGGGACGCCGTGCACCTGCCCGTCATATTTGTCGGCCCACGCCGCATAGGTGAAGAGGGTCGAGAGGGCGGTTTTCACCTCGGCCGCGCCGCTCTTGCCGGTCATGGATTTGATGCGGGCCTCAAACTCTGCGGCGCGGACAGAAAGGTTCTCCGCAAGATAATAGAGGATTTGCGCCCGCAAATGGCCTGTGGTGCCGGACCAGGATTTTGCGCCATGCGCGGCCTCGACGGCGTTGCGCAGATCCTTGCGATTGGCGAGGGAGACCTCGCCCAATGCGGCACCTTTGGGGCCATAGACGATCCGGCGATAGCCACCATCAGGCCGCGCTTGCTTGCCGCCAATGTAAAGCTTCGCTGTGCGGTCAATCGGGTCAGACAGCGTGCCGCTGCCCGTGAAGCTTTCGATCTTTTGGACAGGTTTCGGGGCGGTCTTGGGCTTGGTGTAGCCTGCCAGCCCCTCCCAGCCGCCTTCGCGCCCAAACCCGCTTTCGCGCACCCCGCCAAAGCCAGCGGCGGCGTCCATCATATTCGTGCCGTTGATCCAAACAATCCCTGCGACCAGCTTGGGGGCGACGCCCAGTGCGAGATTGATATTCTCCGTCCACAGCGTCGCGGCCAGCCCGTAGCGCGTGTCATTGGCCATCTGCACGGCCTCTGAAGGCGTGCGGAACGTGGTGGAGACCAGCACGGGGCCAAAGATTTCCTCCTGCATCAGGGGGGAGGCCGTGTGCAGGCCGGTGATCAGTGTCGGCGGGTAAAAGCAGCCCTCGGGGGCCGCAGTTTGAAACATCTCGCCTTCGGTGTTGGCGGCGATCATGTCGGTGATGGATTTCAGCTGGGCGGGGTCCACGATGGCACCGACGTCGATGCTTTTGTCCAGCGGGTCGCCGATGCGCAGCTTCTCCATGCGGGCTTTCAGCTTGGTGTAGAACCTGTCGGCCACACCTTCCTGCACCAGCAACCGCGAGCCCGCACAACAGACCTGGCCTTGATTGAACCAAATCGCGTCGACCAACCCTTCGACCGCGCTGTCGAGATCGGCGTCGTCGAACACGATATAGGGCGACTTGCCGCCCAGTTCCAGCGACAGCGCCTTGCCGCTGCCTGCCGTGGCTTCGCGGATTTTGCGCCCCACAGCGGTGGAGCCGGTGAAGGCGATTTTGTCCACGTCGCTGGCTACGATCATCTCGCCCACACGCCCGTCGCCGGTGACGATATTGACCACCCCTTTGGGCACGCCCGCCTGGTCGCAAATCTCGGCAAAGATCATGGCCGTCAGGGAGGTGTATTCCGCCGGTTTCAGAACCACCGTGTTGCCCATCGCCAAGGCGGGCGCGATCTTCCATGCGAGCATCAGCAGCGGGAAATTCCACGGGATGATCTGCCCGCAGACGCCCAGTGGCACGCGGTCAGGCAGCTCCTCTTTCATCAGCTGCGCAAAGCCTGCGTGGTGGTAGAAATGCCGGATCGCCAGCGGCACGTCGATGTCGCGGGCCTCGCGGATCGGCTTGCCGTTATCCATGCTCTCCATCACCGCCAAAAGGCGGCTGTTCTTCTGCAACCCACGCGCGATGGCGTAGAGCACCCGCGCGCGCCTCTCGCCGTCCTTGGCCCAAGCAGGCTGCGCCTTGCGGGCCACTTTGACTGCACTTGCGACCTCGTTTGCGGTGGTCTGGGTCACGCCTGCCAGCTTTTTGCCGTTGGCCGGGTTGGTGCTGTCGAAATCATCACGCAACGGGCCCCATGCGCCATTGATGAACGGGCCCGCGATGCCGCCGCGGTCTTTGAGCCAAGCCAGCGCCTCTGCCGCGCTTTCGGGGGCGGGGCCATACTCCATCGTCTCGAAAATCTCTTTTACACTCATGGCGTTATCCCATCGGATGTCTGTAGGAGGCGGAGTAAGCGCCGGTGACGTGATGCTCCAGCTGGCGTTCGATATCGTTCAAAAGGGACGATGCGCCAAAGCGGAACAGGTCGGGTTGCAGCCAGCGGGGGCCAAGCTCTTCTTTGATCAAGGCGAGATAGGTGATCGCGTCCTTGGCCTTCGAGATGCCGCCTGCGGGCTTGTAGCCGACATGGATGCCAGTGGCGTCGAAATAGTCGCGGATGGCGCGGATCATGACCAGTGAAACAGGCAGCGTCGCGTTCACGCTTTCCTTGCCGGTGGAGGTCTTGATGAAATCGGCCCCGGCCATCATGCAAATCACGGAGGCGCGGGCGACATTGCGCAGGGAGCCGAGCTCTCCGGTGGCCAAAATCGCCTTCACATGGGCGTCGCCGCTGGCCGCGCGGAAGGCGCGCATTTCATCGTAAAGCGCCTGCCAGTTCTGGGTCAGCACATGGCGACGCGAAATCACAATGTCTATTTCGCGGGCACCTGCTTTGACGCTTTCCTCGATCTCTGCGACGCGCAAAGCGAACGGCGACAGCCCCGCCGGAAACCCGGTGGAGACGGCGGCGACAGGGATGCCTGAGCCCTGTAAAGCGTCGACGGCGGTGCCGATCATGTCGTGATAGACGCAAACCGCCCCCGTCGTGATCTGCCCCATGCC
>CAYXIZ010000089.1:0-9783 GCA_964465485.1 uncultured Rhodobacterales bacterium | reverse complement strand
GACCTGCCCTACCCGTGGTTCAAAGCAGGCCCCATCGCCGCCACCAAACGCGCCTGCCCCGAGCTGGACGCCGAGGCGCTCTTCTTCCAAACCCTGTCGGAGATGACCCTGTCCGAGGTCTCAGGCCCCAACCTGATCCTCAGCACCTCAGAGGGTCAAACGATGGTGTTTCTGGCCGAATAATTTTGGGACATTTTGGGGAACGGGCCCAAATATTTTGCCCCAATTTGTCCCAAAACAGCCCCCCGCTAGAACAAATGCCGCTCTTTCGCCAGCAGGGCCGCTTGCGTTCTGTTGGACACGCCCAGCTTGGCCAGCAAGTTCTTCACATGCAGCTTCACCGTGACCTCCTGAATGTCCAGATTGCGCGCAATCTCCTTATTTGACAGGCCAATACACAGCTGTTCCAACGTCTGCAACTCGCGCGCCGACAGCTTGGAGAACGCCCCCTCCGCCTGCGCTTCCTGCGGCGCGGAGCCAAAATCAAACGGCAAGAACCGCTCGCCAGACAATACAAATTTGATGGCATTCACCAATGACGCCGCCGTCAAAGACTTCGGAATGAACCCGCTGGCCCCTCGTGCCATGGCGGTATTGGCGACATCGCGGTTCGCCACGCCCGACATCAACGCGACCTTGCACGCCGGGTGCGCCTTGCGCGCGCGGTCCAGCCCCTCAAGCCCGTTCATCCCCGGCATGTTGTAGTCAAGGATCAGCAGGTCAATCGCATCCAAACCATCCATCCGCTCCAGCGCCTCATCCAGATTGGCCGCCGTCAGCACGTTGAAGCCGTCCACGGTCTCCAGATAGGCGGCGATCGTGTCGCGCACGAGGTCATGATCATCGGCAAGAAGAATATTTGGCATGACGTCACTCTGTTGAAATCTGGGCCCCATTACACCGGGAAAAATGATCAAAAAATGGCAAACCTATCCTTAAGTATAGGGGACTATGCCAATGCCCCCAACAGGAACCTGCCCATCCCTGTAAAAGCGACCTCACTACTGCAACAGGAGCCCGACCATGACCCACACCCACCACTCACGGATACTGGCCGGGTTCCTTGCAGTGTTTGCCTGCGCCGCCACGCCCGTCCTCGCGCAGGACGCTCTGGCGTTGCAGGTCACCGCGGCGGCCACCCAATCTGAACCAGTCGAGCTCAGCTTAGAGGCCCTCGACGCGCTGGACCAAACCACCTTCACAACCAGCACCATCTGGACCGATGGCGAGACACGTTTCTCCGGCGTCCCCCTGAAAGCGCTGCTGGCGCATCTCGGCGCGCAGGGCAGCACGGTGGAAATGGTCGCGCTGAACGACTACGCCGTCACCATGCCCGTCGCGGAGCTGGAGGACGATGCGCCGATCATTGCCACCCGGATGAATGGCGAGACAATGTCGGTGCGCGACAAAGGACCCTATTGGGTGGTCTTCCCCTATGACAGCGACCCGAAATACAAGACCGAGGTGAATTATTCCCGCAGCATCTGGCAGCTGAACCGTGTGAGGGTCATGGATTGAGAACCGCTTGCCCCCTATGCTGGCCCCAAACTGGAGGTCCAGCATGAGAACTGGGCTAAACGGATATCGGGTGGCCATATTGGCAGGCTTCGGCCTGCTCCTTTTGGTGTTGGGGCTCATGGTGTCCAACCTGTTGTCGCAGCTGCGCGACCTGTCGGCGGCGGCGGGCGACAACACCCAGTGGAGCATCGCGCAGCTTGACACAGAATTCGCAAATCTGGACGCCACACTTGCCGACAAGCTCGCCGGTGGCACCGTCTCGCAAGAAGAGCTGCAACTGCGCATCGACATTGCGCTCAGCCGGTTGAGCATCGTCAATTCCGGCCGCGCCGCGGTGCTCTTTGGCCAGAACGCGCAGGCCGCTGACCTGATCGCGCCTCTCAATGCCTTCGCCGCAAAGGCGATCGCGCTCTCCGACAAGCCCGGCCCGCTCGGCTCCGATGATCTGCGCGCCCTGCGCGACATGGTCAAAACCGTGCGCCCCGATGTACGCAACATCGCCCTTCTGGGCGTCAGCCTCGGCGCGGAACAATCGCAGCAACGCCGCGCGGGCTTTGCCCAACAGCTCACCCGCACCGGCGGCATCGCGATTGCGCTGCTGGTGCTGATGGGCGGGCTGATGGTGCTGCTCGACAGGCTGTTGCGGCGCGCAGCCCATCGCGATGCCGCCCTTCTGACCTCCTCGAAACTGCTCACTTCAACCGTGGCCGCGTCGCTTGATGCCATCGTGACCGCCGATGACAGCGGCAAGATCATCGGGTTCAACGCCTCCGCCGAGGACGTGTTCGGCTGGACCCGGCAAGAGATCATCGGCCAGACCATGGAAGACACGTTCATCCCGCACCGCATGCGCGACGCGCATCACAACGGCATGACCCGCTACCTTGAAACCGGCAAGCCCCGCGTCGTCGATGGCGGCCGGGTGGAGCTGGCCGCCCTGCGCAAAAGCGGCGAGGAATTCCCGGTCGAGCTGAACATCACCTCTATTGAGGACGATGAAGGCACCAAATTCATCGCCTATATTCGCGACATCAGCGAGCGCAAGATTGACGAGCAAAAGCTGATTGATGCCCGCGACAGGGCCGAGCGGACCGACCGCGCCAAGTCGCAATTCCTCACCGTGATGAGCCATGAGATGCGCACGCCGCTGAACGGCATTCTGGGCGTGCTGGACCTGCTGAAGACAACCAAGCTCACCCCCCAGCAGGAACGCTACGCCCAAATCGCAACCGCCTCGAGCGAGATCCTTCTCGAGCACACCAACGAGGCCCTCGACATCACCCGCATCGAGACCGGGACGTTGCAACTGACGCCGCAGGCCTTTGACCTGCCCGAACTGGTGACCTCGCTGGTGGACGTGCTCGAGCCCTTGGCGCGCGAAAAGCAGCTTGGGCTGACGCTGCAAATCGAGGATGCGATGCGCATGGGCTTTGTCGGTGACAGCAACCGGGTCCGGCAAATCCTCACCAACCTGATCGGCAACGCCATCAAATTCACCGAGAGCGGCCGCATTGGCCTCGCCGTCAGCGGCATTCACGGGCCCAAGCTGTCCTCCGTCAAATTTGCCGTCACCGACACGGGCGCAGGGATCGCGCCGGAGCATCTCGAACAGGTCTTTGAGGACTTCGTGGCCCTGTCCCACGGCGAAGGGCGGCAAACCCGCGGCGACGGTCTGGGCCTGTCGATCTCGCGCAAAATCGCGCGGCAAATGGGTGGCGATATCAACCTCACCAGCGCGCTGGGCCGCGGCTCCACCTTTACCCTGACGGTGCCACTGGAACGCCGCGACGCCATCCCCGACAAAGACGCGCGCGATGCTGACACCCCGCCCCCGGCGGCCAGGCCCTGCAAAATTCTGGTCGTCGAAGACAACAATATCAACCGCAAGGTGCTGGGCGATATGTTGGACGGCATGGGCCACGATGTGCAGGAGGCCGTTGACGGCGCGGACTGTCTGCAAAAGGCGGGCGGCACCAAGTTTGACATCATCTTCATGGATATCAGCATGCCAGTCATGGACGGGATCGAGGCCACAACCCGCCTGCGCGCAGAGGGCGGGCCAAATGCGCAAACGCAAATCGTGGGCCTCACCGCCCATGGCCGCGAGGAATACCGCGAGGAGGCCCAGCGCGCCGGCATGAACCGCTTCCACACCAAGCCGATCCGGCTGGACGCCTTACACAGCATCGTGGCAGAGATCTCGGCCACCGCCCATGCGCCACTGGCCGCCGCCGCCCCAACCGACGCTTTGCGCGAGCTCTGCGAAGCGCTGGGGCCGGACAAGGTGAACGAGGTGGGCAACAGCTTCTTCATCGAGCTGGAAGAGTTTACCGCCCAAGCCCATCAAGGCGCGTTCAACGCCGACCCGGCGGCACTCGCGGAGGCGTCTCACAAGGTCAAAGGGGCCGCAGCCCTGCTGGGCCTGCACGCGCTGGAGGCCCCCTTGGCCGAGCTGGAACAGGCCGCGCGGGCGGGCGATCTCTCCGATCTCACCCCCCGCATCCAAACACTACAAAGCCTCGCGGCAGACGAGCGTGCCACCTTCCCCGAACGGGTCACAGCCTCCACCACATAGCCGCTCTTTCGAAGGGCCGCCTATCCCAACGGATAGCGCAGCCATCCCAATTCTCCCGCGCCTATCCTCCCGCCCCCCGAACATCTGCGCCGGGGGCGCTTACACCTTGGGTCATCAACAACACGGGCCGCCTGGAGGGGCCCACCACAAAGGACCTGAGACAATGACAAACGCACAAAATATCATCGTCGTTGGTGGCGACGGCTTTTGCGGCTGGCCAACAGCCCTGCATCTCTCAAAGCTGGGCCATAACGTCACCATCGTCGACAACCTGTCGCGCCGCGAGATCGACGCGGAGCTGGGCGCAGACAGCCTGACCCCCATCGCATCCATGAAAGACCGCCTGAGCGCCTGGAAAGAGCACACTGACCTCACCATCACGTTTGAGAAAATCGACGTCGCCCGCGAATTTGGCCGGATCACCGCGTTGCTGGAGGCGATCAAGCCCGACACCATCATCCATTTCGGCGAGCAACGCGCCGCCCCCTACTCGATGAAAGGCGTGGCCGAGAAACGCTACACGGTCGACAACAACATCTCCGGCACCCACAACCTGCTGGCCGCCTCCATCGAGCTGGGCCTCGACCCGCATTTCATCCATCTCGGCACGATGGGCGTCTATGGCTATGATGATGACGGCATGGAAATCCCCGAGGGCTACCTGCCGGTCTATGTCCCCGGCGACAACGGCAAGATTTTCCAGCGCGACATTCTCTATCCGACCAATCCGGGCAGCGTCTACCACATGACCAAATCCATGGATCAGTTGCTGTTTCAGTTCTACGCCAAGAATGACCGCCTGCGCGTCACCGACCTGCATCAGGGCATCGTCTGGGGCACCCAGACCGACGAGACCAAGCTCGACGAGCGGCTGATCAACCGCTTCGATTATGACGGCGATTACGGCACGGTGCTCAACCGCTTCCTGATGCAGGCCGTGGTCGGCCACCCTCTGACGGTGCATGGCACCGGTGGCCAGACCCGCGCCTTCATCCATATTCGCGACACGGTGAAATGCCTGGCCTTGGCCGTCGAAAACCCGCCCGCCCGTGACGGCAAGGTCGCGATCCTGAACCAGATGACGGAGACCCACTCCGTGCGGTCCCTGGCCAAGCTGGTCGCCAAAACCTCCGGCGCGCAAATCGCCAATGTGGACAACCCCCGCAACGAAGCCGCCGAGAACGACCTGCGCGTCTCGAACAAAACCTTCCTCTCGCTGGGTCTGAAACCGGTCACGCTGGCCGAAGGTTTGATGGACGAAACGCAAGGGATCGCGGCCAAATACGCCGATCGCTGCATCCGCAAGATGATCCCTTGCGTCTCCACATGGACCGACAAGCAACGCCCCGGCACCGTCCCGCAGGACCGCAAACGGGCCGCCTGACCCCTCCAAGGCAGATGCGCCGGACCCGCTTGGAGGTGGGCCGGCGCAGATCGCCCTGAACCGCTTTCAACATATTGGTGAGCAACATGCGCATGATTGGCATTGGGCTGATGGGGTTTCTCCTCGCAGGCGTCGCCCTCCTGCTCTCGACACTGAACCTCTGGGACCAAGGACTACGCTATGCAAGCGAGCTGACCCAAGGCCCGCAGCTGGTCTTCGAGAACCGCGCGACCCTGCCAGCGGCGGACACGCACAGGGCCGTCATCTATCGCTCAAACCCGAACCATCCCGTCATTCTCTCCGGTTTGCCCGCCTATCAGGGTGTCGCCTTCACCATGCCAACGGATGCCCGCCCAACGTCCGGATACCTCCAGATCGACGCAACATTGCAGGTCCTTAAGGGCGTCGAAGGGGTGCTGCGCATCTCCATCGACAATGCCCGCCGGGGCGAGATGTTGCTGCGTCCGGGCGAGGTTGGGCGCTCCTTGCAAATTCCGCTGTCACCGACGGAGGTTGCAAGGAACCAGCTGGTCGTCTCTTTCTCGCTGCAAGGCGAGGGCCCCGGCGCGCAGTGCAGCACCGATGCGGGTTTTGAGGCCGTCGTCGAGATCGAGACGACCAGCGCCATTTTCCTGACCCTTGACCGCCCGCTGAGCACCCCGCGCGACCGGGTCAACGCATGGGGGCACATGCTCCGCGTCGCATGGCCCAATTGGCTGAAGCCCGAGGAGCGCACCCGCCGCCTGATCCTCGCCACGCAGGCCCGGCAGCGCGGCATCCAGACTGCAATGGTCGATGCCCATTCGGGCGACGCTTTGACAACCGACGCTTTGCGCGCCGTCCTCCCTGATCTGCCGGATGCAAATCACGCGGGTCTTTCCGCATGGCCAAAGCCATTGGCCCAAACCGGCACGAATGCCGGCCTGCGCCGCTTTCACCGCCAAACCATCTGGCGACAGCGCTATGACATAAGCCAAGACCCCGAACTGCGCGTCGCCCGCGCCCTCGACCTACGCCTCGCCCTTGGCCGCCACCCCATGGCCGCGCCGTGGTCGCTGACCGTGACCCTGAACAACCGGCTGGTGCACCAACAGGCGGTGGAGGCCTCCCAAACCGAACTGGCGCTCAGCGTGGCCCTGCCCAAGGAAATGCAATCCGCCGTCAACATGATCGAGGTGACGCTCCGCGCCACCGATCAGCACAATGGCCCCTGCGCAGACCGCCCCGAGCGCATCGCCGAAATGCTGCCCGGCACGCAGCTGCTGCCCGGCCATGAGCGCTACGCCGACCCCGTGACCGCGCTGCGCGCAACCTTGGCCGCTATAAGCACGCTGCGCATCGGGCTCCACTCCGATCTGACGGCAGCCGATGCGCAAACAGCCAGCACCATGCTCGCCAAATTCCTACCCGCCACAACGACGTTGAAACCCGACACCAACGCCGCGCAGATCATCGTCCTCTCGCCGCAGGCAGGCCCAATCCCCCTGCCCTCCTCAGGCCCGATCTGGCTGGTCACAACCGACACCACGTCCCGCAACCTGATCGCACAGCCCTTGGACGCAACCGTCACCTTCCGCCCCACGGATGTCGCCCTTCTGGTCCTGCCAAGCCCCCTAAGCGCAAGCGAGCGCACCCAATGAGCGAGGCCGACGACAAGCGCGAGCAGATCAACTACATCTCCGTCGACAGCGCCCCAAAGCGCTTCGCCGGAGCCGTGTCGGTATGGCAGGCCCCCCGCATGCTGCTTCTGTTTACCGCGCTGGCCACAGCACAGCTATGGGCGATCAACACCGATCTCGCAGGCCAGATCTTCCCAAACCACGACTACGTCTTCTCGCCCCATCAGGGGCGGCATGCGATCTCCATCCGGATCTTTCTGATCTCCTTCTTCATCGCCTTCGCCGCCTTCAGCAACGCAGCCCCCCGCGCCCGCGCGCTCTTTGCCTGCGACATGACGCTGACCTTTCTCTTTGGCTGCGCCGCCTTTGACCTTGCAAATGCGGTTGCGCAAGGCGTGATCGGGACGTCCTTCTCCCTGCATTTCAGCGCCATCCTGTCGGGCCTTTTCGGCTTTGCGATCTACTCGTTCAAGCTGCTCGAACGCGGCCTCATGCCCGCCCGCATCCGGATCGAGCATATCCCCGTCAGCCAGCTCAGAGCCTTTCTGCGCCTCGCCCTCACTCTGGCCATCGCCGCAGCCGTGGCGATCTGGGTCGGCGGGATGGATCTGCACCTCGTCACCCTCATGCGCCAATGGACACTGCTGGGCGGTATCGGCCCCGGCGTCTTTCTTTTCCTGCCGGTGCTCTTTGGCCAGCTCTACCTGCTGGCCCTCTATGATGTGCTGACGGCCAAGACGCCGAAATTCACCCCCCCGGTCTCCGTCATCGTGCCTGCACATAACGAAAGCTACATCATCAAGGACACGATCAACGCCATGGACCGCGCCGCACAGCATTACGGCGGCGAGGTGCATATCCTGATCATGAACAACAACTCCACCGACGACACCGAAGAGATCGCCCGCGAAACGCTCGCCGCCTGCAAAGCCGCCAGGGGCCGGGTGATCAACGTCCCCAAGCCCGGCAAATCTAACGCCCTGAATGCAGGTCTTGAGGCCTGCGAGACCAAATTTCTCGTCCGCGTCGATGCCGACACTCTGGTCGGCGAGGACAACTTCACCCGCGCCATGCCCTATTTCACCGACCCCCAGGTCGGCGTCGTAGGCGGCGTCCCCGTCCCCCCCGGAGGCGCTCTGTTCGACCGCGCCCGCCTGCTCGAAGTGCTCGTCAAACACGGCTTTTATTCCGTGGCCATGGGCGCGGTGAACGGCGTGGTCGGTATCCCCGGCATGTTCGTCGTCTACCGCACCCATCACCCGCGCTATCTCGGCGGCTTTGTCGAAGGCATGAACGGCGAGGACACCGACATCTCCCTGCGCATCGGCGAGCTGGGCTTTCAGTCCGTCGTCGACCCGAAAATCCGCTACATCTCCGAGGTGCCGTCGTCTTACAGCCATATGCGCG
Source organism: uncultured Rhodobacterales bacterium (assembly GCA_964465485.1). Classification (GTDB taxonomy): domain Bacteria; phylum Pseudomonadota; class Alphaproteobacteria; order Rhodobacterales; family Rhodobacteraceae; genus Litoreibacter. The sequence continues at coordinate 1,280 of CAYXIZ010000089.1, read as the reverse complement.
AACAACGCATGCGCTGGTTTCGCTCCATCTACCACATCTCGTCGCGCTGCCGGGACCTGATCTACGGCCCCAACAAGACCCTGCGCGGCAAGGTGATCCTGCCCTATATGCTCATCAACTCCGCCCGCCGCGCCATGCTGGTGCCCCTGATCATCTATGGAGGCCTCGAATGGGGCCTGCGCTTCACCCCCGACAGCCCGATCCTGTGGCAATCCATCATCGCGGTCACCACCGGCGCGCCCGCAATCATGGCCGTCGCCGCCTCCCTGCTGAACGGAGTGCCCAAAGGCATCGCGGCCCTGCCCGAATACCTGATCTTCCGCGTGCTGCGCGCCTATTTCACGCTCGAGTCGATGCTCAGCATTCTGGTCGATGTCGAAGGCGAAGACCTCGAACACGTCATCCGCCACGACATCATCCCCGACACGCCAAACCGGGTGGCTTAAGGCCCCGAAAATTTTGGGACATTTTGGGGAATGGGCGCAAATATTTTGCCCCATTTTGTCCCAAAACCCCTCAAAGCACGTCCAGCAACCGCTGCCGCGCCGCGGGCAAAGGCGCATTTCCCAAGGCCGGCGCCATCCAGTTTTCCAGAAAATACCCGGTTGTTTTCAACCCCGTAGGCACCTCATCCAACGCGTTGCTGCCAATCAACCCCCGCAAGGCCGCAGGCAAAGGCAACAACCGCTCCGCCCACTCCCCCGCCCCTTGCTCCGACACCGCCCGGCCGGATTTCGGCGAGACATATTTCAGGTCCTGCGTCACCCCCGTCACGGCGCAGCTTTCCAGATCCAAGCCAAAGCCCAGCGTGTCCAACAGCGCCATTTCCCAAAACATATAGGCCAGCGGCCAGGCCGGGTCCGTCCCAAGTCTATCAAATAAATCAAGGGTTTGCGCATAAAGACGCGGATGCGGATCGCGCTCGGCCAAGGCAAAACACAACAGGCCGCAAATGGCATTGAGCCCCGCCAAGGCCTGCCGGTCCCCCATCACCTGCGCCGCGCGAGAGCGCACGGGCTCCACCCCAAACGCCCCCAAATGATCTGCCAACCGCGCCCGCCATGACAGATCCAACTGCGCGCCGGGCTGCAACACAGGAGCCATTTTCCGCGACGCGCCCCCCCGCACAACCCCCGCATGCAACCCATGCGCGGCCGTAAACACTTCCACAATCGCCGCATGCTCCCCATGCCGCCGAACAGAAAGCAAAACCCCCTCCTCCCGCCACTCCATCACACAGCTTCTTTTTGCCAGAAATATGCCGGGGGTTTGGGGGCTGG
>CAYXIZ010000088.1:0-9876 GCA_964465485.1 uncultured Rhodobacterales bacterium | reverse complement strand
CCCTGACCTGATCTTGATGGATATCTCAATGCCGGGCATGGACGGGATGGAGGCCGCCCAAGCCATTCGCCAGATTGAGAGGGACGGCGCGCATGTGCAGATCGTTGCGATGACCGCCCATGCGCTGCATGGCGACGAGGACCACATCCGTGAGGCCGGGATTGACCATTACATGACCAAACCTCTCAGGAAACGGGCGCTGGAAGAGCATATCGACGCCGTCCGCGCCACGTTAAAGCGCGATCAGTGCGCCAGCTGATTGCCCAAAAACTGGCCGCTGAAACGCATCTCGCCGGTGACGATATCGCGGCGGTTTCGGATCGGCCCGTGCATCCATTTCTGCGCCACCGGATCCTTGGGATCGAGAACCCCGTATTTGACCAACAGCCCGGCAATCGCGGCCTCCGCTGCGCGGGTGCCGCCGTCGACGATTTTTAACGCAATACCGATTTCGCGGTCTGGAAGGATCGCCACGAAGACGGCCTCTGCCCCGGTTTTGACGGCCGCTTTGCCACCCATGGCGCGCATCAGCTCCGTGCAGGCGCGGCCTTGGCCCGCGACAAGGTCAGGATGGGCGATCATGGCTTGCGTCAGTTGGATGGCGGCCTTGCCCCGAAGTGAGGTTTCGCGTGCTGCCGCGAAGGCGGACATGGCGCGGGCCAGACCGGCGACGCTGGTTGCAAAATTTGGCGCGGAGCATCCGTCAATCCCGTAGCCGGGCGCGGTCATGCCGGTCATCTCTTCAAATGCCGCGCGGGCGGCGCGTTGGACGGGGTGGTCGATTTGCTCGTAGTCAGGGCCACCGCCCAAATGGCGGTTGAGCGTCAGAAATCCGCTATGCTTGCCCGAGCAATTGTTGTGGCATTGGCACGGCTGCGCGCCTGCGCGCACCAATGCGTTCCGCGCATCAGGATCGTCGGGGACCTGCGGACCACAGCGAAAATCATCATCCGACAGGCCAAGCGTGCTGAGCCAATCGTTCACCCGGTCCGTATGTATCGCCGCCCCGTTATGAGAGGCGCAGGCCAAGGCCAGATGCTCGGAGGTCAGACCATGGGCCTTCGCGGCACCACTTTCGATCAGCGGCAGGGCCTGCACCATCTTGCAAGAGGAACGCGGCAGAATCACCTGCTCCGGGTTGCCCCAGCTTTCCATGATGTCGCCCTTGGCATCGCAAATGCAGGCATGGCCCATATGTTGCGACTCGAGGATGGAACCACGCCAGATCTCGACCATGGGAACGGGCTGGGTCATGTGCATCTCCGTGGGGGCGAAAAACCGCCAATGGGTCTTCCAAATAGCGTTGGTTTTAGGCTAAACTGTTCTGTATTGAGCGTAAATGCTCTACCCGAATGATACGAGGCCGATCAAGGCCCACGGACGGGGCCAGAGGCAGTCACAGCCGGAGCTGTAAGAGAATGAATAGAATTACAAAATTCGCGGCCATAGGTGCGGCCATGATCTGTGCCGCAAGCGGCACATTTGCTCAAGAACAATCCACAAATCGCGTCAACGCCGTGACCGATTGGAGCGTTTTTGTTGAGCAGGACCCCACACAATGCTGGGTGGTCAGCAGCCCCAAGGAAACCGTGAACACCAAGGACGGACGCGTCGTAGCGGTGAACCGTGGCGACATCCTGATGTTCGTCAGCTACTGGCCCAGCGCGGGCAAGCTTGGCGAAGTTTCGTTCACAGGCGGCTACCCGTTTGGCGAAGGCACGACGGTGAGGCTGGAAATAGGCGGCACCACGTTCGACCTTTTCACCACCGGGGAGACCGCATGGGCCGCGACGCCAGAAGATGACAACCGGATCATCGCTGCCATGAAGCGCGGCGCGGATGCCGTTATGTCCGGCCAATCCGCGCGTGGCACCAATACGAGAGACAGGTTTTCCCTGCTGGGCTTTACCGCCGCTCTCGAAGATGCCGAGAAACGGTGTAGCAGCTAAATCTGACATATCATCAAGGGGCGGCTGCCATGCCCTTTGACGATTAATAAAGACATCCGGGATATAACCCGGAGCCAACAAGGCAGGTCACATTATGAGCAGCGCTGCAATTATGCATCCAGAACGCCTCCCAGATTTGGACGGTATCGCAGGATGCCTTACCGTCGGCACAGGGGTTTTGACCCCCAAAGGCACGGTGTTTGCCGAAGATTTGCGCTTAGGTGACAAGGTGCTGACGAAAGACCTGGGGTACCAGCAACTGACTCATGTCGCGATGTATACCGCCTCGCTTCGCTCAATGGGCGATGGCCCTATGATAAGAATTGGCAGGGATTGCCTGCGCGACAACACCCCGTCACGGACCAGCTACGTTCTGGCACGACAATTGGTGGCGCTGCGTCATGCGATGTTTGACCCTCTGTTTGGCACAAAGGAAGTGTTGGCTCATGCAGGCGACCTGACCCATCTGGCCGGGATTGACGCCGTCACCGATGTGCCCGAAATCACCCTGATAGAGCTGGGCTTTCAGCAGCCTCAATTGGTGTTCACCGATGGTATGAATGTTGAAGTGAACCGGGATCAGGAAACCTCCTGCCGGCATGTGCTGTCTGCGCAAGAGGCGCAGCTGGCGTGTGGGTTTCTGGCGCCGCAGTTATCCGCCAAGTCATTTGACGGGGTCGCGCTGCATTAGCGGATCACGAACGGGTCATGCGCGGAAATCGTGACCAAGGGTGTATTTCGCCACGATTCGGCCCTATATGCCAGCAAGCCCTAGATTTCTGGATGTGCCATGACCGCCCCCACCGCGCCGATCACCCAAGACGTAATGACCCTGCCGCGCAAAGCGTCTGAGGGACCGGTCAATTTGATTGGCCTCACCCGTGACCAGTTGGCCACCGCCTTGGCGGAGGCAGGCACCGCGCCGAAACAAGTGAAGATGCGTGTCGGACAGCTGTGGCAGTGGCTCTACCAGAAGGGCGTGCGCGACTTTGATCAGATGACCAACCTGTCGAAAGACTATCGCCAGATGCTGTCGGAGCAGTTCGTCATCGAGCTGCCGGAGGTGGTGAGCCGTCATCTGAGCGAAGACGGCACCCGAAAATATCTTGTGCGGATCGCGGGCGGCCATGAGGTTGAGGTGGTCTACATCCCGGAGGAAGGCCGCGGCACGCTCTGTGTTTCAAGCCAGGTCGGATGCACGCTGACCTGCTCCTTTTGCCACACCGGTACCCAGAGACTGGTGCGCAACCTCACGGCGGGCGAGATCGTTGGGCAGGTGATGCTGGCGCGAGACGATCTGGATGAATGGCCGAAAGCGGATCGCAGCACGCAAGGCGACGCCCGGCTTTTGTCGAATATCGTGCTGATGGGCATGGGCGAGCCGCTTTATAATTTTGAGAATGTCCGCGACGCGATGAATATCACGATGGACCCGGAAGGGATCTGTCTAAGCCGCCGCCGGATCACCCTGTCCACCTCTGGTGTTGTCCCTGAGATTGCGCGCACCGCCCAAGAGATCGGGTGCCTGCTGGCCGTCTCCTTCCATGCGACGACGGACGAGGTGCGCGACAAGCTGGTGCCGATCAACAAGCGTTGGAATATCGAAGAATTGCTGGCGGCGTTGAAAGCCTATCCAAAGGCCTCCAATAGCGAGCGGATTACGTTTGAATATGTGATGCTGAAAGGCGTGAATGACAGCGACGAGGACGCGCGGCGGCTGGTGAAGCTGATCAAGGGTATTCCTGCAAAGATCAACTTGATCCCGTTCAACGAATGGCCCGGCGCGCCGTATCAGCGCTCTGACTGGAAACGGATCAAGGCCTTTTCCGAAATCGTCTACAAGGCGGGTTATGCGTCGCCCATTCGTACTCCGCGGGGGGAAGACATTATGGCCGCCTGCGGGCAATTGAAATCCGCGACAGAGCGGGAGCGGAAGTCTCGCAAGCAGATCGAAGCAGAGGCCGGTCTGCCGCAGGGCTGACCCAGTTCAGCAACCTGAAAAGCAAAAAGGCGGCAACCAAAGTTACCGCCTTTCCGTATTGCCGGTGTTCGAAGCGCGTCTCTTAGGAGGAGACCGCAGCTGCAAATACGATGAACATCAGTGGAACCAGAATGCCGCCCGCGGAGGACGTTGTTTCTTCCACGATCACTTGCTCTTCGATGATTGGATCAGACAGGTTGCCTGCGAATGCGGTCGAAGCGGCCAGTGTGAATGCTGTTGCGAGTGCGAACTTTTTCATTACCATTTTCCTCAAAGATACGTCTGCTGGGTCCAGACAATCCGACCCATACACAGACACCCAAGATTGTATCTCGTACGATGCTATAATCATCAAATTACCTTGTAAACAACGTTCCGCGGCCAGAATCGGCCTCCGGACTCCGCTGAATCGTCAAAATGGCAACACTTTGGCATCGCCACGCGGCACTCAGGAAATGTGCCGCCTTTCGCCCGTATGCCCCCGCCTGCAGCTATTGCGTTTTGGCCTCAGTCGGAACTCAACCGCGCAGGGGTCGGTATCGCATTTGCGCCCGATGACCGATCAAGATAAGGAAAAGAGGCACCTTCTGGGATGGCCTTATCATGACAAAACACCTGCTCTTCGCCCTCGTTTCCATGTTTGCTTTGGCAGCATGTGCGCCCACGCCGCCAAGCATTGGTCCTGATGGGCTACCTTTGCCGCAGGTCTACCGGATCAAGGCGTCTGACACGGCGAAAATCCAGTTCCGGGTACTCGATTCGGTCAATGCGTTGCGCGCCAGCGCGGGCCAGCAACCGCTGGAGCTGAACAGCAACCTGAATGCAGCCGCGGCGACCCATGCGCGGGACATGTCGGTGCAGAACCGCCCGTGGCACTTTGGATCCGACGGCTCGTCGCCGTTGGACCGGGTCGCACGCAGCGGGTATACGGGTCAACTTGTCGGCGAGAATATCTCCGAAACCTATGAAGATGAGACGGCGACCCTCGCCGCTTGGATGGATATGCCAGAGACCCGCGAGACCATCATGTCACCACGTGCCCGCAACCTTGGCCTGTCCTGGTTTCAAGAGCGCAACGGCAAGATCTGGTGGACGATGATCACTGGCACCTGACCTAAGGCAATAGCCTTACGGGTAGATGTCGATCACAGTTCCGGTTTTCACCATCGCATAGAGCTGCCGCATCTCTTTGTTGGTGACGGCGATGCAGCCAGCGGTCCAGTCGGGGCCACGCTTCCCGCCAATATTGGGCTGACCATGAATGAAAATGTCGCCGCCCGGTGACTTTCCCAACGCGTTGGCGCGCGCGATGTCGCGGGCATTGGGGTAGGAAATCCCGAGGGACAAATAGAACGAGCTGTTCGGGTTGCGGCGATCAATAAAGTAGCGACCTACCGGGGTGCCGCCATCGCCCTCGACCTGCTTGTCGATCCGCGAACCGAATCCCAGTTCCACGTCGTAGCGTTCCAGCACCTTTGTGCCATGCAGCGCATACATCACCCGCTTTTCTTTCAGGACGATCAGCCGCGTGACCTCCGGGCCGTTATAGGTGACGAATTTCGACGCGCAGCCAGACAGCGCAAAAAAAGAGCCGAGCAGCAACCCGCGTCGTGTCAGTGATCTCATGGTGCGAACTGCCTCTTTTTTGCGGCCAAGCTAGCGCAAACTTATCAACAGGTGAATCTCTGATTTGCCCCCAATGCGAAGATCATCAGATTGTGACTAGTCTTCCGCAGCCAAGAGCGCCTGCAACCCGGTGCGATAGTCAGCATAGAGCAGCTCCACCCCCAGCTCGGATGTAATGAGCGTGTTTCTGACCTTCTTGGATTCGGCGTAAAAGCTGCGCGCCATTGGGGTCATGTCGGCCTCCTCAAAGGGGACAGCCGGGGGGATGGGCAGACCCAGAAGTTCCGCCGCATAGGCGATGACGTCCTCGGGTGGCGCGGGATCATTGTCGCATAGGTTATAGATCGCGCCGGGGCGCGGCTGGCGGATGGAGGCCTCCAGCACCTGCGCGATGTCAGCCACGTGGATGCGGCTGAACAGCTGGTTCTTCTTGATGATCCGCCGCGCCGTGCCGTTGCGGACTTTGCTGAACGGGCCACGACCGGGACCATAGATGCCAGCCAGCCGGAAGATATGCAGCGGCAACCTCGCGCGTGTGGCGAGGCGTTGCCACGCGGCCTCCGCACGGACCCGCGCCTCCCCCCGTTTGGTGCTGGGAGAGAGGGGCGTGGTTTCATCCACCCATTCCCCACCATGATCGCCATAGACGCCAGTTGTCGACAGGTAGCCGACCCATTCCAGATGCGCGCTTTGCTCTGCAATCTGATCCTCTAGTGTGGCCAGAACCGGGTCGCCATCCGGGCCGGGGGCGGCAGAGATCAGCAAATGCGTTGCGGATGCAAGCGCGGGGCCAAGGTCGGAGCCAGGCCAGATCACGGGTGTTATACCGGGGGCCGCCAGCGCCTGCGCTTTCTCCGCGCTGCGGGTAGTGGCGGTGATGTGCCATGTCTTTGGCGGCAAAAGTTCGGCGAGCGCTTGGGCGGAATACCCATGGCCAAAGCTGAGCAAATGTTTCGTCATGGCAACCTCGTTGCGGCCCATTGCGCGGCGTCTGCGACCGTCGCGTCAGGGTCTTGGGTCAAGGATTGCGCCACAGGCTTCAGCCGCGCGGCGCCGGAATTTCCGATGGCATAGAGCACGTTGCGCACAAAGCGGTTGCGCCCGATGCGCTTGATCGGCGAGCCGCTGAACCGCGCGCGAAAGCCTGCGTCATCCAGTGTGGCCATCTGCGCCAGATCGGGCAGGTTCAGATCATCGCGCGCGGCGTAGCGCAGTTCTGTCGCAGATTTGGCAAACTTGTTCCACGGGCAGATGGCGAGGCAATCGTCGCAGCCATATATGCGGTTGCCCATCAGTTCGCGCAGGCCAGTGTCCACGGGGCCGTGATGCTCGATCGTGAGGTAAGAGATGCATTTGCGGGCGTCCAATTGGAACGGGGCCGCGAACGCGCCTGTCGGGCACACGTCCAAACAGGAGGTGCAGGAGCCGCAGTTTTCAACGGCGGGGGCGTCAGGTTCAAGGTCGGCCGTCGTGAAGATCGCGCCGAGGAAAAACCAGTTGCCGAGCGCGCGGGACAGCAGGTTGGTGTGCTTGCCCTGCCATCCGAGCCCGGCGGCGGCGGCGAGGGGTTTTTCCATGACCGGCGCGGTGTCGACGAACACCTTGATCTCCGTCTCAGGCGCTTGGTCGATCAGCCAACGCCCGACGCGTTTGAGCCGCTTCTTGACCAGATCATGGTAGTCGCGGTTGCGGGCGTAGACGGAAATATTGGCCGCTTCCGTATGGGCGAGATTGTCCATCGGGTCGTGGTCCGGGGTGTAGGCCTCGGCCAGCATGATGACCGATTTTGCGGCGGGCCAGAGGGCTGTGGGGTCACCGCGCCAAGCTTTGCGGTCGAGCATCCATGCCATTTGGCCGTGGTGGCCTTGGTCCAAAAAATGCTCCAACCTTGGCATGGCGTCAGGGATGGCATCGGGGCGGCAGACGCCCATCTCGGAGAATCCTTCGGACAGGGCCTGCGCGCGCAACCGGGCTTTCAGGCTCAAAAATCGAGGTCCGAGTAATGCTCAGGCTGCGGAAACCCTGAGACCTGATCGGCCAGCAAGGACCGAAATGCCGGGCGCGATTTGATCTTGGCGTACCAATCTTTGACGTTTTCGTTCCGGTTCCAGTCAATGTCGCGGATGTAGTCGAGGCAAGAGAAATGCGCGGCGGCCGTGAAATCCGCCAGCGTCATGTGATCGCCCGCCAGCCAGCGGCGCTGATCCAGCAGCCAGCCCATATAGTCGATATGGTACTTCACTTTTTGCGCGCCCAGCTTGACGTTGCGGCTTTCGGGATAGCCCTGCCCCATGATCTTCTTGTTGACCCGCTCATAAAGCAGCTTTGACGTCACCTCGTTGTGGAACTTGTCATCGAACCAGAAGACCAGACGACGCACCTCGGCGCGGTCCTCGGGTTTTTGCGGCAGGAGTGGAGGGTCGGGCAGAACCTCCTCGAGATATTCGCAGATTGCCTGGCTGTCGCTGAGGGTCTGGCTGTCGATCTTCAGGACCGGGACCTTGCCTGCCGGGTTGCGGCGCATGAACTCGGCGGATTGCTCCCAGTATTTCTCCTCGATCAGCTCGACCTCGACCTTCTTTTCAGCGAGGACCAGCCGCACCTTGCGACAGAACGGAGACAGGGGGACGTGGTACAATCGGTTCATGGATCAATCCAGCGGCTGGCAATAGATGTCCCCGTCATCGCAATGTTGCTTAGGTTTTTCAACCTTCGAAACAGGCGCTGCGCCCGTCTTGGCGGATTGTCTCGGCTCCGCTTGTGATCTGCCGCGCCCGTCTTTGCAGGAAAGGTGTGGGCCGTTTTGCAGAGCGCGCCTTGGGGTTCGGCAACACCGCCGCCAGCGCCGCTGCCTGTCTGGCGGTCAGATCCTTGGCGTCGACACCGAAATACCACGGGGCGGCGGCGGCCACGCCGAAGACGCCTTCGTCGAACTCCACCACATTCATGTAGACCTCAAGGATGCGGCGCTTAGACCAGATGGCCTCCATGATTGGGGTCAGGCCCGCCTCCATTGCTTTGCGCATGTAGTTCCGGCCATGCCAGAGGAACACGTTCTTCACGGTTTGCTGCGACAGGGTGGACGCGCCGCGTTTGCCGCCCGCTTCCAGCGCGTCCCGGATGGCGTCCATGTCGAACCCCCAATGGGTGCAAAAATTCGCGTCCTCCGCCGCCACAATGGCGCGGGGCATGTGGGGGGAGATATCCTCGAAATTGCGCCATTCACGGTTGATGCCGTCCAGCCGTTTGCTTTCCTGCAGCATGTAGATCGTGGTTGGCGGGTTGATCACGGCGTAAAGCGCGATCCACAGTACCGACACAGCAAGCACCGCAAGCAGGCCGCGCCAAAGCCATTTCAGCGCGAGATAGGGCGCGGCGCCGATCCACCAGAACAGGGATCTTCGCGGTTTGGGTTTCTTTTTTGCTGCTTTGGCCACCGGGAAACTCTATCGCGCTGCGTGGGCCCGTCCAACAGGGGATGGGATGCGTTTTGAAACTATCTGTTGACCGCGGCCCCGCGCCAACACAAGGCTTGCATATGAAAAAATTTATCCTCCCTGCCCTGTTTCTCGCGATTTTCGCCGCGCCTGCCGCCCTGTCGCATAGCGGGGTGAAGGACCCTGCCGTTATGGCGCGGATGCAGCTGATGAGCCTTGTGGCGAATGACATGAAGGTTCTGGGCGAGATGGCCAAAGGGACAACCGCCTTTGACGCGGAGAGTGTGCAGGCGCGCGCGGCTTCCCTTGAGGAGCATGCGTTGGAGACTGTGCGCCTGTTCGAGGCCCCTGCGACCGACCCCAAATCCGAGGCGAAGCCAGAGATTTGGGACGATTGGGAGGGGTTCTCCAAAAGCGCAGATGAGATGCGCGAGGCGGCAGAGCAGCTTGGGCTGATCACAACTGAGGCGGAGTTCGGGGCCGCGTTCCGTGCCGTCGGGCAGACCTGCAGCGCGTGCCACGAGAGTTACCGCATCAACAAGAACTGAGCGGGCGGCCTAGCCGCAGATGACCCGTGTGACGATTCCGTTTGCATCCACGTAGAAATTGACCCGTTCGGCCACATAGACTTGCGACACGATTTCGCCAGGGCGGATGACACGTGTGATCACTCCCTCCGGGATAAAGATCGCGGAGACATCCTGACCCTCAGATCCGGCAAAGTTGGTCAACATACATGTGTCTGGAAAACGCTCCTCAAGCCCGGAGGTGTTTTCGACAACCGGGCCATCCACAACGGGGCCTTCGACAGTGACGCCGTCCTGAGGAGTGCCGCCGCAGGCCATCAGCAGGACCGGCAAGAGATATGTGAGTTTTTTCATGA
>CAYXIZ010000087.1:0-9910 GCA_964465485.1 uncultured Rhodobacterales bacterium | reverse complement strand
GCAATGGTGATAATGGCGATCTGCTGAAAGGTCTGCCGGATACGCGCCTCCGTGGTGGCGCGGGCGGCAGCGACGGTGGCCACGACGTCGTCGATGAAAATGCCCGTCCCCAGCGCCCATTTCCAGTCTTGCAGGCCAATCTGGTAGGTGACCATCCGCGCCGTCTCCCCGGTGGAGGGCTTGGTCCAGTCAAATGTGTGATAACCCCCGGCGCGCGCCGTCTCGATGATCTTGTCGGTGATCGACACGCCGTTGCGGTCCTCCAGACCCGTCCAGTTCTTGCCGATCAGTCCGGTTTGGCGCGGGCTGACAAGGTTGTTGCCCTCATAGTCAAACACGAAGAAATAGCCGTCCTGACCGTAGATCATCGCCGACAGGATCTGCGTCACCTCCAGTTTGGCGGCCTCGTCATCGGGCAGGGCGTTGCCATAGATCGCCCCGATCGCGGTGCGCGCGAGGCTAAGGTAATTCTTCAGCTCCGCCTTCTTGGCCTCGATCAGCTGGGTTTCCAGCTCGCGAATTTCGGTCTCCGCCAGCTGCCGTGACTGGTTTGCCACGACCAGCGAAATCGCGGCAACGGCCAAGACCAGCGGGACCGTTGCCAGAAGAAAAACCTTCTGGCCGTAATTCAGCGTCAAGCGCGTTCGGATCATATGTAGCAACTGGCGCATGGGCGAGGGCGACTTTGCGCCAAGCCCTGCAGGGCGTCAATCACCGCAATCGGGTAGGGGCGCGGGCGTGAAGAGTGGCGGCAGGGGCGGGCATAAACGCAATTTTTACCTCTGCAACGGGGATCTACCCGCCAATGGGTATAGCATCCAAAACGGACCGGCTATAAGGTCGCGCCACTAGAAACGATCCATCTCACAGTGCGCGCATTCAAGAGTGGCCGTTCTGAGAGATGATAATTTGGGAGGAGACACCTATGGATCGTCGTTCTTTTCTAAGAACTTCTGCAGTGGGCGGTACAGCCGCAGCTGCCTCGACACTGGCCGCACCGGCCTATGCTGCGGGTCACCGCACGCTGACGATGGTAACAACTTGGGGCCGTGGCCTCGCTGGCGTTTTTGACGCGGCTCAGAAAGTTGCAGACGACATCAACACCATGTCCGACGGCACGCTGACCGTTGAAGTCAAAGCCGCAGGCGAGCTGGTTGGCGCGTTTGAAGTGTTTGACGCCGTGACCGCTGGTCAGGCCGACATGTACCACGCCGCTGACTATTACTTTGTGGGTCAGCACCCGGGCTACGCCTATTTCACCTCCGTGCCGTTCGGCATGACCGCTCAGGAAATCGTCAACTGGTACGAGCATGGCGGCGGTAACGCATTCCATGACGAGCTGGGCGAAATCTTCGGCCTGAAATCCTTCCTCGCCGGCAACACCGGTGCGCAAGCTGGTGGTTGGTTCCGCAAGGAAATCACCGGTCCGGAAGACTTCAACGGTCTGAAATTCCGCATGCCTGGTCTGGGCGGCGAGGTGCTCGGCAAGCTGGGCGCATCCGTGCAGAACCTGCCAGGTGCCGAAGTGTACCAAGCGCTGGCCTCTGGTGCCATCGACGGCACCGAGTGGATCGGCCCATGGGCGGACGAGAAGGCTGGTTTCCAGGAAATCACCAAGTTCTACTACACGGCTGGTATGCACGAGCCGGGCGCAGCCCTGTCTTTGGCCACAAACCTCGACGTCTTCAATGAGCTGACACCAGCTCAGCAGAAGATCATCGAAGTGGCATCGGGCAACACCCACCAGTGGAGCCTTGCTCAGTTCCTCAACAACAACGGTGCGGCGCTGCAGCGTCTGCAGTCGGGTGGCGTTAAGGTTCTGGAATTCCCTGACAGCGTTTGGGACGCCATGGGCGCCGCAGCGCTCGAGGTCAAGGACCAGTATGCGGGCGACGATCTCTATGACCGTATCCGCGCAAGCTACGAGGCCTCTCAGGCCGCGTCCTCCGGCTGGATTGTACAATCCGAAGGCGCATATCGCAGCCAGCGTGACCGCATCACGGGCTAATCGCCTCTGAGCATATGAACATGTCGGGGCCGCAGGGATGCGGCCTCGGCCTTCGCGGCGAGGCTGTCGCGAAAATCGGGAGGGGCAGTGCGCCATAGAACCGCGCAGGCCCGATATCGGGGGGTACGACCATGCTGGACGCCTTTGTCTGGTTCTTTTCCAACATCGCGCTTGCGTTTAAGAACTTTTTCTATGCCGTCTTCAACCCGGACCTCTGGCTGTCCTGGGTCCCGCATATCAACCAATCCATTCCGGAAACCGAGCAGAAAGAGGCGCTCATGCGCTTCATCTATTACGGCGGCTCGGTCGAGTTCTTCTTTGTCATCCTGACACTTTTGCTGGTGCTGACGGCCATCGGGCTGTTCAAGAACCGCGTGATGTGGGGTGTCGTGCAAATCCTTGAAGGCTTTGCGAACAGCATCGGCCGCTTCTTCGCGTGGGCCGGGCTGCTGATGGTGCTGCAACAGATCATCATCATTTTCATTCAACGCATCTTCGCGCGGGCCGAGATCTCCATGGGCTTCGGTATGTCCTTCAGCAAGGATATCAGCTGGTGGGCCGAGGAACTGAAATTCTACAACGCGCTCGTGGTCTGCCTGTGCTGCACCTATACATTCGTGCAGGGTGGCCATGTGCGCGTCGACCTGATCTATTCCGCGGTGAGCTACCGCACCAAGCGCATGATGGACATGATCGGCGCGGTGATCTTCATGATGCCCGCCGCCATCCTGACATGGATGTATGGCTGGTACTTCCTGTGGCGTCATCTGGTGACGCCCAAACCCTCCGCCTCCGACACGCTGGACCGCTTGCTGACCAAGGCCCGCGCCGTGCGCTGGAATGTCGAGACGATCAGCTTCTCGCCCAACGGGTTCAACGCCTATTTCCTGTTCAAGGTTCTCCTGGTGATCTTCGCAGGCATGGTGTTCCTGCAATCCATCGCCTTCTTCTACCGCTCCTTTCTGGAGTGGAAGGGCGGCCCAGAGGCCGAAGGCAAATATCTCGACAAAGACAAGCTCGGCGACGACATCGCCGAAGCTGCTGCAGAAATCCATTAAGGGGCGGGACAGATGATTTTTGGATTAGATGGCGTAGAAGTTGGCCTGATCATTGTGTTCCTGTGCCTTTTCGCAGGTATCCTGTCAGGCTTTCCCGTGGCCTTCGCCATCGGTGGCTCTGCGGTGATCTCCTTCGGGATCATTGCGGCGCTCGACAGCGCGGGGCTGTTGATCCATCAGGCGATTGACCCAAACACCGCCGAATACGCGGCCGTTTTGGCCGAAGGGGTCAAACAGGAGACGATATCCGTTTTCAGGTATCCCGAGCTGCCGCGCATAGACCAACCCGTCTTCCTGCAAGGCTGGGAGACCGCGCTGGACCGCAACGTCTCCTTCATCGTGAACCGCATGAACGAGCGGGTGCTGGCCGGCGCCTCCATCGAAACCCTGCTGGCCGTGCTGATGTTCGTTCTCATGGGCATCACGCTGGAGCGCTCCAAAATCGCCAATGACCTGCTGACCACCATGGCGCGCGTCTTTGGCCCATTGCCCGGCGGTTTGGCCGTTTCCGTGGTTGTTGTGGGCGCGTTCCTCGCGGCCTCAACCGGGATCGTAGGGGCCACGGTTGTGACCATGGGCCTGCTGTCGCTGCCCACCATGCTGCGCAACAATTATTCGCCTGAACTGGCCACCGGCGTCATAGCGGCCTCGGGCACGTTGGGACAAATCATCCCGCCCTCCATTGTCATCGTGCTCTTGGGCACACTGGCGGGCGATCTCTACTCTGCCGCACAGGAATCCCGTGCCCAAGAGGTCGGCTGTTCGGATGCGCTGACCTATCTGGGCGAGCCTGCCGTTGTCTCCGTGGGCACGCTGTTTCAGGCGGCCCTTCTGCCGGGCATTCTGCTGGCCGTGCTCTACGCGCTCTACGCATTTGGCTACGCGCTGTTTAACCCCTCCAAGGCCCCTGCGGTCGAGCTGGGCTCGTCAAACAGCGAGCCGATCACCAGGAACGAAGCCCTGACATGGTTCCTCTTTGCCCCAGTCGGTCTGATCGTCGGGTTCATCCTGTTGCTCAATGTCGGCATCTTTGGCAGCCAGAACGTCAATGTGGACAGCTTCTCTGACGCCGGGCAAACCGCGTCGCTGCGCACCAATGTCAGCGAAAGCTGCCAAGAGGCGATGATTGATCTGCACGGCATCGAGGCGTGGGAAACCGCTCTGGCCGAGCAAGCCGCCATCGACGACGCAGGCGGCATCGCGGCCTCGGTCAAGCTGACGGAAGAAGAACTGACCCAAGCCGTCATGGACAAGATCGAGAACGCGGCACCCGTGGGCACAGGCATCGCCATTGGCCTCCTTCTGATGGCGCTGATCTTCGCAATTGCACGCGGCGTGTCGCCCTCCGCGGATCGCCGTCCGCTGATCGTGGGCACGCTGGGTATCTTGCTGGCGATCTTGATCGACATCTTGTTGATCACCCCGGTGACGACGCCGGGCAACACGGTGATGCTGTTGATCCTGCCGCTGATGATGATCGGCTACGGGGTCAAACACGCGGCAGTGTCGCTGGGCAAGAACGAGCTGCTCAAGGTCGTCTTCCCGCCGCTGGTTCTGATCGTCGCGGTGCTGGGCTCGATCCTTGGCGGGATCACCAACCCGACGCCCGCAGCCGCACTCGGGGCAGGGGGCGCGATCCTCTTGGCCGCCTACCGCAAGCTGCAAGACACCGGGCAATCTGGCAAGATCATCCTGATGGCGACCTTCGCCGTGGTGGTCATGATCCTTGTCGGCGTCAATTTCGACCTGCGCGTGAATATCGAGGTCGTGACCTTCGAGAACCTCATCGCCTTCATCGTCGCCAAAGCTGCCTATCTCTTTGCCATCTTCGGCATCCTCTTTGGCTGCTGGATCTTGTTCTCCAACGGCGTTCTCAGCCCGGTGGTGCGGGAGACAGCAAAAGTCACCTCGATGGTATTCACCATCCTGATCGGCTCGCAATTGCTGAACCTCGTGGTCATCTCCTTCGGCGGTGAGCACTATATCCAGCAGTTCCTGCGCAGCTTTGACAGCGAGTTTCAGGTCTTCATCATCGTGATGCTGGTGCTCTTCATACTGGGCTTCGTGCTCGACTTTCTGGAGATCATCTACATCGTGATCCCCATTGTCGGGCCCGTAATTTACGGCGGCACGATGGACCCGAAATGGGTGACGATCATGATTGCGGTGAACCTGCAAACCTCCTTCCTCACGCCGCCCTTTGGCTTCGCGCTCTTCTACCTGCGCGGCGTGGCCCCGAAGGAGGTCACCACGGGCCATATCTACCGCGGCATCATCCCCTTCGTGCTGATCCAGGTCTTCGGGCTACTTCTGCTGGCACTCTTTCCGGGCGTGGTCACGATCATCCCGAACCTGCTGAGCAATTGATCCTGGCCAATCGGTGACACCACATAAAAAGCGGCGCCTCACCGGGCGCCGTTTTTTATGGCTCTGCAAGAAGAGGGGGTTAGTCTTTTGGCGCGCGCGTGTCCGGCAAGGTGATCCGCGCCACCTGTTCGGCGATCGGGTCCACGGCCAGCGGATGCGTCTCGGCGGCATAGTCGTGGCCATCCTGAATGTCATGCCACTCGCCGCCCCGGAAAACTTCCAGCGCAGAGAACCCGGCCTTGTAGCCCATCTTGGGCGAGCCGGGGACCCAGTAGCCCAGATAGACGTAAGGCAGCCCCGCCTCCTGAGCGATGCGCACATGGTCGAGCACAATATAGGTCCCCAAGGAATTGCGTGACATATCAGGGTTGTAGAAGGAATAGACCATCGACAACCCGTCATCGAGCACATCCGTCAGACAGGTCGCGATCAGGTCCTCATCGAGCGCGGACGTCCGGTCCCAATATTCCACCACGCGGCTTTTGACCGGGGTCTCCTCGACCATGGCGGCGAACTCGAAAATGTCCATATCGGCCATGCCGCCATCGGCGTGGCGCGATTCGAGGTAGCGGCGGAACAGATTGAACTGCTCTTCGGTGGCCCAAGGGCTGGTGGCGACGCGGTCGAGATGCGTGTTGCGCTTCAGGATCCGTCGCTGGGATTTGGAGAACTCGAAATCCGCGACCCGGATCCGGGCCGACAAACAGGCCGAGCATTCAGGGCAAGATGGACGATAGAGCACATTTTGCGACCGACGAAACCCTTGTTTCGAAAGGGCATTGTTCAAAGTCGTGGCATGCTCGCCTTGCAACGCTGTGAACAGTTTCCGCTCCCGTCGACCCTCAAGGTAGGGACAGGATTGGGGCGCAGTCACGTAGAACTGCGGGGCAATCGGAAGCGTGTGGCGCATAGCGTTGGAAATGTCCTAAAGTTGAGCCGAGCCTAGCAACGCACGGTCAGGCGGACAAACCCTTTTTAGCGCCTCAATTCAAGGGTTTAGTAACGCTGTGGTTTGTTGATGGCGGCGGTGCCACACAGGTGGTCGTGCAGCGCCTGGCATTTGGGCGAGACCGCGATCATCGCCAGCGAGGCCAGTTGCGGCAGGAAGAAAGCGGCGGCGACCATGTAGCCCAGCGTGTGCAAAACGGCCTCTGTGCCATCAAGGGGCTGCCCCTCGCGGTTGCGCAGCTCGATGTTGAAGAGCCGCATGCCCCAGGTGGCAGACCCGGAGGTGATGGTCGAGACCCGGTAAATGAAGCTGAGCACCAGAAAAATCAGCGGGAAGAAGAACCAGCCAATAAAGAGCGGCAGGGTCGCCACGATCGCGGTCATGACGCCGATCAGGCAGACATCGACAATCCATGCCAAAAGCCGTTTGGCGGGGATGCCTGCGTAGAACTCGGACTGGGTTACGGGATCGGGAAGCTGCGTCTGTGTCATGGTGAAGGACATGGGGGTGCGGGCCTCAAATGTGAAGGGGGAGCTGTGGTTTTGCGAGGCGCGCCAAAGCGTGGCGCGCGTCATTTGTAATTCAAAAGCAGTGGCTTACGCGTCTTTCTTGTCACTGTCTTTAGGGGGTTTTGCAGCCTCGGCGCGCTCCTCCATGAAGGCGTCGAACTCGGATTTGTCCTTGGCTTCACGCAGGCGTTCCAGGAAGCTTTCAAACGCGTGCTGCTCGTCTTGCAGCCGGTTCAGCATGTCGGCCTTATAGGTGTCAAAAGCCGTGTTGCCGGAGGATTTGAACCCGGCGGCGCGGGCAGGGGAACGGGTGTTGCGACGGGTGGCACAGCTGCTGAACATGCGTTTGCTCCATATCATATAGGCGAGAAGGGCGAGGCCGATGGGCCAGAAGAAGATAAAGCCCAGAACCATGGCTGCGATCCAGGCGCCTTTGCCGCGATTGTCGAGCCAGAGTTCGGCGCGCGCGAGCCAAGAGGGGGACCTGTGGGTGAGGGTGGTCATCAAGTTGCTCCTGCTGTTTAAGTTAATGTTATTCACATTTACATAAATGGGCATTGCGCGGGTGCCGTCAAGGGTGCGGAGGGGTTTTGGTACAAAATGGGGCAAAATATTTCGGGCCAAAACCCAAAATGTCCCAAACTTTTGTACAAAATTTCTTAACCAATTCGAAAGGTTATGAGCGGTTTTCGGGCTGTCTCTGGCCGTTCAGAGTTTTTTCAGTTTTCTGCGCGAGTATAGGGTCATGAGCTCAGAAACTGATGGCCGTTATGTGTGAGAATTTCGGCCACCTGATCAAAGGCGGCGTCGGGCACAAGGATGTGTTCGCCGTCAAAAGTGCAGACCACAAAGACCCCGATCCCGGCGGCAGAAATGGGAGAGATAAGAGAGGCCACGATCCCGGCCTCGTCAAATGCAAACGGACCGATACTGCGAAAACAGGCCCAACCGAGATCCGATGTCTGACCCTCGGGAATACGCTCGGCGCGGCACAGAATGGTCAGCTCGTCATCGGTGCGGATCTGCGCGGTGAAACCCGGCCCGTCGGCCCAGCGAGGCGTCTTCGCGTCGGGCGGCAATTGGCAGATGCCAAAACTGCCATGGAGTTTTCTCAGCTTCATGTGTCGGGTCTCATGTGCGCGGCTTGGTCTTCTTGATCTGCTTGATCGTTTTCCCGAGCACTTTGTTTTTGCTCTTGCGCTGGGCGAGGGAGGCGGAGTTGAACTCCTCTTCTGCCATCAGCTTGCGCCAGCGGGCCATGCGAGGGGCGTCAATCTCGCCGCGCTCCAAAGCGGCGGTGACGGCGCAGCCCGGTTCGGTGTCATGTTTGCAATCGTTGAACTTGCATTGGGTGGAGAGGTCATGAAGGTCGGCGAACACTTCCTCAATGCCTGAGGTGGCATCGGTCAGTTGCAGCTCCCGCATGCCGGGCGTGTCGAGGACGACGCAGCCGTCTTTGATGATATGCAATTGCCGGCTGGTGGTGGTGTGACGTCCGCGCGCGTCGTCTTCGCGGATGCCAGCCGTGGCGATATCGTCGGAGCCTGAGAGCGCATTGGTTAATGTGGATTTGCCGACGCCCGACGAGCCAAGGAAGGCGACGGTGCGGCCCGGTTTGCACCACGGCGCGAGTTTGTCGCGCGGGTCACTGTTGCGGGCATCCAATGCAATGACCGGAATATCGGGGGAGATGGCTTGGGCTTGGGTCACAAAGCCTTCAGCGTCGTCGCTCATATCGGATTTGGTCAGCAAAATGACCGGGTCGATCTCGGCCTCGAACGCCAAGGCAATATAGCGCTCCAGCCGGGCGATGTTGAAATCGGCATTGCAGGAGGTGGTGATGAAGGCGGTCTCGATATTGGCGGCGATCAGCTGGATGGAGCGGTCATGCCCCGGCGCGCGGCGCTTGATCAGGCTTTTGCGCTCCAGCAGGCGGGTGGGTTTATAGCTCTTGGCGTCAAACAGCAGCCAGTCGCCGACAGTGGCCTCAAACGCATGCGGGATGGTGTCGTCAATCCCGTTGCCCATGATCCGCAGCGTGTTGCGGTGCACTTGGGTGACGCGGATCGGGGGCGTGTCGGTCAGCTCTTCGACACTGAGCTGGGCGGAGAAAAACGCCTGCCAGCCCAAAGCGTCAATGGTTGATCGGTCCGGCTTGGGCGTAGGGCCGCCGGGCAGGAAGGCAGAATAGTCCTTTGTCATAGTGCAGCGCGTTTCACGGGCGGGCTTTCTGAAAGAGGTCTGCTACCCAGTCTATACAGCAAAAAGAGCGCCCACCAATGGTGGACGCCCAGTTTCAGGGAGAGTTCTTTTGAGGCGCTAGGACGTGATGTCGTAGGCGCGTTCGCCGTGCTGGGTAAGATCGAGCCCCGTTGTCTCCGCTTCCGCATCGACGCGGAGCGGCGTGACCAGCCCGACCAGTTTGACGAGAACCACCGTCACGACAATGGTGTAAACCCCTACCACGGCGAGGCCGCCCAGCTGGGCCACCCAAGCGCCTTGGCCAAAGAGCGCAATCATAAGCGTGCCGAAAATGCCGCCCACGCCGTGAACCGCGAAGACGTCCAGCGTGTCGTCGATCTTGAACATGTTGCGGATGACGTTGACGGCCTCCTGGCACAGCACGCCTGCGACAGCGCCGATGACCAGCGCCTCGACAGGGCCCACGAAACCGGAGGCAGGCGTGATCGAGGCGAGGCCTGCGATGGTGCCGGTGACCAGACCCACGAGGGAGGCTTTGCCGAATTTCAGCTTCTCCCACAGCGCCCAAGTCAGCGACGCCGTGGCGGCAGAGATATGGGTGACGGTCAGCGCCATGGCAGCACCACCATCTGCGGCCAGTTGCGAGCCGCCATTGAAGCCGAACCAGCCGACCCAGAGCATGGCAGCACCAATCATCACCATGCCGGGATTATGCGGCGGCTTGCTGGCGTCTTTGCGCGCCCCAAGGAAAATGGCGAGGACAAGTGCTGCGAGCCCTGCGGTTTCATGCACCACGATGCCGCCTGCGAAATCGCGC
>CAYXIZ010000086.1:0-9992 GCA_964465485.1 uncultured Rhodobacterales bacterium | reverse complement strand
GTGCGCGGCGTCGCTTGGGCAGGCAACACGCTGGAGGTGGCGGTCACGCCCACCTATTCCGGCTGCCCGGCCACCGGCGTCATCTCGATGGATATCGAGACGGCTTTACGTGACCGCGGCGTCAAAGACCTGCGCATTAAGACCCAGATCAGCCCGCCCTGGACCACGGATTGGCTGTCTGAAAAAGGGCGCGCGAAGCTGGTTGATTACGGCATCGCGCCACCCCGCGCGGCGGGGGGGCCGGAATGTTGCCCGCGCTGCAAATCCAAAGCAGTCACACGGATCAGCCAATTCGGCTCGACTCCCTGCAAGGCGCAATGGCGCTGCACCGACTGCCTTGAACCTTTCGATTATTTCAAATGTATCTAGGGAGCATATGTGATGGCCCGCTTTCATCCTTTGTCCGTGACCTCCGTCACCAAAACCATCCGCGACGCGGTAGTGGTGACTTTGAAGCCCGAGAACGGCGGGGATTTCGACTTCATCCAGGGCCAATACCTGACCTTCCGCCGGGAGTTTGACGGCACCGAGATACGGCGCTCCTATTCGATCTGCGCGGGCAAGGATGACGGCGTGCTGCAGGTTGGCATCAAAAAGGTCGACGGCGGCGCATTTTCGACATGGGCCAACGAGGAGCTTGCAGCGGGCATGACCCTTGAGGCCATGGAGCCCATGGGCAGCTTTCACACCCCCATCGTGCCGGACGCTGCCAAGAATTACCTCGGCTTTGCGGGCGGCTCCGGCGTGACGCCGGTTCTGTCGATCATGAAGACCGTTCTGGCCCGTGAACCGCAAAGCACGTTTACTTTGGTTTATGCCAACCGGGGCGTGAACACGATCATGTTCCGCGAAGAACTGGAGGACCTCAAGAACCTGCATATGGGCCGGCTGACGGTGATCCATGTGCTCGAAAGCGACGCGCAGGATATTGATCTGTTCACGGGTCGGGTGGACCCGGAGAAATGCAAAGCGCTGTTTGCCCATTGGATCGACATTGCCAGCATCGACACCGCCTTTATCTGCGGGCCGGAACCGATGATGCTGGGCATTGCCGCGGCCTTGCGCGATCACGGGTTGAGCGATGATCAGATCAAGTTTGAGCTGTTTGCCAGCGGCCAGCCGGGCCGCCTAAAGCGCAAAGCGGGCAGTGGCGCAATCGGTGCCGCCGTGAAGGCGACGGAGGCGAGCATCACCATGGATGGCTCCGCGCGCAGCTTCACAATGGACCGGGATCAGTCGATCCTTGATGCCGCCCTGGAGAATGCGCTGGACGCGCCCTATGCCTGCAAGGCGGGCGTGTGTTCGACCTGCAAATGCAAGCTGCTGGAGGGCGAGGTTGAGATGGTCGCCAACCACGCGCTGGAGGATTACGAGGTCAAGCGCGGCTACATCCTGTCCTGCCAGTCCTACCCAATCACCGACCGCGTGGTGGTGGATTACGACCAGTAAGCCACCCGGATTACGCGCGGATCAGAGCCCGCGTATCCCGTTCAGCGTCAGCTGAGTGACCAGCCGGGCATAGTCGTCGCGGGCGGTTTTATCCGCAGGGCTGTTCCACATGTAAAACCAGTTCAGCATCCCGAAAATAGACATCACCGTCGCCCGCAACTTGCGGCTGTTGCCGTCAAACGCGCCGGGCGCAATCGCCGCGATGACATCGCTCATCTGTCTGACCAGATCGCGTTGATAGGATTTCAAAATGCGCTGCTGCGGCGCGGGCAGGAGCGGGATGCCTTCGGTCTGGATTTTGTGCTCAGTGTCCATCCCCTCATAGGCGTGCAGGATCTCGACGATGATCAAAGCCAGCTGATCGGGGGGGGCGAGCCCCTCCATGTCGATCCCGGTGATCCGGTCGCGCAGCGCGGAGAGATACGTGTCGAGAATGTCAAAGAGCAGCGCGTCCTTGCTGGGGTAATAGTGGTAGATATTGGCCTTGGAGATGCCGCAGGCCTTGGCCACCTGCGCCATCGAGGTCCGCGCAAAGCCCTGCTCGGCAAAGGCGCGGGCGGCCAAGGCAAGGATGTGGGCGCGTTTGGCGTCGTGATCTTTTGCAACCGGGCGGGGCACGGTCACTCCTTGCGGCGAGTGTCGACAACGCGGACGGCCTTGCCCTGGCTGCGCGCGACGCTGCCGGGATCACCGACCACCACCTCGCAGGAAACCCCGACCATATCCTTGACGCGTTTGGTCAGCGCCTGCGCGGCGGCCTCTCTGGACGGGGCGTCGGCGGCATTGATATTGGCCTCGACCAGAACCCGCATCGCATCCATGCGGCCGGATGTACGCAGCTCGATCTGGAAATACGGGGCGAGCCCGTCCGTGGCCATGACCTGCTCCTCGATCTGGGTCGGGAAGACATTGACGCCACGCAGGATGATCATGTCGTCGGAGCGCCCGGTGATTTTCTCCATCCGCCGCATGCTGCGGGCGGTGCCGGGCAGGAGCCGGGTCAAGTCGCGGGTGCGGTAGCGGATCATCGGCATCCCCTCTTTGGTCAGCGTGGTAAAGACCAGCTCCCCCTCTTCCCCGTCTGCGACAACCTCGCCCGTGACCGGGTTGATGATTTCGGGGTAATAGTGATCCTCCCAGACGTGCAGCCCGTCTTTGGTTTCCACACATTCATTTGCCACGCCGGGGCCCATGATCTCGGACAGGCCGTAAATGTCGACGGCGTGCATGTCGAACGCGTCCTCCACCTCCTTGCGCATTGCGTTGGTCCAGGGCTCCGCGCCAAACACGCCGACCTCAAGCGAGGCGCTGCGCGGGTCGATCCCCGCCTTTTGGAACCCTTCCAGAATATTGAGCATATAGGACGGCGTGACCATGATGCCCTTGGGCGCAAAATCGGTGATCAGCTGGACCTGCTTCTCCGTCTGCCCGCCGCCCATCGGAACAACCGTCGCCCCCAGCTTTTCGATCCCGTAATGCGCACCAAGCCCGCCGGTGAAGAGCCCGTAGCCATAGGCGTTGTGCACAATATCGCCCGCGCGCAGGCCCGAGGCGCGCAGGCTGCGGGCCAGCGTCTCGGCCCAAACGTCAATGTCGTGCTGGGTGTAGACCACCACCGTCGGCTTGCCCGTGGTGCCGGAGGAGGCATGGATACGCACCAGCTTTTCTTTTGGAACGGCGGCCAGCCCAAACGGATAATGGGCGCGCAGGTCGTCCTTATGGGTGAAGGGAAACTTGGCGAGATCCTTGAGCTCTTTGAGGTCGTCCGGATGCACGCCCGCCTCGTCAAAGCGTTGGCGATACATCTCCACATTGTCATAGGCGTGGCGCAGCGACCATTTCATCCGGTCAAGTTGAAGGGCTACGATCTCGTCGCGGCTGGCCAGCTCGATCGGGTCCAGATCGGCTTTGACGGGGCTCAGGTCTTTCATCTTATCTCCTCCACGCGTTGGATTATTCCTCGAACAGCTGGCCTTTGATGGCGCGCGACAGGCCGCGCATTTCCGCGACGGTCTGGCCATCCTGATTTTCGACCCGTACGTCATAAATGCCGCTGCGCCCGGTTAAGGAGACCTCGCGGGCGGTGGCGGTCAGCCTGTCGCCCAGCTTGGCGGGAGCTGTGAATGTGATCATGTTGTTTTGCGCGACCGTGGCCTGATTTCGGCTGTTGCAGGCGAAGGCAAAGCAGCTATCGGCCAGCGAAAAGGTGATGCCCCCGTGGCACATGCCGTGCCCGTTGCAATGGTGCTTCTCAACCGTCAGGGACATGACGGCCTGGCCTTCATCGACGGAGACCAAGCTCATCCCGAGCCATTGCGACGCCCCATCGGTGGACCACATGGCATCGGCGGATTTGCGGGCGCGTTCCTTGGGTGTCATGCTCAACGCCCTTTGAATTCAGGCGCGCGTTTCTCAAGAAAGGCGGAGACGCCTTCCGCATAATCCGCGCTCTCGCCACAGGTTTTCATATAGCCCGCCTCCAGTTCAAGTTGCTCTTCCAGCGTGTTGGCCGCAGAGCTTTGAATGGCCAGCTTGCTGAGCCCCAGTCCCAGTGTCGGGCCATTGGCGAAGGTTTGCGTCATCGCGCGGGCCTCGGTCATCAGGTCTTCGTCGGGGATGGCCTTCCAGATCAGGCCCCAGTCTTCGGCCTGTTGCGCGGACAAAGGCTGGGCGGTGAAGGCGAGCCCCTTGGCGCGGGCCTCGCCCAGAAGGCGCGGCAGATGCCAGCTGCCGCCCGTGTCGGGGATCAGCCCGACCTTGGAGAATGACTGGATAAACTTGGCCCCTTGCGCGGCCAGCACGACGTCGCAGGCCAAGGCCAGATTGGCCCCTGCCCCCGCAGCCACGCCGTTCACGGCGCAGACAACCGGGAACTCAAGCGCGCGGATCAGGCTGACCAGCGGCGCGTAGAACCTGCGCACGGTGGCACCGAGATCGGGCGGCGCGGTCATTTTCGACGGGTCGCGATCTCCCAGATCCTGCCCCGCACAAAACCCGCGCCCTGCCCCCGTCAGCAACACGGCGCGCGCGCCGCCGTCGCGGGCATCTTCCAGCGCGCGGCGCAAGGCGAGATGCATCTCCTCGTTGAAACTGTTGAGACGCTCTGGCCGGTTCAGAGTGATTTCCGTCCGGGTCTCATGGGTGTGAACAAGGATCGTGTCGGTCATGGCCTGTCTCACTGATATTTGCCCGAATATTTCTTGCATAGACCGACCGGTTGGTCAATTAATGATATGAGCATCAACACCTCGCCCGCCAACGCGACGTCTACCTCTGTCAGGTAGGGCGCGCGCGGAGCGATACGAGTAGAGATGTGAACACAATGCGACCGCTTTGGCTGGCGCGCCAAACGGGCCTCGCGAAAGGAACCGATATGAGCCTTCTGGACGTCAAAAGCTTCGCCGCCGGGGAGTGGATTTCGCCGGACGACAACGCGCGCATGATCGAGAATGCCGTGACCGGCGCGCCGATGGGCCGGGCGGGCAATGACGCGCTGGATGTGCAGGCCATGTTGGATCATGCGCGCGACGTCGGCGGGCCTGCCCTGCGCAAGATGACCTTTCATGACCGCGCCCGGATGCTCAAGGCGCTGGCCGCGCATCTGGGTCAGCATAAGCAGGCGCTGTATGATCTGTCCTTTGCCACCGGGGCCACGCAGGCGGATCACTTGATCGACATTGATGGCGGCATCGGGACAATGTTTGTCTTCGCCTCCAAAGGCCGCCGCGAAATGCCGGATGCGCATGTGTATCTTGACGGCGAGGTGGAGCAATTGTCGCGGGGCGGCACCTTCCTTGGCCAGCATATCGCCACACCTTTGCAAGGCGTGGCCGTGCATATCAACGCGTTCAACTTCCCGGTCTGGGGGATGCTGGAAAAGCTGGCGCCGACTCTGTTGGCGGGCGTGCCGGCCATCGTGAAACCCGCGACGGCCACCAGCTATGTCACCGAGCTTGCCGTCAAAATCATGCTCGACAGTGGTATCTTGCCAGCGGGTGCGGTGCAGCTGGTCTCCGGCGGTTTGGGGGACATGTTGGAGCGGCTGACCTGTCAGGATGTGGTCAGCTTCACAGGCTCTGCCGAGACCGCGTTCAAGCTGCGCTCCGCGCCGCATATATTGCGCAACTCCATCCGTTTTGTGGCAGAGCAAGACAGCCTGAACGCCTCCATCCTTGGGCCGGATGCGGTGCCGGGCACGCCGGAGTTTGGGCTGTTTGTCAAAGAGGTACAGCGCGAGATGACGACCAAGGCGGGGCAGAAATGCACGGCCATCCGGCGTATTCTCGTGCCGCACGCGCAGATAGACGCCGCGATTGACGCCCTGCGCGCGCGGCTGGGGCAGACGGTGATTGGCGACCCAAAAGCGGAAACCACCCGCATGGGCGCGCTGGTCAACACCAGCCAGAAGCGCGACGTGTTGGAGAAGGCCGCGATCATCGGCCAGGAGGCGGAGCGGGTCTTTGGCGATCCCGACAGTTTTGACGTCCAAGGCGCAGACGGTGACGCGGGCGCGTTCCTGCCGCCGATGCTCTTTCATTGTGCCGACCCGGATGCGGCATTGCGGGTCCATGACACGGAGGCCTTCGGGCCTGTCTCCACGATCATGGGATACCGCGATCTTGATCACGCGATTGCCTTGGCGAACCGTGGCGAGGGCTCGCTAGTGGCCTCCGTGATCACCCATGACAGCGACGTCGCGCGCGAGGTGGCCTTGGGTGCGGGGGCCTTCCACGGGCGGCTCTATTTCAACAACCGTGATAGTATGGGCGAGTCCACGGGCCACGGCTCTCCGCTGCCGCATATGGTGCATGGCGGGCCGGGCCGCGCCGGGGGTGGCGAGGAGATGGGCGGCGTGCGGGGTGTGATGCATTACATGCAGCGCACGGCCATTCAGGGCAGCCCGGATATTCTGACGGCGATCGGGAAGAAGTGGGTGCCAAACGCCACCGAGCAGGTCACCGAGACCCACCCTTTCACCCGCAGCTTCCATGATCTGCATATCGGGGAGACCATCCACACCGACCCGCGCAAAATCACGCTGGAGGATATCGAGCATTTCGCGGAATTCACCGGCGACACGTTCTACGCGCATATGGATGACGCCGCCGCAAAGCGGAACCCGTTCTTTCCGGGCCGGGTGGCGCATGGGTATCTGCTGCTCAGCTTTGCCGCCGGGATGTTTGTGGAGCCGAGCGAAGGCCCGGTGTTGGCCAATACCGGCCTCGACAATCTGCGCTTCATGAAACCCGTTGAGGCGGGCGACAGCATCAAAGTGCGCCTAACGGTGAAACACAAAACCCCGCGCAACGAGGAGTATGGCGAGGTGCGGTGGCATGTGACGCTCACAAACCAGAAGGGTGAGTTGGTGGCGGAATACGAGCTTTTGACCATGAACGCCTACCAGGCCTAGGCTTGGAAGTTCTGCCTTTGCGCAGTAAAGAACGCAGATGCAGAACGCCCCGTTTGAGGATATCGTCGGATCGCTGACACTGGGTCAGACCCCTCGGGTCTGGTCCCTGGTTATCTCCGTGTTCGGCGATCTTGCGCAAGAGGACGGCGCGCAGATCAGCGGGCAGTTTTTGCGCCAGCTGACCCACATGATCGGCATCAAACCCGAAGCGATGCGCGTGGCGCTGCACCGTTTGCGCAAGGAAGGCTGGATCGAGAGCCAGCGTCAGGGGCGCAACAGCGTCTATTTCCTGACGCCCAAGGGCTATGCGCAAACCGTGGAGGCCACGCCGCGCATCTATGCCGCTGGCCCTGCGGCACCGCAGGCCTGGCTCGCCGTTTTCAACCCGCTCCAGCCCCCTGAGAACGCGGATAGGCCCGGCGCGTGGCTGTCTGCGCATATGCTCATCACGCCGCAAGTGCCGGACCAAAGCGACGCCTATGTGACACGTTTGACGCCGGAGACCGCCATTCCTGACTGGATGACCGACAAACTCTGCAGCCCCGCGTTGCGGCAGCTGGCGGAGGAGTTTGCGCAGGTGCTCGAGCAGGTCAGAGGCCAGCTGAGTACCCCGCTGACCCCCATGGAAGTGGCCGTTCTGCGCGTCTTGGTGGTGCATGGCTGGCGGCGCATTGTGCTGAAAGCGCCTATCCTGCCCGATTATGTCTTTCCAAACGAATGGGCCGGTGCGCGGTGCCGCGCGCAGGTCACAGCGCTTTTGGCCAAGCACAGCCGCCCGCCCCTTGATGAACTGGAAGCGGCGGCGGCCTCAGGCTAACGGGCCCGCCATTAAGCGCGCTTGTAGATCACCGGAAACCAGTCTTCGCGCAGCACCTGCCCCGGTGTCATGCCATGACCCGGAAAGGGTGGAGAGGTCGGCCCCGGCCGCTCCACATAGCGCGCATCATCGCCCACCAAACGCAGTGAAAACGCCCGGCGGCGGGTTTCGGTGGTGTTGCCACGGGCGCCGTGCAACGTGCCGAAGTTGAACGCCACCGCGTCGCCCGGCTCCATCTGCCATTCCCGGATCTTCATGCCCTCAGCGTCCGGGTCCGGCACGGGCATATAGGCGTCCTCATCGGGGTAGAAACTGGTTTCCGCCAGCCAGCGGGTTGGCAGAACCGGCTTTTCCCACGCATGGCTGCCCGCCACGCAG
The DNA here is from genome assembly GCA_964465485.1 of uncultured Rhodobacterales bacterium. Taxonomy (GTDB): domain Bacteria; phylum Pseudomonadota; class Alphaproteobacteria; order Rhodobacterales; family Rhodobacteraceae; genus Litoreibacter. The sequence goes on along the minus strand of CAYXIZ010000086.1, from coordinate 1,938 downwards.
CGCAGGCTCGCGCCCGTGACCGCGTCCATGGGCGACCAGAAACTGACATTCTGCATACCGTCCACAAAATAATAGGGGCCATCCTGATGCCACGGGGTCGGCTTGGAGGTGCCGGGCTCCTTGACCAGCACGTGGTCATGGAACACCTGCACGCGTTGGGATTGCATCAGGTCGGCGGCCACAGCGCCCGCGTCAGAGCTGCGGATCACATGCTCGAATTCAGAAATGCGCGTCCAGTTGCAATAGTCATCAAAGAACCGCCCGCCCTCGCCCTCTTTGAGGTTCTCCGCCGCGTAGGGGCCGGGTTCGTTCATATTGCGCTCTATGCCGGTGCGGATCATGTCCACGTAACCCGCGAACAAGCCTTTGATCAGAACCACGCCGTCGCGCTGGAACGTGTCGATATGGGTCTGGGTGAGCAGTGGGTGCATTTTGCGATCCTTTGGCGTGGGACAGGCATAGGCGAGCACGGGGCCAATTTCTAATGAAATTTGGCCATGCAGGTATGAGCCCTTCGCCATGGGTGCGGGATGCAGGGACGCGCTGGCATGTGCCGCCAAACACGGGCTAGACTTGGCAGGCATTTTGGAGAGAGAACGCGATGTTTCTGAAAAACGCTTGGTATGTTGCCGCATGGGATCACGAGATCACGCGCGAGCTGCAGCAAATCACCGTGCTGGGTGAGAAGATTTGTGTCTTTCGGTCGGAAGCCGGTGAATTGGTCGGGCTGGAAGACGCCTGCCCGCACCGCAAATTGCCGCTGTCAAAGGGCCGGATCAAAGGCGACACGGTCGAATGCGGCTATCACGGCCTGACATTCAACTGCGTCGGCCAATGCGTCTGGGCGCCGGGTGCGGGCGGCATCCCCTCGAACGCCAAGGTGCATGCCTATCCTTTGCATGAAAAATACGGGCTGGTCTGGATCTGGATGGGCAACCCGGCCTTGGCCGACCCTTCCGACATTTTCGAGATCGAGAATTACGGCGACCCCGCTTGGGGCATCAACCGAGGCGCCGCGATGGAGTTGGACTGCAACTACCTGCTGATGTGCGACAACCTGCTGGACCCGACCCATGTGGCTTGGGTGCATCAAAGCAGCTTTGGCACGGATCAAACCAAAGACGCCCCCCTGCGGATCACCAAGTCCGAGGACGGCGTGATCGTGCATCGCTGGATGATGGATCACGAGCCCGCACCATTCTACAAGAAGGTGGTGGAGTTCGAGGGCAATTGCGACCGGCTGCAACATTACGAGGTGCGCTACCCCAGCCACGCGCTGATCCGCGCGGTGTTTACCCCCGCAGGCACCGGCGGCCCTGACGGGCCGCTGCATGACCAGACCTTCATCATGGACAGCTACAATTTCATGACGCCTACAAACGAAGGCCAGACCCGGTATTACTGGTTCCAGCTACGCAATATCCGCCCCGATGACGCAGAGCTGTCCAAGATGATGAGCGAGGACGTCCAACACGCTTTTGAAGAGGACCGCGCGGTTCTCAACGAGGTGCAAAAGGGCATGACGAACAAGACGTCTCCCCATATCGATCTGCCGATTGACGGCGGTCAGCTGCGGTTCCGCCGCCAATTGCAGGCGATGATCAATGAAGAGCAGCAGGTCGACCGGCAGATGGCCGAGTAGCCTCGCCTTTGGGGGCGAACCGCAGAGACTGGCATGACATGCCCCCTATGGAGCTTGGCGGCATGCTCCCCAGAGTATTGAAGCGGGATGGATACGGATCAGGCGGGACCCTAAGCAAAGACCAACACAAGTGACGGGAAGAGCGTCAACACGACGATCACGAAGATCGCCATCATCAAGAATGGCAAGACACCTTTGACCGCATCCTCCAACGTGGTTTTGGCCAGAACGGAGGCGATGTTCAGGCAGAGCCCGGCCGGTGGCGTGATGAGCCCGATGCACAGATTGACCACGAC
>CAYXIZ010000085.1:5086-9998 GCA_964465485.1 uncultured Rhodobacterales bacterium | reverse complement strand
TTTGACGTGGCGGAGTTTCTGGTGACCGAGGACAGCCCCACGGAGGATCTGGACGAATGGATGGAAGAATGGGGCGTGACCGACCCCGAAGCGCGACGTGGGGGTTTGGCCGAGGCCGGGCCGCAGCCCGAGACACCCGCGCGTCAGGTGACGTTGTTGCAACGCAAAGCCACGAAGCTGGGCAAGGGTCTGGGCAAGACAACCGGGTGGATTCACCGTGCCAGCCTTGCCTTGCGTGACGTTGATATGGTGGGTGGCGTGAACTACGAACGCATTGACGCGGAGGGTTTGCATGTCTCTGACGGCGCCGCGCGGGAGAACCCACGGGTGATAAAAGCGGACACAATCGTCATATGTGCGGGCCAGATAAGTGAGCGGAATTTGGCCGAAGCTCTCATGACGCAAGGGAAATCACCCCATGTTATTGGCGGTGCTGACGTTGCGGCAGAGCTGGATGCGAAACGTGCGATTGACCAAGGGACTCGTCTTGCGGCCTCGCTTTGATTCGCGAAAACCCCAGTAAAATAAGGAAAAACGACTGTTTCCTTGTTTCCTTGCCCTAACCAATCCCCACAGAAACCGCTGAATAGTCGCGGCAAGTTCACGGTTCTGCCCCATTTCACTTCCAAACCCTCATCAACCGTCAAGTGTTATTTGAGGTGTCTGCTAATGGACCGTCTGACTGAAATGGAAGCCTTTGCCACTGTTGTGGACCAAGGTGGATTCACAGACGCGGCCCGTAAAATGGGAATTTCGAAATCTGCCGTTTCGAAACATGTATCGTCTCTGGAAAGCCGCCTTGGTGCGCGCCTTCTCAACAGAACGACGCGCCGCGTCAGCCCGACTGAGATCGGGCTTGCTTATTACGACCGCGCTCGTCGCGTATTAAATGATGCGGGGGAGGCCGACGCCTTGGTGTCCTCCATGCAATCGGCGCCTTCGGGGCTGTTGCGCATCTCTGTTGCCACTGATTTTGGCGTCAACCATATGTCCCCCATTCTGGGCGACTTCTTGGCGGACTTCCCCGATATCACGGTGAATATGGTGCTCAACAACCGCTATGTTGAGCTGATTTCCGAAGGGTTTGATCTGGCCATTCGCATTGGCGAGATGGAAGACAGCTCCCTGCGGGCCCGTAAACTTACGGAAACCAGCAAGCGCCTGATCGCAGCCCCCAGCTATTTTGAGCAATATGGCCGTCCTGAGAAGATCGACGACCTGAATGAGCATAAGCTGCTGCATTACTCGAACCAATCTGCCGGCAATGTCTGGAAGCTGACCGCGCCTTCGGGCGAGAAGCGTCAGGTCCGCACCCAAGGCTGGCTGACCGTGAATGACGGGCAGTCCTTGCTGAACGCGTGTGTGTCCGGTCTGGGCATCGCGTATCTGCCAAGCTTTCTTTATGCCGACGCGTTGAAGGACGGGTTGGTGGAAGAGGCGATGCCGGGTCTGCCGACTGAATCGCAAGGCATCTACGCCGTCTACCCACCGGGCCGTTACACGCAGCCCAAGGTGCGGACGTTTATTGATTTCCTAGTTGAAGCGTTCAAGCAAAAGGGTCCTGAGACCTGGTAGAGTAAGAGTGCAGACATCTCTGTGTCAGCCGTGGTTGGTGACACTTATTGGGTCGAGGTCAGTATGGCTTCGACCCTTCTGTTTTTGGTGCGGCCCTCTTCGGTCAGGTTGCTGGCCATGGGGGCCAGATAGCCGACGCCATCCGCTTCCAGCTGGGCACGCGGCACGCCGAGAGCAATCAGGCGTTGCATCGCCGCCCGCGCGCGTCGGCGCGAAAGCGCGATATTTCCTTGCAGCGACCCTTCGGCATCAGTGTGCCCGACCAGCGCAATTGTGCGGCCGGGCTGTGCCTTGAGGTAGTCGGCCAAGGTGGTGAGGGTCGCGTAGTCCTGACCTGTCAGCTCCGCGGAGCCAGTCTCGAACTGAAGGTCTTGCAGGATCGCGGAGCCGCGAGTTTCCAGCCGATCGATCAAGGGCAGTTTCGGCTGAAAAGGTGCGGCTTGTGTCGTCGGAGCGGTGAGGGTTTGGGTGGGTTCAAGGTCTTGGCCACCAACGCGGATCAGCTGCACATAGCCCAGCCGGTCGCTGCGGCTGACAAAGAGGCTGACATATTCGGGCACCGCGCCGCCGAGCCTTTGGGCCGCAAGATAGCGGTAATCGCCAAGGTCAATATGCATGTCGGGCTCGGGCAGCACCTCGGTTTCAAAGCGGAAATCAAAGCCGCCGCAAATGTCGGTTTCGCATTCATAGAGCAGCTCAAAGCCCACGGCCTCGATCTGGCGGCGCAGGTTGTCGGCGACGCCGAGCGTGGTGCCGCTGGCAGATTCAACCTTCCAAGCCGATTTTTCGCGCGGGCCCTCGGCCACCAGTGTCTGGATGCCGCCATCCTGGAAGGGGCCTACGGGCAGGTTATAGCTGGCGAATTCCTCGGTCTCAGAGCGGGTCAGGGTGGCCGGGCCAGAGAAGCTCAGCTCAAGGGCATAGCCCGGCACGCCTGCACAGAGCAGCGCCGCGTATAGGCAGAAACGTCTCACCGATGCGCTGCGTGGTATTCGTCATTGGGCCGCATATCGACGGCGGAGGCCATGCGGTTCGTCATGTTGTAAAACCCAGCCGTGGCCGCGATGTCCCAGATGTCGCGATCTGTGAAGCCAACCTTGCGCAGCTCGTCGCGATGCCGCTCCTCGATGGTGGCGCTGGCCTCGGTCATGCGGACGGAGAAATCGAGCATGGCGCGTTGGCGGGCGGAGAGATCCGCGACCCGGTAGTTCATCACCAAAGCCTCGCCCAGCATCGGGTCCCCGGACAGCTCGCGCACCGCCGCGCCATGGGCGACGAGGCAGTAAAAGCAGCGATTCACGGAGGAGACCGCGACAGCGATCATCTCGCGTTCCAGCTTTGTCAGACCCGAATCCGCCAGCATCACGTCGTTATAGAGCGCCGAAAACGCGTTCAGCTTGTCCTCATCAAAGGCGTAGGCCTGCAGCACATTCGGAACCAGCCCCAGCTTGTCCTGGCAGATGGCGAAATACTTCTCCATCCGCTCGGGCAGCGGGTCGAGCATTGGCAGGTCGAGCGCGGTCACGTTGCTCATTGGGTAAGGCCCTCCGATGGGTGCTTGATGCGGTAATGATAGCCTTGCAGCGGCGTCATGCCCAGCCGGGTATAGAGCGCATTTGCAGGCAGGTTCGCCTTGGTGACCAGCACCGCCATATGTGTGGCCCCGCGCGCAGCACCCCAGCGCGCGGCGGCGATCATCAGCGAGCCCGCCAGACCGTGGCGGCGCTGGGTTTGATGTATTTCCAGCGCGTGGACCATGGTGCAGCCGTCATGCAGCCCGGCATAGGCGACGCCCCCAGCGCGGTCATTGATGCGGCCAAGGATGGTGGTCTTGTCGCGTAGGGCGCGCTCCATCACGGCAACCCGGTCCGCACCAATGCCGCCCTCGGCCCAGATATCGCGCGCAAGCTGCAAAGGGGGCCAGATCGGGAAGGCGGTGACGGGGGGCAGATCTTGGGCTGAGAGCGCCGTGACCGGGCAGTGGTAGAGCCATGTCTCATCCAGCGCGCTATAGCCCATTTCGGCTAGAATAGTGTCTGTTTTGTCGCCCGGCAGCAGCGTGAAGAGCGGGGTCTGACCCAGCGCGATCATCCGTTTTTCAGCCTGCGCGATATCATCGCGCGTCACCGCCTGATCCGTGCTGGCCGCCGTCACCCGTTTGCCGCCACCGGGGCTTTGCCTGAACACCCATGGCGGCTCAGAGAAGCGGGTTTTGGCGGGCCATGTTGCCTCTGCCACCTGCAAGAGATGGGCACGCTCGATCATAGGCCGAGCATCTCCGACAGTTTCGCCAGCGCCGCCTTCAACGCGTCACGGTCGGTGCCACGGACCACGATGTTGGAGCCGTAAACGCCATCTTTTTGGAACGGGTAGGAGCCGAAGCTGAGCTCCGGCATGGCGGCGGCGAGATCACCCAAGGGTCCGGCCAGATCGCCTTCGCCGCGATTCACGCGCAGGGTTTCGGACAAGAGCGGCGCGCCACCGGTCAGCGTGGGCAGCACGCTTTCCACCATGGCATTGAAGACCGAGGGGACGCCCGCCATCACATGGACATTGCCCAGCTTGAAGCCGGGTGCCACGGAGACCGGGTTGTCGATCAATATGGCCCCGTCCGGGATGCGGGCCATGCGCAGGCGCGCCGCGTTCAGATCAGACCCTGTTTTGGCGTAATGCGCGGCCAGAAGCGCACGGGCGTCTTCGCGTACATCGACATGCGCCCCGAAGGCCAGCCCGATGGCGTCTGCGGTGATGTCATCATGGGTGGGGCCGATGCCGCCGGATGTGAACACATAGTCAAAAGCCTTACTCAGAGCCTGAACTGCGGCCACAATTTTGGGCTGGTCATCGGAGACAACGCGGACCTCTTCGAGCGTGATGCCCGCCTCCGTCAGCTTGCCCGCCAGATGGTACATATTGGCATCGCGGGTGCGGCCGGAGAGGATCTCGTCCCCGATGACAAGCATGGCGGCGGTTGGGTTGGGCATCGGGTTCTCCTGAAGGTGTGACTTGAGATGTAGCGCGGCGGGGTGGAAGCCGCCAGTGATCTCTCTTATATGCTGAGCAACACATAGACGGGGCCTGATCCATTGGACGACACACATCGCGGACGTATCACCAAAGAAGGCATTCGTATCCATGAGGCGGCGGATTTTGCAGGTATGCATGCCGCAGGCGCTTTGGCGGCCCGGATCCTGGATGACGTGGCCGCGCTGGTCGTGCCGGGCACGACAACTGAGGCGCTGGACAAGTTCATCGAGGAGGAGGTCGTCAAGGCCGGGGCCAAGTCGGCGACGATTGGCTACAAAGGGTACAAGCACGCGTCCTGCATTTCGGTGAA
>CAYXIZ010000085.1:0-4986 GCA_964465485.1 uncultured Rhodobacterales bacterium | reverse complement strand
GCGGCTGATCCAGATCACCCATGACGCGCTGTTCAAGGGCATTGAGGCTGTGAAGCCGGGCAACACGTTTGGCGATATCGGGCACGCCATTCAGACCTATGTCGAGAAAGAACGTTTGTCCGTGGTGCGCGATTTCTGCGGGCACGGGCTGGGCCGGGTGTTTCATGCGCCGCCCAATGTGCTGCATTACGGGCGGCCTACCAGTGGGGCCGTGTTGGAAGAGGGCATGTTCTTCACGATTGAGCCGATGGTTAATCTGGGGCGGCCCGAGACCAAGGTGCTGGCCGATGACTGGACCGCCGTGACACGCGACAAGTCTTTGTCGGCGCAGTTTGAGCATTCAGTAGGCGTGACCGCAGACGGGGTGGAGATTTTCACGCTGTCGCCGAGCGGTAAGTTCCACCCGACTTTCTAGCCCGCGTTTAACGGCGCTTTAAATCGAATCGGGTCATGTGGGTCTCATGTTAGATCACTGCACCCACGTCTCAGACACCGCCCTTCCGGGATTTGAAAACAGCATTTCCATGCCTGCTCTGCCGGGAATGGCGGCTATGGATGGCCACCGGGAGAAGGTTAGAGAACATTTCATGAACGCAGGCGGCGAGGCCACCGCAGATGAAGAGGTTCTTGAACTGGTGCTATACCGTGCGATCCCCCGGCGGGAGGTTGCGACACTGGCGCAACGGCTGTTGTTCACCTTCGGGGATTTCAACGGTGTGATCTCTGCCCGGCCCGCGCGCTTGGCTGAGGTGCAGGGTGTCGGCACGTCCGTGATCCGGGAGTTGAAGATCGTGGAGGCGGCTGCGCATAAACTGGCGCGCTGTAAGGTGATGCGCCGGGAGGTGCTCTCCAATTGGGACGCGCTGCTGGAGTATTGCCAAACCCGGATGGCCCATCTGGAGGTGGAGCAGTTTCGGGTTCTCTATCTGGACCGCAAGAACGTGCTGATCGCGGATGAGGCGCAGGGGGCGGGCACCGTCGATCATGTGCCAGTCTACCCGCGCGAGATCGTCAAACGGGCGTTGGAACTGAACGCCAGCGCGTTGATCCTTGTGCATAATCATCCGTCAGGGGATGCGACGCCGTCGCCTGAGGATATCGCCATGACCAAAACCATCCAAGCCGCGGCGGAGACGTTGGGCCTGGTGCTGCATGATCATCTGGTGATCGGCAAAGCCCAGCATGTCTCCCTCAGGGCTGAGGGGCATATTTAGACACAAGATGCGGGCCCTGATCGGGTCTGCCCGTAACGAGTTGCCTAGTTCACCCAGACCTCAACACGGCGATTGACCGCCCGACCCCAAGCGGTGTCGTCGCAGGCAATCGGAAGCGCCTCCCCAAACGCGTCGGAACGCAGCTCGATCTGCGTGAAGTCAGCCGTTTCGGCGGTGTCACGGATCAGCTCCTGCACCTTTTCAGCGCGGCTTTGAGACAGGCGCATGTTGGGCCTGGATGGGCCGTCACTGTCGCTGAAGCCGACAAAGAGCAGCGATTTGCCATCAAACGCCCCAGTTTCAAGAGCGCGCGCCAACCGCATGATGTTCTCGCGCGACTGTATGTCCAGCTTGGTCCCCGCCTCGAAACGGAATGTGGTGGACAGGCGGTCTCGACCGCGCAGACCGGCGACGAGGCGTTGCAGTTCAGACAGCGGCACGTCGGGGCCAGCGCGGGTGATTGCGTGGGCAAGACGGTCGCCCAGGATTGAGAAGTCGGAGGTGGTGATGGATTGATCCACAAAGCCGGAGCGCCGGATCACCAGATCTGCAGCGGGGGATGAGGTGAATTCGAGAAATTGCCGCGCATAAAGCGGCAACCTGCGGGCCGGGGTGAACATCATCAATGGCAACGCCAACGGGTAGTCTTCGGACCGCAATGCGCTGACACTGGGAACCTGCTCAAAGCCGCAGGCACCCGCGATGCGGATGGGGTCGGCATTGCCGATCTCGCTGAGGGTGGTCAGTCCGATTGAAAAACTGTCATCGGCCACAGCATCCACGAGGTCTTCCAAGTTGGCATGGGTTTGCATGTCGGGTGATATTGAGGCGTTGCGCGGGGCCAGAACGCGGGACTGAAACACCTCGTAGAGCGCTGTTTCCGGGGGCGGGGCTTGTGGCAGGATCTCCGCCTCCGCGCCGCCCAGCGTGGACCAATTGGTGATCTTGCCCGAGAAAATCCCGGAGAGTTGCGACAGGGACAGGGATTTCACCGGCTGATCCACAGCGACGATAGCGACCATACCGTCCAGTGCGATCACGCGCGCGCGGCGGCCTCGGACCAGATCACCGGAGCCTGCTTCACGGGCCATTGCGACCTCCGTTTCGCGGGGTTCGCGCAAAGCCAGCGCAATGTCTGCTTCCTCGGCGATCAGGTCGGCAAAGCCTTCGGCTGTGGTCGTGGCGCGCAGGGTGAAACGCGCGCGGATGCGGTCGGCGTCGCGCAGCACGAAGGTGGAATGGGTGTCGTCAACCACCTCGCGCAGCACCGTCAGGCGGTTGCGTTCCGCAAAGGCCTGGATCAGTGCGGGCAACAGGACGTCTGCAATGCGACGCGTTCCGGAGAACCGTACATTGGCCACAAAGGAGGCCAGATCCGGGCAACCGGGGCCGTCACAATCCACGCCTTCGCCATCGAGGGTGAGCGGGCCGTAGATGGTGTCGACGCGGTAGAACTCGCCGTCATAGCTGAGCAGCGTGCCGTCGATGCGGAAGGCGCCATCGCGGGAGGTGAGTGCGACGTCCTGCGCCATGACAGGGGCCGCGCAGAGCAGGGCCGCGATGACCAGTCTTGCGAATTTTCTCACGGGGTCCGCCTGCGTTCCTTCGCGGCGAGTTTCAGGTCTTGCAGGATGTTTTTCAACTCAAGAATGCCGCCAATCTGGTCGCAGGACGTAGGGGCAAGCCTCAGCTCGTAACTGATCGGAGGCATATCGGGTTGCAGATGGCGGACGGTGGCATGGCGTTCCTGCCCGCAATTTTGCGCGGTGATCGGTGCGGCGACGCCCAGTCGGATCACGGCGCGGCGGGCCTCGGGGCTTTGGTGATGCGACAGTATTTGGACGGATCGGCCGTCGGGCTGGCCCAGCGCGTAGCTGCGCACGGGGATGTGGCGCGGCGCGTTTGCGGTCAAGCGCATGTCCAACGCTTGGCTCCACGCGACGGCGACGCGGGCGTATTCGCTCAGATCGGGCGCGTCAATCGGGGTGGAGAGCCGCAGCCCATCCTCGAAAACAGCACCCAGCGCGCCTGACACGGTCATCGCGGGAAGCGCGAACGCGGCCTGCCCTGTGATCGAGGTCGTGACGTCGAAGGTCAGCCCGGCATAGTTCATGGCGACGGGGCTGTCAGGGCGGCACGGGGCGTCAAGTGTGATGGCGAACAGGGCGTCGGGCATTGGGTCTGCGCGCAGGGTGACCTCGCAAGGCAGGCCGAAGGCGCTGATATCAGCTTGGCTCGCCGTGCTTGCGGCAAGGGTGGTCGTGGCCCAGCCGGGGACGGCTCTGTGGTGGATTTGCTTTCGGGGAAGCGTTGTGGCCGGCAGCTGCGGGAGCGCGATATCTGTGGTGGGGAGCGGGGCGGGAAGCGCGAGTGCGACGGTATCGGCATGGGCCATCGTCGCAACAGCGCAAAGACCCGCGCCCAAAAGGGTGCAACGTTTCTTGCTCATTCATCTGCCTCATTCGTCCGGTTGATCCGGTTTCTCGTGAGGCAGAATCTGCTTTTGAATTGTGGCGAAAATGTGGCGGGTAGGCTTACCGCCCTGTAAACCGGCCTTGTTTTGCCCAGTCAGTTGCCCCGATTAACCGACTTCACCGTGGCAATGCTTGAACTTCTTGCCAGAGCCACAGGGACAGGGCGCGTTGCGACCCGGATTACCCCAAGTGTCACGATCATTTTCGTCAAACCCATCTGCGGGCTCTGACGCTGCACCCTCTTGCGGGGCCGGGGTCGCCATCGCCGCCTGCGCATTCTGTTGCGCCATATATTGCTGCAACATCTCTTCTTGCTGCTGCTCGGTCAGTGGCACGACGCGGGACAGTTTTTGAGTGACGTCTTCGCGCAGGCTGTCGAGCATGCCTTCGAACAGCTGGAAGCTGTCATTCTTGTATTCGTTGAGCGGATCGCGTTGCGCATAACCCCGGAAGCCCACGACAGAGCGGAGATGCTCTAGGGACAGAAGGTGCTCCCGCCATTTGCCGTCGATGGTTTGCAGCAAGAGCTGCTTTTCGATGTTGCGCATGTTCTCGGGGCCGAAATCGGCGGCTTTCTTGGCCATGAACTCGTCAGAGGCGTCTTGAAGGCGCTCTGCGATGTCGTCATTGTCGATGCCTTCCTCATCGGCCCATTCGATCACGGGGACGTCGATGCCCAGCTTCTCGATCACCGCGACATAGAGGCCCTGCGTGTCCCATTGGTCGGCGTAGGATTTGGGCGGCATATATTGATCGACCAGATCGTCGATGACCTGATGGCGCATGTCTTGGGCGATCTCGCCGATCTCCGAGGCTTCCATGATCTCCATGCGCTGGCCGAAGATGACTTTACGTTGATCGTTCATGACGTCATCGAACTTCAACAGCTGTTTGCGGATGTCGAAGTTGCGGCCCTCGACCTTGGCTTGCGCCTTTTCAAGTGATTTGTTGACCCATGGATGGGCGATGGCCTCGCCCTCTTTCATGCCGAGGGTAGAGAGCATTTTGTCCAGACGCTCAGAGCCGAAGATCCGCATCAGGTCGTCTTCGAGCGACAGGAAGAAGGACGAGCGGCCCGGATCACCCTGACGACCGGAGCGACCGCGCAGCTGGTTGTCGATGCGGCGGGATTCGTGGCGCTCCGTGGCCAGCACGTAAAGCCCGCCCGCAGCTTTGACCTCTTCCTCGGCCTTGACGTGTTCGGCTTCGATCTTGGCGCGGATGGCGTCGGCGTCACCGTCTGGATCAGCGGCAAGCGCCTCCATGATCTGCATCTCGACATTGCCGCCAAGCTTAAT
>CAYXIZ010000084.1:0-10002 GCA_964465485.1 uncultured Rhodobacterales bacterium | reverse complement strand
CCCTTCGTTGGGGAAGGGTGTCCCACCTGCGCTGTTAGCGGTGGCTTGGCGCTTTCGCAAGATTTAATTGAGGGCTATAGCGGCGGTTAACGCGCTTTTAGCGACACGCCGTAAAGGGACCAATTTTTCGATGTATATCGCTTCGATATTAACCTCTCCGGACACGCCCTTTCTGGAACCTGCGCTGGTCGACTCCCTGCGCAACGCATGGGGTGGGGGCGACGCGCAATGGTTGATGCCCGACGTCGCGGCGGAGTTCTCTGTGCCTGCGGTGCCGGACAATCTTGAGACCGTCTGGGCGGATCTTCAGGCCTTGAATTTGGATGTTCTGGTGCACTCCAACGCGGGCCGTCGCAAGCGGCTGCTGCTGGCCGATATGGACAGCACAATGATCCAGCAGGAATGTATTGACGAGCTGGCGGAGGTTGCGGGCGTGGGCGCGCAGGTTGCCGGGATCACGGCCCGCGCCATGAATGGCGAGATCGCGTTTGAAGGCGCTTTGCGGGAACGCGTCGGGCTGCTCAAAGGGTTGAATGCATCTGTCATAGACACTGTTTTGGCGGATCGGATCACCTATATGTCGGGGGGCAAAACCCTGCTGTCGACGATGAAGGCGCAGGGCGGATATGCAGCGCTCGTCTCGGGCGGGTTCACGGCCTTCACAGCCCCCGTCGCGGCGCATCTCGGGTTTGATGAGCACCGCTCAAATCAGTTTGTGATCACAGACGGAGAGCTGACCGGCGACGTGCACCCACCGATCTTCGGAAAAGAAGCAAAGGTAGAGGCGTTGGACGATCTGACGGCGCGCTTAGGGCTAAGCGACGCCGATGTTCTGGCCGTGGGCGACGGCGCCAATGATCTGGGCATGCTGACCCGCGCGGGCATGGGTGTGGCCCTGCATGCAAAACCATCTGTGCAGGCCCAAGCGCGGTTTCGTGTTAACCATGGGGACCTGACCGCTTTGCTGTTCCTGCAAGGCTATTCCGCTGAGGAGTTTTCAACATGACCAAACCCGATCTGGATGGCGCATATGCGCTGAAAACACCCGAGGATTCGGTGAAATTATACAGCGACTGGGCGGAAACTTACGATGACAGCTTCGCCGCCGCCTCAGGCTACCAACTGCCCGAGGCCGTGGCAGAAGCCTTCGCCCGCGCAGATGGGACGGGTCCAGTTTTGGACGTCGGCGCAGGCACCGGGCTGGTCGGAGCAGCGCTGCATGAGCTTGGCATCAGCTTGGTCGACGGCACCGATATCTCGTCGACCATGCTGGCCGAGGCCGCGATGAAAGACTGCTATGAGAACCTGTTTGAAGGGGATCTGACCGGGGCGCTGGACGTCGAAGACGGCCTTTATCAAGGCGTCGTCAGCGCAGGCACATTCACCCACGGACATGTCGGCCCGGAGGCCTTTGACGAGCTGTTGCGCATCGCGGTCAAAGGCGCGCTGTTCGTGCTGTCGATCAATGCAGACCATTTCGAAGCGCGCGGTTTCGCGGCCAAGTTTGACGCGATGAAAGATCAAATACAGGGTCTAACACTGCACGAAACGCGAATTTACAGCGACGCACGCACCGATGCGCATGCGGGCGACAGCGCGTTCCTTGCCGTGTTCCGAAAGGCCTAGCGCCCCTTCCAGACCGGGTCTCGCTTTTCAGCAAAGGCCTTTGCGCCTTCCAGCTGATCCTCGCTGGAATAAAGCCGGTCGACGGTCTCGAATTTGCGCCCGGTGATCATATCCATCGTCTCCTGAAAATTGTGATCTTCCGCATGGCGGACGATCTCCTTGATCGCGGCATAAACCAGCGGCGGGCCAGAGGCGAGCAGGCGGGCGATTTCCCAAGTGCGATCCATCAGCTGGGCCTGTGGGACGATCTCGTTCACCAACCCCCAACGATGCGCCTCTTCGGCGTCGAACCAGCGGCCCGTGAACAGCAATTCCATCGCGATATGGTAAGGAATGCGTTTAGGAAGTTTAACAGAGGCCGCATCCGCGACGGTGCCGGACCGAATTTCAGGCAGCGCAAAACTGGCGTGATCGGCAGCGATGATCATGTCGGCGCTGAGCGCCAGTTCCAGCCCGCCGCCGCAAGCAATACCGTTAACGGCGGCGATGACTGGCTTGTTGAGACCGGGCAATTCCTGCAGCCCGCCGAAGCCGCCAACGCCGTAATCGCCGTCCACCGCGTCTCCCTCGGCTGCGGCTTTGAGATCCCAACCGGGGCAAAAGAACTTGTCCCCCCCACCGGTGATGATCGCCACCCTCAGCTCAGGGTCATCGCGGAAATCAGCAAACACATCGCCCATGATCCGGGAGGTCGCGAGATCAATGGCGTTGGCCTTGGGGCGGTCCAGCGTGACTTGAAGGATAGGGCCGTCGCGATGGGTCTGAATAGGGTCTATCATTGGGATTTCCGTATTAATGCGTCCACGGCGAGCGCCTCGGAGGGGGTGCAGAGAAGAGGGTTGATCTCAAGCTCTTCCACACTTTCCGCGTGATCTGTGACGTAACTCTGCACGGCTTGAATCGCGTCCAAAATGGCGGCGCGGTCTGCGGGTGGCTTGCCGCGATACCCGGCCAACAAAGGCGCGATGCGTAAGCTGTCCAGTGCTGTATTGATCTGCGCGTCGCTTGCAGGGATCAGCAGGCAGGCCGTATCCTTCCAAAGCTCCGCCAGCGTGCCGCCTGCGCCAATGGTTAACACGAAGCCATGTGCGGGGTCGCGGATGACGCCGACCAAAAGCTCTGCGACGGCGTCATCAACCATCTCCTCGATCAAAACGGTACCCTCAGCGAGGGTCTCGAGCGCCTCGGCCACCTCCTCCGCATTCGTTAACCTTAACGCGATGCCGTTTGCATCGGTTTTATGGGCAAGCCCTTGCACTTTTGCCACCACGGGATAGGCCAGATCGAAAAGCTGGTCCATGTCCTCGCGATCATCAAGAATGACGGCTTTCGGCACGGCCAGCCCGTAGGCCCAAAGCGCGCGCTTGCCCTCGGCCTCCGTCAGAAGGGCGGCATCGCGGTCGGCGCCGGGCAAAAGCAACGGGGCTTCCTGAGGATGGCGCGCGATAGCCGTGGAGACCGCGCGCAAACCGTCGGCCAAGCCGTTAAGTGGAATGACCCCATGCGCGGCTAAGCGCGCGGCAATATCTTCAGGCATCAACTCCGGCAGGCTGGAGATCATCGCGACATGGCCAGACGTGTTCGCCTTTACCTTGAGTGCGGCTTGCACCGCGCAGTCCCAATCTGCAGGGTCACAGTGATCGGCCCGTGGGAAGTCGACGATCAACAGGCAAATCGCAACGGAGGGGGACACCATAGGCTGCCAGGCCGCCGCCATCTGATCGGAGTCGCGCCAGATATAGGTGTGGTAGTCGAGCGGATTTGCCAAAGCGACTTTGTCCCCAAGGGCTTTCCGAAGGCTGGTGGTTTGTGCTGTGTCCAAGGGTGGGAATTCCAATCCGAACTCCTGCGCCAGATCCGCACAAAGGGAGGCTTCCCCGCCAGAGCAGCTGACCGAAGAAAGCTGGTTCGAGGGCAGCGGCCCGGCAAAATGCAGCAGCTTTAGAGTCTCAATAAAGACCGACAGGTCGTTGCAACGCGCAATCCCGAGCCTGTTCAAAAGCGCCTGCGCGCCGCTGTCTTGTCCCGCCAATGATGCGGTATGTGACACGGTAGCCTGCCGCGCTTGTTCCGACGCGCCGACCTTGAGCGCCACGATCGGCACGGATTTTGCCTGCGCCTTTGCGGCCAGCTTTTCCCATGCACGTAAGTCGGTAAAGCCTTCGATATGCATGCCGATGGCGGTGACACGCGGGTCGTCCAACAGCCCTTCCGCGATCTCGGCCTGGCTCAGCTGCGCCTGGTTCCCGCAGGCTATCATGTATCCAATGGGCAGGCTGCGCGTCTGCATGGTGAGGTTGATCGAGATATTTGACGATTGGGTAAGGATGGCAACGCCGGACTCGACGGGTTGCATCCCATGCTGGTCCGGCCAGACCGCAACCCGGTCGAACGCGTTGATAAAGCCGTAGCAGTTAGGGCCCAGGATTGGCATTTCGCCCGCCGCCCGCAGCAATCGCTCTTGCGCATCGGCGCCGGTTGCATCCTCGGCGGTGGCTTCGGCAAAGCCGGAGGCAAAACAAATGGCACCTCCGCCTCCTCTTTTGCGCAAACGCTCAACGGCTCCGACGGTTGCCTCTCGGTTGATGCCGATAAACGTCGCGTCGGGCGGCTCCGGCAAGACATGCGCTCCGGTAAAGGTCTTGACGCCTCCCATCTCTTTCTTGCTGGGGTGTACGGCGTAAAGCGTGCCTTGAAAGCCGAACTTCTGGGCCTGAAGAAGAACGGCCTCCCCCCAAGCGCCCCCACCGATGACGGCGAGGGATTTTGGACGAAACAGGCGAGACAGTGGCTGCATCAGACCGGCCCTTCGGGGAGGATATTTTTAAACATGGAAAGCAATATTTCTTTAACACCCGTAGGTCTATGTGAGGGTGCGGCACAGGCGGGGACGCCGATGGCCGTAACGTGGAAAGACGCCCTATCTGCCTGACGTGGATAGGGCGTTAGACCTCGGAGATATGCGCAGTCTGGTCTTTCCATGTTTAAAAATATCCTCGCCGAAGGCATGTCAGAACGGGAGCCGTTAACCTTAACGCTCGCTTAAGCGCCAAGCGGACGCAAGAGGTCACGGGCGATGATGTGGCGCTGGATCTCCGATGTGCCATCCCAAATACGTTCCACCCGGGCGTCTCGCCAAAAGCGTTCCAGCGGGTAGTCATCCATCAGCCCCATTCCGCCATGTATCTGAATGGCCGCATCTGTCACACGGGCCAGCATTTCGCTGGCGTAGAGCTTCGCCGAGGCGATCTCCCGATTGGAGGGCATTGCCTTGTCCAGCCGGTCTGCGGCGGCGAGGGTGAGCATGTCGGCGGCGTCGATCTCCGTGATCATATCGGCGATCTGGAAGCCGACGCCCTGGAATTTCCCAATTGGTTGACCGAATTGCTCGCGTTCCGCCGCGTAGTTCAGGGCGTAATCAAACACCCGCCGCGCACGACCGACCGACATTGCGGCGACCGTGATCCGGGTGGCGTAGAGCCATTCGTTCATCACGGCGAAGCCGCCATCGACCTCGCCCAAGACCTGCGCGTCGGGCAGGCGGCAATCGTCAAATTCGAGGATCATGTTCTTGTAGCCGCGATGGGACACGGATTTGTAGCCGTCGCGGATCGTGAAACCCGGCGTGCCGCGATCGACCAGAAATGTGGTGATGCGCTTCTTGGGGCCGCGCGGGGTCTGGTCCTCGCCGGTGGCGATGAAGACGATGATGAAATCGGCGTGCTCGGCGCCGGAGATGAAGTGCTTGGTGCCGTTTACCACCCAATCGCCGCCGTCACGGACAGCACTGCATTTCATGCCCCGCACATCGGAGCCGGCACCCGGCTCGGTCATCGCCAAAGCATCCATCTTTTCACCTTTGACGGCGGGCATGAGGTAGCGTTCCTTTTGATCGCCCTCGCAGGCCATCAGGATATTTTGCGGGCGGCCAAAGAAATGATTGAGCGCCATCGAGCCGCGCCCCAGCTCACGTTCAACCAGCGCGAAATCAATATGGCTGAGCCCGGCGCAGCCGACGCTTTCGGGGAAGTTGCAGGCGTAAAACCCCAGCTTTAGGGTCTTATTCTTGATGTCTTGCGCGATCTCGGCAGGGACCTCGCCCATGCGCTCCACCAGCTCCTCATGTGGGTAGATCTCGTTTTCGACAAAGCTACGCACGGTGGAGACGATCATCTCCTGCTCTTCGTTCAGGCCGTATTGCATGGAAGCGGGTCCGTCTTATTGGGAATACTGCGAGGCCTCTTCATCCAGCAGCGATTTTAGCTCTGCCAGATGCCGGATGTCTTGCTCAGGGTAGTCTTCGATCTCGTCGGCGGTCTTGGCGGCGATGTCATCGGGCAGGATCGAGAGCGGCTGGCCGGTTTGCAGGGCCCGGATATAGACCTCGCAGGCGCGTTCGAACATGTACATCCGGTTAAAGGTCTGCGCGACCGTGTCGCCGATCACCATGATGCCGTGATTGCCCATGACCATGACGAATTTCTTGGGGTCATGCAGCAGCTGCGCACAACGCTCACCCTCTTCCTCAAACGCCAGCCCGCCGTAATTGTCGTCAACCACCTGCCGGTCAAAGAACATCGCCGCGTTCTGGTCGAGCGGCGGCAGCATCTTGTTCTGCAGGCAGGCCAGCACGGTGGCGTGGATGGAATGGACATGCATGGCGCAACGCGCATGCGGGCAGTGGCGGTGGATGGCGCCGTGCAGCCCCCATGCGGTGGGGTCGGGCGCGTTCGGGCCTTCCGAAGTGGACGGGTCATTGGCGTCGATCATCAGCATGTCGGAGGCCTTGATCCGCGCGAAATGCATCTGGTTCGGGTTCATCAGGAACTGCGTGCCGTCCTCGTTCACCGCGAGGGAAAAATGATTGGCGACGGCTTCGTGCATGTTCAGCCGCGCGGTCCAGCGGAAGGCGGCGGCCAGATCGACGCGTTCCTGCCAATGTTCGATGTTCTGCCGTGATCCGTCCATGAGATGCTCCTTGCGAGTTTCGGCAAGCAAACCATGGCCACACGCGACACGCTAGCCCATTTACGACTTGCGCCAGCCTGCGTTCTGTTGAGAATTGGTCCATGGAATACCCTTCTTTGAAAACTTGGGCGGAGTGCGGCGCGACTTTGGTCGCGGTGGCCGCCGGACGCGCGCCTGCTGACACGGTGATCCGGGGCGGCAAATTGGTGAACGTGCACACCCGTGAGGTGCTCGACGGCTGGCAGGTGGCCATGGCCGAAGGGCGGTTTGCCTATGTCGGGCCGGATGCCAGCCATTGTATTGGCCCGGACACGCAGGTGATCGAGGCCGCCGGGCGCTACCTGATCCCCGGCCTGTGCGACGGGCATATGCATATTGAAAGCGGCATGCTGACCCCTGCGGAATTTGCCGCCGCCGTGATCCCGCATGGCACGACGACGATGTTCACCGACCCGCATGAGATTGCGAATGTGTTGGGGTTGGAGGGCGTGCGGTTGATGCATGATGAGGCTCTAATCCAGCCCATTTCGATCTATACCCAGATGCCCAGCTGCGCGCCCAGCGCGCCGGGGCTGGAGACAACGGGCTATGAAATCGGCCCCGACGACGTGGCGGAGGCGATGGGGTGGCCGGGGATCATCGGCTTGGGGGAGATGATGAATTTCCCCGGTGTGGTCAGCGGCAGCCAGCAGATGCTGGCGGAGATCTCGGCGACGCAGACGGCGGGGAAGACGGTGGGCGGGCATTATGCCTCCCCCGATCTTGGGCCGGACTTTCATGCGTATGCGGCGGGCGGCCCGGCGGATGATCACGAGGGCACTTGCGAGGCCGACGCGATTGCCCGCGTGCGGCAGGGGATGCGGTCGATGATGCGGCTGGGCTCTGCGTGGTATGATGTGGAAACGCAGATCACGGCGATCACCGAAAAGGGGCTTGATCCGCGCGGGTTTATTCTGTGCACGGATGATTGCCATTCGGGCACTTTGGTCAATGACGGGCATATGAACCGGGTGGTTCGGCACGCAATTGAATGTGGGTGCGATCCGTTGGTGGCGCTGCAAATGGCTACGATCAACACCGCCACGCATTTCGGGCTGGAGCGTGAATTAGGCTCTATTGCGCCGGGACGCAGGGCGGATGTGATCCTGACCTCTGATCTGAAGACGCTGCCGATTGAGCATGTGATTGCGCAGGGCAAGACGGTGGCCAAGGACGGTGTGATCGCAACCACCTGCCCGCATCTCGACTGGCCGGAGGCTGCGCGCAATACGGTGCATCTGGGCAAGAAACTTGACGCCGATGATTTTGTGATCACAGCTCCAGAGGGCGTGGAGACCCTGACCGCGAATGTGATCGGCGTTGTGGAGAACCAAGCGCCCACAAAGGCTCTAAAAAGGCAAATTGGGGCCAAAGACGGCGTCGTTTCCGCCCAGAATGGTATTGCGCAAATTGCGCTGGTGGAGCGTCACCGCGGCACTGGAGGGGTGGTGAATGCGCTGGTCGAAGGGTTTGGGTATGAGGGCAAGATGGCTATGGCCTCCACCGTGGCCCATGACAGCCACCATATGATCGTGATCGGAACCTGCCGCGAGATGATGGCCGCAGCCGCCAATCGTCTGGGCGAGGTGGGCGGCGGCGTGACGGTCTGGAAAGACGGGGCGGAACAGGCTCTGATCGAGCTGCCGATCGCGGGCCTTATGTCCGACAGCCCGGCCCGTGAGGTCGCGGCCAAGGCCGACCAGATGGTGGCCGCCATGCAAGCCTGCGGCTGCACGTTAAACAACGCTTATATGCAGCATTCACTGCTGGCGCTGGTTGTCATACCAGAGTTACGGATCTCTGATCTGGGGCTAGTGGATGTCAGCGCATTCCAAATGACCGAGCTTTTTGAGGCCACCACATGATGAAATCTGATTCCAACCTTCCCGTCGAGACGGTGCCAGTGCCCGCGCCGGAATATTTCTCTGACCCCGTGAAGGCGGTGGACCGCTTGTGCGAACTCTACGCCGCCGCGACCGAGTTCCTGACCCAGAATTTCAGCGCCACGTTGAACGGCGAGACGCCGAAAGCGCGGTTTAGAGCCTATTATCCGGAGGTCCGCCTGACCACGACGACCTATGCCAAGGTCGACAGCCGGTTGAGCTACGGCCATGTTTCAGCACCCGGCACCTATACGGCGACGATCACCCGGCCGGACCTGTTTCGGAATTATCTGGAACAGCAGCTGCAACTTTTGATGGAGCACCACGGCGTAGAAGTTCTGATCGGCGCGTCAGAGACCCCCATGCCCGTCCATTTCGCCGCTGGCGCCGGGGAGGGCGTGACCGTGCCGCAAGACGGGGCCATGGATTTCACCCTGCGCGACGTATTCGACGTGCCGGATCTGGTGACGACAAACGATGCCATTGTGAATGGCGAGAGCACGACCCATGCCGATGGGACTTGCCACCTGGCAGCCTTCACGGCGCAGCGTGTCGACTACTCCCTGGCGCGGCTGTCGCACTATACGGCGACCGACCCGGAGCATTTTCAGAACCACGTTCTGTTCACCAACTACCAGTTTTATGTCGAGGAATTCGAAGCCTATGCCCGCGCGGCGCTGGCGGACCCGGAAAGCGGCTATGTGGCGTTTGTCTCGACCGGAAATCATAGTCTAACACGCCCTGATGGAACGATTCCGCCTGTGGGCAAGATGCCCCAGATGCCGACCTATCATTTGAAGAAGGCCGACGGCTCGGGGATCACCCTGGTCAATATCGGGGTAGGGCCTTCCAACGCGAAAACTGCGACGGATCATATCGCGGTGCTCAGGCCTCATGTTTGGCTGATGGTCGGGCATTGTGCGGGGCTGCGAAACTCGCAAAGCCTTGGGGATTTTGTACTGGCCCATGCCTATCTGCGCGAGGACCATGTGCTGGATGACGACCTGCCGGTCTGGGTGCCGATCCCGCCGCTGGCCGAGGTGCAGATTGCCTTGGAAGACGCGGTTGAGGAGGTCACGAAACTGGAGGGCTATGACCTGAAACGGATCATGCGGACCGGGACGGTGGCCACCATCGACAACCGCAATTGGGAGCTGCGAGACCAGTCCGGGCCGGTCCATCGCCTGAGCCAATCCCGTGCCATCGCCCTCGATATGGAGAGCGCCACAATCGCCGCCAATGGCTTCCGGTTTCGCGTGCCGTACGGGACGCTGCTATGCGTGTCGGACAAGCCATTGCATGGGGAGCTGAAACTGCCTGGCATGGCCTCCGATTTCTACAAAACACAGGTCACACGGCACCTTTTGATCGGGATCAATGCCATGGAGCGGCTTGCCAAAATGCCTCTGGAGCGGCTGCATTCCCGCAAATTGCGTAGTTTTGACGAAACGGCCTTCCTGTAACCCCCGAAAATCGCGGAATATCG
>CAYXIZ010000083.1:0-10048 GCA_964465485.1 uncultured Rhodobacterales bacterium | reverse complement strand
TGCGACACCTCGAACGCGGCTTTTTGGGCGTCGCTCGCGTCGGTTTGGTGCTTGGCTTTCCAATCGTCGAAGGGCATGCCGTAAAAGGCCTCGCGGGCTTCCATTTTGTCGATTTCGATGCCGCGCTCGGCGGCGGCTTCTTGGTACCAGCGGCTGAGGCAATTGCGGCAGAACCCGGCCAGATTCATCATGTCGATATTTTGCACATCGGTCCGCTTTTGCAGGTGATCGCGCAGGGTGCGAAAGGCGGCGGCTTCAAGTTCGAGCTGGGTTTGGGCGTCCATGGATCTGTCCTTTATAGGCCGGAGGCGGCGAGGCTGTCGGTGAGCACAGGCGCGAGCCGGTCGGCCCAAGCCTGTTGTTCCTTATCAGTTGATATGAGGTCGTTGCGGATTTCAATCAAGACATGGGGACGGCCATGCTGCAACGCGTGGCGGTCCATCGTGTCGCCGGTGAGGTGACCGGAATAGGGCTGGTTGTCTCCAACCGTAAGCTCTTGCTCCTGTGCCAGCCGCGCCATGAACGGGTCTGCCAACCGCCGGTCATGCGCATAGAGCACGCCGATATGCCAAGGGCGTTGCGGCCTGCCGCGCAGCTTTGGCGTGAAGGAATGGATGGAGACCAGAACCGGGTCGGACAGCCCGTTCGCAACGTCGGCCACGGCGCGGTGATAGGGGCGATGCATAGTGTCGAGCCGGTGCTCCCGCGCGTCCGCGTCGACGCCCGAATTGGCCTCGATGATCGTCCCGTCATAGAGGCGCATGATAAGCGTCGGGTCGTCCTCTCCGCGATTGGGGTCAATGACGAGGCGGGAGAAGTTGGACAGCACAGCAGGGCCGTCCAAACGCTCTGCCAACGCCCGCGTCACCCCGGCGGCCCCGATGTCAAAGGCGATGTGGCGGGACATGTCCTCCGCAGGCAGGCCCAGATCGCCGTCATTGATGAAATCCGGCACTGTGTTGGTCGCGTGGTCGCATAGGCACATAAAGCGGCCGACGCGACCCGCACCTTCGATTGCGTAGGGTTTGTAGCTCATCAACATCTGCCTGCTCTATTCGCCTTCTTTTTAGGTGGCACAGTCTGAAAGCGCCAGTTGCGATGCGGCGTCGATTGGGTCATATGTGGCCCCGGCCCAAAGACAAAATTTGAATATACAAAAGGATGACGCAGGAATGAGACGCCTCCGCAAGGTCAAGATTGTTGCCACACTGGGCCCCGCTTCCGACGATTACGACACGATCCGCGCGCTGTTTGAAGCTGGTGCAGATGTGTTCCGTCTGAACATGAGCCACGGCGACCACGCCGAAATCCGGGTGCGCCACGAGATCATCCGCCAGATCGAGAAAGACACCGGCCGGCCAATTGCCATTCTGGCCGACCTTCAAGGCCCAAAGTTGCGGGTCGGGCAATTTGCCGATAGCAGCGGCCATGAGCTGCAAGTGGGCCAAGCCTTCCGGCTGGATTTGGATAAAGCCAAAGGCGATGCAACCCGCGTCCAGCTGCCCCACAAGGAGATTTTCGACGCGCTGGAGCCTGGCGCATCCCTGCTTGTTAACGATGGCAAGATCCGTCTGGTCGTAAAAGACTGCGGCGCGGATTTTGCCAATTGCGAAGTGACCGTGGGCGGCGTGATCTCCGACCGCAAGGGCGTGAACGTGCCCGACGTGGTGCTGCCGCTGGCCGCACTGTCGGACAAGGACCGCAAGGATCTGGAATTCGTCTGCCAGCTGGGCGTCGACTGGTTGGCGCTGTCTTTCGTGCAGCGCCCCGCCGATGTAGAGGAAGCCCGTGTCTTGGCCAAAGGCCGCGCGGCACTGCTCTCGAAGATCGAGAAACCCGCGGCGGTGAAATCCTTTGACGACATTCTGGCGGTCTCCGACGGGATCATGGTCGCGCGCGGCGATCTGGGCGTCGAGCTGCCCGTCCAAAACGTCCCACCGATCCAGAAACGTCTCGTGCGCCAATGCCGCGCGGTGGCCAAGCCGGTGATCGTGGCGACGCAAATGCTCGAAAGCATGATCGACAGCCCGATGCCAACCCGCGCCGAGGTCTCTGACGTGGCGACCGCCATCTATGAGGGCACCGACGCCATCATGTTGTCCGCCGAAAGTGCGGCAGGGTCTTTCCCGATCGAGGCCGTCTCTACGATGAATAACGTCGCCATCGAGGTGGAGCACGACCCCAATTATCGCGACATCATCGCGGCCCAGCGTGGCGGCAAGAAACACACGATTGCCGACGGCATCGTGGTGGCGGCCCGCGAAATTGCGGAGACCACCGACATCAAGGCGATCTGCTGCTTTTCGCAATCTGGTACCACGGCCCTGTTGGTCGCCCGCGAGCGGCCCCACGTCCCCACCATCGCGCTGACCCCGCTGCAGGGCACGGCACGTCGCCTGTGTCTAAGTTGGGGCATGCATTGTGTGATGACGGGTGAGGTGGAGCGCTTCAAGATGGCGGTGGTCAGCGCGGCGCGCGCCGTACGCGAATATGAGTTCGCCACCGAGGCCGACCAGATCGTGGTTACCGCCGGGGTGCCATTTAACAAGCCCGGCACCACGAATATTCTGCGCGTCGCCCCTGTGGAAGAAAGATTGATTTTCGCAGCCGACCCCGAGTAACATATCACGGCAATGTGAAGTGAGGCCTTGGTCGTGACGAGCGAGTTTATTCTGGTTTTCGGGCTGGTTATCGGCCTTTTAACGGTTCCCAGCATGTTCCGGGCTGCCATTGACGGCAATCCGCCGAGGGCCGCAGCGCTGGCGATTGTGGTGGCGGGCGGCATGATTGTATACGCGGTCTACAACACGCCGGGCGGCTTTTCCGTCAACGAACTGCCGGAGATCTTCACGCGCGTGGTTAAGAGCTTCCTCTAGAGGGGGAACCGGGTCTCCGCTTCGCCCTTGCCAAGTCAGATAAAGGTTCGTAGAAGGCGCGCTCGACCCCGTGGGACCGGCCTATAGGCATGCCGAGTCGCCACGTCCACCACCCGAACACCAAGGAGATGGAAATGCCGAAGATGAAGACAAAATCGGGCGCTAAGAAGCGCTTCAAGATGACGGCCTCGGGCCGCGTCAAAGCTGGTCAAGCGGGCAAGCGCCACGGCATGATCAAGCGCTCCACCAAGTTTATCCGCACCGCGCGCGGCACGACGATCCTCTGCAAGGCAGATGAGAACATCGTGAAAAAATACATGCCCTACGCGCGCTAAGGAGAATTTGACATGGCAAGAGTTACATCCGGCGTCACCACACACGCACGCCACAAGAAGGTCATCAAAGCCGCTAAAGGGTATTATGGCCGCCGTAAGAACACCTTCAAGGTCGCCTCACAGGCGGTCGACAAGGCCAACCAATACGCAACCCGCGACCGCAAGAACCGCAAGCGCAACTTCCGTGCCCTGTGGATCCAGCGGATCAACGCTGGTTGCCGTTCGTTGGACGAAACGCTGACCTATTCGCGTTTTATCAACGGTCTGACACTGGCAGGCATCGAAGTGGACCGCAAAGTTCTGGCCGATCTGGCTGTGAACGAGCCCGCGGCCTTCGCCGCGGTGGTCGAGAAAGCGAAAGCCGCGCTGGCTTAAGCCAGCAGTCACCGCTCTGAGATTTGAGAAAGCCCTGCTTGAGCGGGGCTTTTTTTTTATTGCCGGTAAGCTGGGCAACCAAAAAGGCCGCCCCAGAGGAGCGGCCTTCTTAGGTCCTGCGCGGCCTGACGGGTCAGGAAGCCGGGTGGGCTTGGCGCGAAGCACGCCAGGCCTCCACGCGGTCCCGGTCACGATCCGACGCGATCAGGGAGAGGCTCTTATCGGCCTGTGCCCCAGCCGTGTGGTCACGCAGCTGCTCGATGGTCTGTGCCACCTTATTTGATTTCTGTGCCTGACGGCTGGCCACCTGCTGAAGCGCCACCCAAAACCCAATGGCGCAGGCCGCGGTCATGGCGCAGATCAGGATGAAGAATTGCACGAAGGTCGCCATCAGTTAATTTGCTCACTTTTACGAAGGACTTGGAATTCGACGCGCCGGTTCTGCTCGTCATCGGCATCATCACCTTGCGCCACGGGGCTGCGGGCTCCGAAGCCAAGCGGCTCGAACGATTGGGTGGGCAATCCAAAAGACTCGAGCGCCGCGATAGTGTTGTCCGCACGTTCCCAGCTTAGCGCCAGATTGATCAGGTCCGATCCGCTGCTGTCGGAATGGCCGGTTACGCGGATAACCGCATCGTCACATGCGGCGGCCTTCTCGCCCAGCAACCGCAATTGAGGCAGCTTGCCCGGGTCCACTTCGGCGCTGCCGATGTTGAACAAGATGGTCCGGCTCGCCGCAAACTCCCGCAGGTCGTCGACGCAGGTGCTGGCGGGTTCAGGGGCGGCCTTATTGGAGGCCTCAATAACGGGGGCCTCTGGTGTCGGGTCTTCGACGGCGGGCTCTATGGCGGCGAGCGCTTCGGGGATGACCGGCGCTTCTGGGGCGTCTTCCAATACGGGCTGAGGCGCAGCGCGCGGCGCGGGTGTCGGGCGCGGCACGTAGACGACCTTGATGATTTCTTTGGGAGCGGATGGGACCTGCGCGGCGGCGAGCTTCAAAGCCTCTTGGGTTGCGTCCTCGGCGGCGGTTTGCGCCTGCGCGTCGCTGACCGCCTCAAGGGCCTGCCACGCCACAGCGCCAACAGCCAGAAAGGACACGGCACCGAGCAGCAACGCGAACCGGGCGCGGCGTTTTGCAATCATGATCGGACGAGCCCCCGCCGCGACTTCACTCATAGTAACCCCCAAGTTGCAGGGCGCGCACGCAAATTCCCGCAACAGCACAAACGTCGATCTCAGGGCTCAAACAGAATGGTGCTCTGGGCTGGCAGGTCTCAAAGCATTTTGAAGAACCAAGGATGGTCCGATATGTTTAGGCCCTTTATGTGGTAGAAACAGCCCGTAAAACGCGGATATATTGCGATTTTTTCCAAGTGTGATTCGAAAGACTCACTCCCCAAAATTCATGAGTCTTTGCAGGCATTTAGGGCGGCGCTTGCATTCGCCGGCACGCAAAGATAGCAGAAACCAACCGATCTGGAGAGGCGTCATGGACGATCTGAAAGCCAAATATCTTGCCCAAATCTCAGACGCCTCTGACGAGGCCACGCTGGAGGATATCCGCATCGCGGCGCTCGGCAAAAAAGGCGAGATCAGCTTGCAGATGCGGGAGCTGGGCAAGATGACCCCGGAAGAGCGTCAGGTTGCTGGCCCCGCGTTGAATGCGTTGAAGGATGAGGTCAACTCGGCGCTGATCGCGAAGAAAGCTGGGCTGGCAGATGCGGCGCTGAACGAACGGCTCAAGACCGAGTGGCTGGATGTCACACTGCCGGGCCGTGGTCGGGCGGCGGGTACGATCCATCCGATCAGCCAGGTGTCACAGGAGGTCTCGGCCATCTTTGCCGACCTTGGCTTCTCTGTCGCGGAAGGGCCGCAGATCGAGGATGACTGGCACAATTTCGACGCGCTGAACATTCCGAGCCACCACCCCGCGCGCGGCGAGATGGACACGTTTTACATGCACCGGGACGAGGGCGACAACCGCCCGCCGCATGTGCTGCGCACGCATACGTCACCGGTTCAGATCCGCTCCATGCTGGAGAAAGGCGCGCCGCTGCGCATCATCTGCCCCGGCCGTGTGTACCGCGCGGATTATGACCAGACGCATACGCCAATGTTTCATCAGGTCGAGGGACTGGCGATTGATACAGACATCTCCATGGCCAACCTGAAATGGGTGTTGGAAGAGTTCGTCAAAGCCTTTTTTGAGGTGGACGGCGTCGAGCTGCGCTTTCGCGCGTCGCATTTTCCATTCACCGAGCCATCCGCTGAGGTCGATATCCGCTGTTCATGGGATAACGGCCAGTTGAAAGTGGGCGAGGGCGACGACTGGCTGGAAATTCTAGGCTCCGGGATGGTGCATCCCAAAGTGCTTGAGGCGGGCGGCATTGATCCCACGAAATGGCAGGGCTTTGCCTTTGGCATGGGGATCGACCGGATCGCGATGCTGAAATACGGTATTCCAGATCTGCGGGCCTTCTTCGACAGCGACCTGCGCTGGCTGCGCAATTACGGCTTCAGCGCGCTGGACCAGCCTGACCTTGCCTCTGGTTTGAGCCGCTAAGCGGGCGACTGAGGCCTAACTCCTCTGCGATCTCGCGGGCCGTATCATAAATTCGGTATTCCAAATCCCAATAGCGGCGTAATGCGGCCTCAGCCTTTGGGCTGAGCATAGGCAATGGGGCTGGGGCCGCGTGGTGTTTGGGGTGCTTTGGCATGTCAAAGCGCGTCAGGCCCAGCCGGGCCAGAAAGTCAGAAAGAACCGCGTCCAGATCATTCAGGTCGGCGCAGGCGACGATCTGGTCTTTGCTCATCTGCAGGGCGTCGGGGCTGGTCAGATGGTGGGCCAGATTGGATTGCAGGTGATCGATTGCATTGAACGCAAAATGCGCGGCGGAGCGCTGCGCCTCCTCCTCGGCCTCTAGGGCGAGGGCCAGCTTTTCTGCGCTGTCAAACCACAGAAATGCGACGGCCTCTTCGGCGCTCCAGTTGAATTGATAGGTCGGGCGGCCCTGCCGTTGGCGGGAGTAAAACGCCGAGACAAACCGCTCCGTTGGATGGCGAAATGTGAAGGCCAGTTGCCTGTCTTTGCCAAAGGTCTCCAGCGTGTTGGCCAAAGTTGCACTATGCCTGAGCAGTTGCAGCGGGCGCCCCCAATGCTTGCGATTGTGCCGCAATATGGAGCGCAGGTAGCTTCCACCCGTTTTGCCGATATGCAGCAGACAAAGTTCACCACCCTCAGCCATGGGTTGCGCCTGTGAGGGAGGAACGGTGCTTAGGTGCGATGTGGGGTGCGATCTAGAACAGATCCAGCTGACAAATCGGTTTCAGCATGCCGCTGCAGCCAAGATCACTGATGTCCACGACGTTGTTGCTCACGGTAAGCGCATTATTATCGACGGACACAATGGCAAGCGCCCCCGCAATCGCCAATGCCGCGATGGCAGGACGGAAAGCGGATGATACAAGGTCGAACAGAAAAGAAGTCATTTATTGGGCCTCGAACAGACAGAATCACTAACACACGCCCCACTTCCGTCTTATTTGATGTCCAAATGTGGCGACAATATGACGTGGTAACCGGAATGGTAACCAAACTGGCCTGCCGCTAAGGCCCTCAACCCCTTTCGTTTATTGCTGCAATGGGGTAGCAAACCGGCTGAACCTGACACGCTGTGAATTAAGGCAACCCCATGAAGTTCACCCTTTCTTGGCTCAAGGACCATCTTGAGACCGACGCCTCCATAGACGAGATCGCTTACGCCCTGACAGACCTTGGTCTTGAGGTCGAAGGGATCGAGAACCCCAGCGCGCGTTTGGCCGGCTTTACGATTGGCCATGTGACCTCTGCCGAGAAGCATCCTGATGCGGACAAGCTGCGCGTCTGCCAGGTGGAGACCGATGAGGGCCCGCTGCAAATCATCTGCGGCGCGCCCAATGCGCGTGAGGGGATCAACGTGGTGGTGGCCAAGCCCGGCGTCTATGTCCCCGGCATCGACACCACGATCGGCGTTGGTAAAATTCGCGGTGTTGAAAGCTACGGCATGATGTGTTCCGAACGGGAGATGGAGCTGTCGGACGAGCATGACGGCATCATCGAG
Source organism: uncultured Rhodobacterales bacterium (assembly GCA_964465485.1). Classification (GTDB taxonomy): domain Bacteria; phylum Pseudomonadota; class Alphaproteobacteria; order Rhodobacterales; family Rhodobacteraceae; genus Litoreibacter. The sequence continues at coordinate 2,362 of CAYXIZ010000083.1, read as the reverse complement.
CTGCCCTCCGGCGACGTCGGGGAGCGCTTCGTCGATTGGCTGGCCGAGCATGACCCCGCCAAGGTTGATACAGTGATCGAGATTGCGATCACCCCGAACCGCCCTGACGCCTTGGGCGTGCGCGGCATTGCGCGTGATCTGGCGGCCCGTGGTTTGGGGACCCTGAAGCCACGCGATGTGCCCGCGATTGAGGGCAGTTTCGAAAGCGAGATTGGCGTCTCCATCGACGGCGACACCACCGATGGCTGCCCGGTGTTCTATGGCCGCCTGATCAAAGGCGTGAAAAACGGCCCTTCGCCAGAGTGGCTGCAAGATGTGTTGAAAGCCATCGGGTTGCGCCCGATCAACTTCCTCGTCGATGTGACCAACTTCTTCACCTATGACCGCAACCGCCCGCTGCACGTCTTTGACGCCGACAAGGTCAAAGGCGACCTCCGGGTCTACCGCGCCAAAGGCGACGAGCATTTGACCGCTTTGGACGACAAGGAATATGGTCTGCAGCCCGGCATGATGTTGATCGGCGACGATAATGGCCCCGAAAGCATCGCAGGTATCATGGGCGGTGCCGCCTCTGGCTGCTCTGCCGAGACGGTGAATGTCTTCGTGGAAAGCGCGTTCTGGGACCCGATCGAGATTGCGCATACCGGCCGCAAGCTGAAGATCAACTCCGACGCACGCTACCGGTTCGAACGCGGCGTGGACCCGGAATTCTCGCCCATTGGTTTGGATCACGCGGTGCGGATGATCATCGACCACGCGGGCGGCGAGGCCTCTGAAATGGTTGTGGCGGGCGAAATCCCCGACCATTCCCGCGCCTACAAGCTGGACACCGACCGCGTGCAATCGCTGGTTGGTATGGAAATCCCAGCCGCCACCCAGCGCGCGACTTTGGAGGCATTGGGCTTCGAGATGAAAGGCGACATGGCGCAGGTGCCGTCTTGGCGTCCCGACGTGCAGGGGGAGGCTGATCTCGTTGAAGAAGTTGCGCGCATCGCGTCGCTGACCAAGCTGGAAGGCAAGCCGCTGACCCGCACCAATTCAGGCGTGCCAAAGCCGATCCTGACGCCGATGCAGCAGCGCGAGCAAACCCTGCGCCGCACCATTGCAGCACTTGGGTATAATGAATGCGTGACCTATTCCTTTATCGACGCGGCGTCTGCGGCGCTGTTTGGCAATGAGGGCGACGCGACCAAGCTGGAAAACCCGATCAGCTCGGAAATGAGCCATATGCGCCCCGCGTTGCTGCCCGGTCTGCTGCAAGCCGCCGCCCGCAATCAGGCACGCGGCTTTGCAGATATGGCGCTGTTTGAGGTGGGCCCCGCTTTCCATGGCGGCGAGCCCGGCGAGCAGCATCTTTTGGCAAGCGGCTTGCTGGTTGGCCATACCGGTCCCAAAGACGTACATGGTGCCCGGCGCGCGGTGGATATCTATGACGTGAAAGCGGATGCGGAGGCCGCCCTGGCCGCGATGGGCGCGCCCGCGAAGGTGCAGATCATGCGCGGCGCGGCGGACTGGTGGCATCCGGGGCGTCACGGCATGATGTGCCTTGGCCCCAAGAAAGTGCTGGCGGTGTTCGGTGAAATCCACCCCAAAGTGCTCAAAGCCTTGGACGTGAAAGGCCCCGCAATGGGTTTCACCCTTTGGCCCGCCGAGGTGCCTTTCCCGAAAGCCAAATCCGCTGCCCGCCCCGCCTTGCACCTGCGCGACCTGCAAGCTGTCGAGCGTGACTTCGCCTTCGTGGTGGACGCGGATGTCGAGGCGCTGACGCTGGTTAATGCGGCTGCCGGGTCCGACAAAGCGTTGATCGAGGACGTGCGCGTCTTTGACGAATTTATCGGCGGCGCGTTGGGGGAGGGCAAGAAGTCACTCGCCATCACGGTGCGGCTGCAACCGACGGAGAAAACCCTGACCGACGAAGAGATCGAGGCGCTCGCCGTCAAGGTCATCGACAAGGTCACAAAAGCCACCGGCGGCACGCTGCGCGGCTGACCCTATAAAGGAGCGGTCTTATGACCCTGAACGTCTATCTTTCTGGTGAGATCCACACCGACTGGCGTGAGCAAATCATTTCGGCCAGCGAGGGTCTGGATGTCAGCTTCGACAGCCCCGTGACGGATCACGGCGCGTCGGATGATTGCGGCGTGGAGATCCTTGGGGCTGAGGATCAGAAATACTGGCACGACCACAAGGGCGCGATGGTCAACGCGATCCGTACCCGCAAAGGCATTCAGGACGCCGATATCGTGGTGGTGCGCTTCGGCGAGCAATACAAGCAGTGGAACGCGGCTTTTGACGCAGGGTTCGCGGCCGCCTTGGGCAAGTCGCTGATCGTGGTGCATGGGCCGGAGCATCAGCATCCGCT
>CAYXIZ010000082.1:0-10195 GCA_964465485.1 uncultured Rhodobacterales bacterium | reverse complement strand
ACAACGCCTGCTGACCGATCAATATAAATGTATTGGCCGTAGATTCCACGTGCCATGAATTGCCCCGACTGCGCGCCCTTGGGGATCCACCATTGATAGCCATATCCGATCTCTCCGGGCGCAGTGGGGGCGGAGGGCGCGGTGCTCTCAGCGACCCATGCGGCGGGCACAATCTGACGCTCTCCCAAGCGGCCATTTTGCAAGTACATCAGCCCCAACCGGGCATAGTCGCGCGTGGTCAGGTTCAGCCCGCCCAAGGCGAAAGCCACGCCTTCGCCATCAGTTAGGTAATAGGGCGAGGCCTCCAGCCCCATCGGCGCGATCAGCTTTTCCTGCATGCCTTCGATCAGCGATTGCCCAGTGGCCGCGCGCAGCACCATCCCCAGCACATGCGTGTCGATTGAGGTGTATTCCCATGCCTGCCCCGGTTGGCGCGTGGTCTCCGTCAGCCCCGTGGCAAACCCGTCCATCGTGCCACCCAAGGCCAGCACCCGGCCCATGCGGTTGATGTCGCTGTCATAGTCCAGATAATCCTCGTCAAAGGTGATGCCGGATGACATTTGCAACACGTTGCGGATCGTGGCTGCATCGTAGGCCGTGCCCTTGAGGCTCGGGACATACTCCGTAACCTGCGCGTCGAGATCGGGGATCACCCCCTCGCCGACCGCAATACCAAAGAGCGCGGACAGAAAGCTTTTCGCCACCGACCAGCCGATGCGGCGGTCACTGGGCAGCGTTGTCTTGTAATATTGCTCCACCACCACCGCGCCGTCTTCCAGCACCAGCAGGGAGGTCACATCCCGCGCCTCAACCCAGTCTTGCACGGCACGCGGCATGGCCACTTGAACGCCCGGCGGCAGCGGAGTGACGGCTGCGTCGCCACGGTCCAGCTCGGCCCAGAGGAAGGCTTGGTTCATGTTCGAGAAATTGCCGACGATCTTGCCCTCATCAAAGAGGGTGTTCACGGCCATCAGGCGGGTGATCTCCTCCCGCTTCCACAAGCCCAGAACCACCGCCACGATCGCGACAGCGATCACGCCCCGCAGCAGCCAGCGTTTCATTTGAACTTGTCCATCAGCTTTTGCATCGCGCTGCGCGGGTCCTCAGGCTTAGGCTCAACGGCGGCAGGCTCGGGCTTCGCGGCCGGCTTTGGCTTTGATGCTGTCGTGGAAGACCGCGCAGCGGCCAGCCGTAGCGAGACCGCGTTGAGGAACCGCCCCGTGTCGCCATCCGCCAAATGCGCCACCCCGTCGGAGATGCCGCGCAGCATGTCGTCCAGCCACTCCTGATCAGCCTTGGCAAAATCATGCAGGACGTAACCCGGCACCCGGTCTTTGTGGCCGGGATGTCCCACACCCATGCGGACCCGGTCGTAATGCGGCCCGATATGCTCATGGATGGAACGCAGCCCATTATGCCCCGCATGCCCGCCGCCCGCCTTGCAGCGCAGCTTGCCGGGGGCGAGGTCAATCTCGTCATGAAACACGGTCACATCTGTGCTGTCGAGCTTGTAGAACCGCATGGCCTCCCCAACCGATTGGCCCGACTTGTTCATGAAGGTTGTGGGTTTCAGCAGCACGATCTTCTCAGAGCCCAGGCGGCCTTCGCTGACCTGCCCCTGAAACTTCGATTTCCACGGCCCAAACCCGTGATCTTGCGCCACTCTGTCCAGCGCCATGAAGCCAATATTATGCCGGTGGCCCGCATATTTTACGCCGGGATTGCCGAGGCCTGCAAAGAGTTTCATGTCTGGATGCCATATTGTCGGGACGCCGGGGCGCGGGTAGGGTTTGCGTCATCTTAACAAGGTTTTTCTGCGTGGCACAATTCGAACTCAGCGGCGTTTCTCTGGAGGTCCCGGACCGGCTGCTGACCAAGCGCATTCGCGACAGGCTGGAGGCCGGAAAATACGAGGCCAACGAGGCCCGCGCCGCGCAATTGATGATCGATTACGGCGACCGCGTTCTAGAACTTGGGGCAGGGGTGGGCTACGTCTCCTCCATCTGCGCGATGCTGGCGGGGGCGGGAAATGTCATGTCCGTCGAGGCCAACCCGCGCCTGCTGAACACTGCCCGCACCAATCTGGACCGCAACGATTGCGAAGAGACCGTGCTGCTGCATGGCGCGGTTGTGGGCGCGAAGGTCAAAGGCGACCGGGTGCATCTGAAAGATGCGCATGCGTTCTGGGCGTCTTCCTTGGGCGCGGCGGAAGAGGAGGACACGATCAGCGTGCCTGCTTTGGTGCTGAGCGACCTGTTGGAGGTCCACAAACCCACAGTGGTCATCATGGACGTCGAAGGCGCGGAGGCCGATCTGTTCGATACCCCATGGCCGGATTTTGTGCGGGTGATCACGGTGGAGCTGCACCCGAACCGCTACCCCGACACGGTGATCAAACGCATCTTTGACGGCATGTCTGCCTCGGGGCTGATCTACGCGCCGCACCTGTCACGTGGCGCTCTGGTCGGCTTTTGCCGGCAAGGGGCGCAGCTGGACGCATCTGGGATCTAGCTGCGGCAAAAAGCCAAGGAACAACAAAAAGGCGAGGCCGCTATGGCCCCGCCTTTCAATATCGTGGTGATGGTCGGAAGCTTTATTCTTCGCCGCCTTCTTCAGCTTCGGCTTCGGGTGCCGCATCTTCTGCGGTATCTTCTGCCTCGTCCTCATCGTCGCCAGCAGATTTCAGACCGGATGGGGCCTGAATGTTGGCGATGACGAAGTCGCGGTCGATGGTCGGCTTGGATCCAGCTGGCAATGTCACCGAAGAGATCGAGACGTTGTCGCCAATGCCCAGCTCGGACACGTCGATGGTGATGCTGTCGGGAATGTCGGACGCGGTCACAACCAGCTCAACCTCGGGACGCACCAGAGACAGCACGCCGCCTTGGGTCAGACCGGGGCTCTGTTCCTCGCCGGTCACTTCAACCGGGATAAACAGCGCAATCTTCGTGTTGCGCTTCAGGCGCAGCAGGTCGATATGCGTCGGCAGGTCCTTGACCACGTCGCGCTGCACGTTCCGGCAGATGACGCGCACATCTTCGGCGCCTTCCATCTTCAGGTTGAACAATGTCGCGAGGAAGCGGCCGTCTTTCAGCTTCTTGAACAGCACGTTGAAGGGGATCTGAATAGCCTGCGGGTCAACCCCGCCGCCATAAACCACGCCCGGCACCATACCGTTACGACGTGCAGAGCGGGCGGCCCCCTTGCCTGTCCCCGCGCGTGGCTCAACTACAAGATCAGGGATCTCTTTTGCCATGTGAATTCTCCATAGGTTATGCGGCTGCCTCCAAGGGTGTCGGGCCGCGTGAAACCGTGCGTATAGGCGCGAATCGAATGCATGGAAAGGGCTTTGTTGCCTTTGCGTATTGAGTGTTCTGCCCCTTGTGACTAACGCTTGGCGCTATGTCCGTCCTCTCTGCCATTCGTGTCTCCCACGCCCCTGTCGCGGCCTTCGCGGTGGTAGGTCTGTTTTGGGGGGCGATGGCGGCGCTTGCGCCGCAGCTTAAGGCGCAGATTGGGGCGGATGATGCGACCTACGGATTGCTGTTGCTGGGCACGTCTTTTGGACTGATGACCACGATGATCCTCGCGCCGCTCTTTGACCGCGCTTTGGGGCAATGGGCTTTGCCGGTTGCCTCTGTTGGTTTAGCGGCGGCGTTTTTGTTTCCCGGCCTGGCCACCGCGCCGATGGCGTTTTTCGTGGCCATGGTGATCGCCGGGCTGGCCTCCGGGCTGCTGGATGTGACCATGAACGCGCGGGTTTCCGAGTTGGAGGCCCAGCACAAACGCCCCTTGATGAACGCCAATCACGGCATGTTCTCCGTGGCCTATGCCTTGGGCGCCTTTGGCACCGGCTTGGGGCGTGAGGCGGGCCTTGCCCCGGTCACTATCTTCGCCTGCGTCGGGGTGCTGGCCGTGATCCTTGCCACGCGCACCCGCATGCAGGTTGCCCAAACGCAGGCCGACGCCATGCATTCCGCCCGTTTTCCCTATGCCATTGTCGGTCTGTGCGGCGCAGTTGTGATGATCGCCTTCATGGCCGAAGCCGCCGTCGAAAGCTGGTCGGCGCTGCATGTTGAGCGCACGCTCGGTGGCCGCGCGGCGCAAGGCGCGCTGGGGCCAACCATGCTGGGCGTGACCATGGCGATAGGCCGTTTTGGAGGACAGGCCGTCGCGGAAAAATGGAGCGACCTGACCGTGATGTTCTGGGGCGCGGTGCTGGCGGTCATTGGAGCTGTTGTCGCCGGGGTCGCCGCGACGCCGCTTGTGGCTTACCTCGGCTTTGGCACTTTGGGGCTCGGCGTCTCTGCCATTGGGCCCATCGGGTTTGCCATCGTCGGACGGCTGGTCTCGCCTGAGGTTCGAACAGTGGCCATTTCACGCGCCGCCGTCATCGGGTTTTCCGGCTTCTTCATAGCGCCTGCCGCCATGGGTCTGATCTCCCAAGGGTTTGGGCTGCGTATGGCATTTGTTGCCGTGGGCGTGCTGGTCTGCTTGCTGTTCCCGTTGTTGGCTTTGCTTCGAAAACGCGAGGCCTAGCTCCAGTCGCTTAAGTCCAGTCGCCCACGAAATCCTTCGGCACCAGAAGGTTATGCGCGCCAAGGTTTTTGATGTCGCGCTCGCCGCAGAGCGCCATCGTGGTGTCGAGCTCTTTATGGATGACCCGCAATGCCTCGCTCACGCCCTTCTCACCCATCGCCCCCAACCCGTAGATGAAGGCACGGCCAATATAGGTGCCTTTGGCCCCCATCGCGACGGCTTTCAAAACGTCCTGACCCGTGCGAATGCCACCGTCGACATGAACCTCGATCTTGTCGCCCACAGCGTCCAGAATGGGCTGCAACATCCGAATGGAGCTGAGCGCGCCATCCAACTGCCGCCCACCATGGTTTGACACGATGATCGCATCAGCGCCGACATCCAATGCCTTCTTGGCGTCTTCGACGTCCAAAATACCCTTCAGGATCAGCTTGCGATCCCATTTCTTGCGGTATTCCTTCACCGTGTCCCAATTCAGGCGCGGGTCAAATTGTTGCGCCGTCCAGCTGTGCAGCTGGGAGATGTCATCCACCGATTGCGCATGGCCCACAATGTTGCGGAAGGTGCGGCGTTTGGTTTGTAGCATCTTGATGCCCCAGCCCCATTTCGTGGCCAGATCGGCGATCACCATCGGGGTCAGCTTGGGCGGCGCGGAGAGCCCGTTTTTGATGTCCTTGTGCCGTTGCCCGAGAAGCTGCAAATCCAGTGTCAGGACCAGCGCGTCGCAATTGGCGTCATGCGCCCGGCCAATCAGGTTGTCGATAAACTGCGCGTCGCGCATCACGTAGAGCTGGAACCAAAACGGCGCGGAGGTGTGCTCCGCGATATCCTCAATCGAGCAGATCGACATGGTCGACAGCGTGAAAGGCACTCCGAATTTCTCCGCCGCCTTGGCCGCCAGAATCTCGCCATCGGCGTGCTGCATGCCAGTCATCCCGACAGGGGCAAGGGCCACGGGCATCGCGACCTCGCGGCCGATCATCTCGGACTTCGTGGTGCGGTTGGTCATGTCCACCGCCACACGTTGGCGCAGCCGGATCTGCTCGTAATCTGAGATATTCTCGCGGAACGTCTGCTCCGTCCAGCTGCCGCTTTCGCAATAGTCGTAAAACATCTTTGGCACCCGCCGCTTATAGAGACGCTTAAGGTCGGCAATTTCGGTGATCACGGGCATTGCAGGCTCTTTCGGGCTATATTGGTTATATTCTCTTACCAATTCGGGTAAATCGTCGCAATCCCCCAGTTCGTCCGCTCAGCCGCAATGTGCGCGGGTCAGCCGCGCCCATGTGTTGGCGTAGCGACGCAGCTCGGAGGTGTTTTTGGGCGTGATCGACGGGACCGGGGCCGCGATATGCGCGTCGGTTGCAAAGAGCAACGCCGCCCCGATGCTGGTGCCGGTCTGTGCTTCGCTGCGGTAGATGGGGCGGCCCGTCACGGCGTGCAGCATCGCAAGGTATTCCTGATTCTGGCCAAACGGTCCCTCCACAATCACCGGACCACCTGCGCCGGTCAGCTCGAGACAGGTCTGCGTCATCAGCGCAAGATAATAGGACAAAGCTGCCGCCCGCATGCCGGAGCCGACATCCGGCTCACCGCCATGCCAGGCCATCTCGACACCTTGAAACGGGCCGGTGCTTGGGTCCACGGATGGCAGCAACATCACCATGCGGTCCAGCACCTCTGCGATATCTGCCTCTGTCGGTCTGACCTTATGGCCTTGCTGAATCATCTCGAACTCGCGCCCCCCCATGAACCGGGCGGAGGGCACGGGCTGGCCAAGCGCGTTGACATTGACCAGCGTGTCCCGGGCCGGGTCCAGCTCGTTCTGCTCTGTGCCCATCGACATGACGATCACCCACGTGCCCGTCGAGACCACCGAAAACGGCGGCTCCAGCGCAAGGATATGTGGGTAAAGAGACGCGTTGGAATCGTGGATGCCGCAAATCACGGGGGTCTGCGGCGGCAGGCCCGTCGCGGCAGATATTTCGGGCAGGATAGGCCCCAGAATATCGGTCGAGTTGCGCACGGGGGCCAGCTTGTCCGCGATACCCAGACGGTCGGTCAGCTCCGAGTAGGCGCCACGGCCCGGCTCCCACAGATCAGTGTGGCACCCGATGGAGGTGACATCGCTGGAAATCACCCCGGTCAACCGGTGGCTCCAATATTGCGGGTAGGTCAGGATATGGGCGGTGCGCTCGAAAAGCCCCGGATCAGTTTGAAACTGCCAATGTAGCTGCGCGCCCGGGTTCAGCCCATTGGCCAACCGAGGCGATCCCGTGCGCTCGAAGGCAGGCCGCATTGCATCATAGGCGGCGGCGGTCTCTTGCGGGCCGTGATGCTCGTAGTCCAGTATCGGTGCGGCAAGGGCGCCGTTTTCATCCAGCAGCACGATGCTGGCCCCATGGGTGGTGACCGAGATCCCGTCGATTTGGTACGTCCGGCCAAACTGCGTCAACGCGTCGAGCAGAAAATCCCAATGCCCTTCTGTATCAAAATGCGGCCAAGGAGGGCCGGGCAGCACCGTGTTGGGCCGCGTGACCACGGCGATCTCGGACAGGGTGTTAAGGTCAACCAGCGCGAGCTTGGCATTGGTTTTGCCAATGTCGATGACGGCAATGTGCAGCGCGCGGGTCATGGCATGTGGAACAGGCGCGGCAGGGGGACGGCGACGGGCGAATTGTCGGCCTGCGTCTCCATTATGTCGGCCATATGCGCCCACCATTTCTGCATCACCGGATGCTCCGGCAGCGCGTCCATGCCGTGATCCTCGCTGCGGATCAGCACGCCAATCAGCAGGTTGGTCTCCGTGTCCAGATGGATCGAATAGTCGCTCACCCCGGCCTCTTTCAGCAAGGCGGCAAGCTCTGGCCAGATCGCGTCATGGCGGCGCTTGTATTCTTCTTCCTGCCCCTCGTTCAGGCGCATGCGAAAGACAAAACGTTCGCTCATGCGCTGCGCCTTTTCTCAGCGGCCATGGCCCAGAGCCGTGGCAGGGCAATGACCCCGATCAGCAACAGGCCGATGAAGATCGACATCACGATGCCGGGCACGTTCAGCAGGCCAAGACCGAAGGTCACGAGCCCAATCACAAAGGCCGCAATGACCACACCGGGGATCGTGCCGGAGCCGCCCAGGATGTTCACGCCGCCAAGGACCACCATCGTGACGACCTCTAGCTCCATTCCCTGCGCAATACTGGGCCGGGTAGAGCCGAGCCGCGACGTCAGGCAGATCGCGGCGACGCCCGACATGAGGCCGGTGAGAAGGAATAGGATGAACTTGACCCGCTGCACCCGGATGCCGCTGAACACAGCACCTGTCGGGTTGTTGCCAATCGCATAGACGGAGCGCCCGAAATTCGTCTTGTGCAAAAGCACGCCGTAGATCACCGCAATGATCGCAAAGAGCACCATTTCCACCGTGATGACCCAGTAGATATAGCCCTGCCCAAACCACGAAAAGCTGCTTGGGTAGCCGCGAAAGGCGCCGTCGCCGAGGATGATATAGCTGATGCCGCGAAACAGGCTCATCGTGCCGATGGTCACCACGATGGAGGGCAGGCCCAGCACCGTCACAAACACCGCGTTAAACGCGCCGCACAGCAAGCCCACGGTCAAGCCGATGATCACCAGCTCAGGCGTGCCCGCGCCGTATTGCACCGCCAGCCCCATCGCGGTGCTGGCAAGCGCGATGATGGAGGCGACCGACAGGTCGATCTCTCCGGCGATGATCAGCAGCGCCATGGCGAAGGCAATCATGGCCTTCTCCGTGAAGTTGAACGTGGCGTCGCTGAGGTTCCATGCGTTCAGAAAGTAAGGCGAGGCAAAGCTGTTCACGATGAAAATCGCGATGGCCACGGCCAAGAGCAGCGCCTCCCAGCTGCGAAAGACGCGCGTGGCGCGGCTGGTCAGCCGGTCAGGGATGTGGCGGGTGTTGGTTGCGGTGTCGGTCATGAGGAGCTCTGCGCAGATTTGAGGATGATGCGCCCTTTCGCGTTGCCCGAGCGGGCGTTGAAGGCCACGGCGATCAGAATGGCGCTGCCGGTGATGGCCAGCTGCCAGAAGGGTGAGATATTGACCACCGGCAGCGCGTTCTTGACGACGCCGAGGAACAAGGCCCCCAGAACAGCACCCCCAACCGTGCCAATACCCCCCGCAATGGAGATGCCGCCGATGACGCAAGCCGCCACCACTTCCAGCTCAAACCCGCCCGCGATATCGACATAGGCCACAGCGTAGCGCGCGACCCAAAGATAACCGGTAAGCCCTGCCAAAGCGCCGGAGATGACGAAGGCCAGAAACTGGGTCTTGCCGACATTGATGCCCGTATAGACCGCCGCATGCGGGTTGCCGCCCACGGCGAAGATCGACCGGCCCAGCGGCGTGCGCGCCATCATGATGCCGAACACGATCACGCATAGAATGGCGACCCATGACAGGACAGGCAGCCCCAGAACGGCGGCGCGCGGGAAGCCAGTGAAGGCGGCGCTCATCTCATGCGCGTTGACCCATTTGCCATCAGAAATCAGGAAGATGATCCCGCGAAAAATGGTCATAGTGCCCAGAGTGACCACGATGGGCGGGATCTCCAGCTTCCAGACCAAGATGCCGTTGATCGCCCCCATAATCGCGCCGAGCGTGATGGCAATGGCGATGATAATCGGGATCGGCAGCCCCGGTACGGCCACGTTCAGCATCGCAACGGCCATGCCTGTAAGCGCGAGGTTCGCGGCGACAGACAGGTCGATGCAGCGGGTCAGGATGACCACCATTTGGCCCAAGGCCAGAATGATCAATGGGGCCGTGTCGTTGAACACATTGGCCAAATTGGACGGCGCCACGAAGCCAGAAAACCGCGTCGCGATCAGCGCCAGCAGCAGGAGGATTGCGGCGCTCAAAATGGTTTCGCGCACTGGGATCATTCGCATCATGGGCTAAGCCTCTTCCATTGTGGCAGCGCTGGTGATCCCGGCGGCGTGCCGCACGAGGGTCTCGGGTGTCAGCACGTCTTTGGTCAATTCGGCCTCAATCCGCCCGTCGCGCATGACGATGACGCGGTCCGACATGCCGATCACCTCGGGAATTTCCGAGGAGACCATGATCACCGACAGGCCTTGCGCTGCCAGCTCCGCCATGAACTCATGCACCGCCGCCTTGGAGCCGACGTCAATGCCCTTGGTTGGCTCGTCCAAAATGATCACCTGCGGCTGGGTGGCCAGCCATTTGGCGATGACCACTTTTTGCTGGTTGCCACCAGACAGGTTGCCCACGTCCTGATCGAGCGATGCGGCCCGCAAATCCAGCCGCTCCGCATAGGTGCGGGCCAGCTTGAACTCCTCGGCGAGCTTCAGAAAGCCCGACTTCGACGTTCGCCCCAATGAGGGCAAGGTGATGTTCTGAAAAATTGGCAGGCCGATGATCGTGCCCTGCTTGCCGCGATCCTCGGGCACGTAGACAATGCCGCTCTTGACCGCATCCGCGGGCGAGCGGATCACCCGGATTTGGCCGTTGATTTTGCACACGCCTTTGGACGGTTTGGTAATCCCAAAGAGCGCCTGCATGAACTCGGAGCGCCCAGCGCCCACAAGCCCGTAAAAGCCCAGAATTTCGCCACGGCGGAGGGTGAAGTTGATATCTTCAAATTCGGTTGGGTGGGC
>CAYXIZ010000081.1:0-10239 GCA_964465485.1 uncultured Rhodobacterales bacterium | reverse complement strand
GCAAGTAAGAGAAAGGTGCCCCGGCGCCCCTTACAGTTAAGCCAAAAATAAGGTCTCGGTCCTACGTCATAGTGACACCGCGTATAGAAGCGGACAGGGCCGGAAATTCAGACCGCTGCTTACAAGGCTGGAACCCAAACCACATGAGATCTCAGAAATCCCGCTCGCGCGGCAAGAACCGTAACAACAACAATCGCCCGTCTGGCAATATCGTCAATCGGGTGTTTGACAGCTCCGGCCCGGAGGGCAAGGTGCGCGGCACGCCGCAGCAGATCATCGAGAAATACCAGCAGCTGCACCGCGACGCGCAGCTCTCGGGGGACCGGGTGTCGGCTGAAAACTTCCAGCAACACGCAGAGCATTACGCCCGCATGCTGGCCGAAGCCATGAAAGAGCAGGAGGCCAAGCGCGAGGCGCAAGAGGCCCAGCAAGCCCAGCAACGCGAACGCCAGCAGCGCGAACGCGAAGAGCGCGCCGAAAAACAACAGCAGCAAAACGCTGAGAATAAAGGCGACGGCAAAGGCCAGAATGACGGCCAAAGCGCCGATGCGCCCAAAGCCAGCCGCCCCCGCCGCGAGCGTAAACCGCGTGAGGAGGGCAACCGTGACGGTCTCGAACGGGTCCTTGGCGGCGGCGACCAGCCCGATGTGATTGATCTGGGCAATGACAGCGGCGCGGATGACAATGGCCTTGTCGAAACAGTGGAACAGGCCCCAAAGCCTGCCCGCAAACCGCGCAGCCGCAAGCCAAAATCTGACCCGGTGGCACAAGCTGCAGACGAGAAACCGGCGGCTGAATAGCGCCCCCTAGCTTTGGGCCATCACCCGGGCCAAAGCGCAAAACGCCTCCAAAGAGACCTGCTCCGCCCGCTCCGTCGGCGCGATTCCTGCTGCATGCAGCCGGTCCTCAATGTCAGGCGACATGGATTTCAACGCGGAGCGCAGCATCTTGCGCCGCTGATTAAACGCTGTCGCCACCACCCGGTTCAACACCTGCGCATCGGCCTCAAACCGCGGCGCGGCCAGCGCCTCGAAATGCACCACGGCGGAGCGTACCTTGGGGGCCGGCACAAACGCTTCCGGCGCCAGCTCCATCACAATGCGCGGCGTGCTGCGCCATTGCGACAGCACCGCCAACCGCCCGTAAGCCTTGCCCCCCGGCTGCGCCACAATCCGTTCCGCCACCTCGCGCTGAAACATCAAGGTCAGGCTTTGCCAAAAGGGCGGCCAGCTGGCAGGTGTCAGCCATCGCACCAATAGCTCCGTCCCGACATTGTAAGGCAGGTTCGCGGCCACCCGAATGGGCGGCGTCAGATGCGCCAGCGGGTCCACCTCCAAAGCGTCGCCGCCAATCACTTCCAGCCGCCCCGGATAGGCCGCCGCAATCTGCGCAAGCGCAGGCAAACACCGCGGGTCCTTCTCAATCGCCAGCACCCGCCGCGCGCCTTCGGCCAACAGCCCGCGCGTCAAACCGCCGGGGCCGGGGCCCACTTCCAGCACGTCACAGCCCGACAAATCGCCCGCCTGCCGGGCAATTTTTGCCGTCAGGTTCAGGTCCAGCAAGAAGTTCTGCCCCAAGGATTTCTTGGCCGACAGCTGATGCGCGCGGATCACCTCCGACAAAGCGGGAAGGCTGTCTATTTGCGCCACGCAAGCCTCTCCATTTGGTTGCAAATACTCAAACAACACCTCGGGCCAAAGCCATATCCCGCGCCATGCGCAATGCGGCAATGGTCGAACTCGCATCCGCCACGCCTTGCCCCGCAATGTCAAAAGCGGTGCCATGGTCGGGCGAGGTGCGGATGAAATCCAGGCCCAGCGTCACATTCACCCCGCCTGCAAAATCAATCGTCTTGATCGGGATCAGCGCCTGATCATGATACATCGCCACAGCCACGTCATAGCCCGCCCGCGCGCCTGCATGAAACATGGTGTCAGCGGGCCAGGGCCCCGTGACCGCCATGCCCTCTGCTGCCATCTCGCCGATCAGAGCCTCGATCCAGTCCAGCTCCTCGCGGCCCATCGTGCCACCTTCGCCCGCATGCGGGTTCAGCCCGCAGACAGACAGGCGGGGTTCGGGGATGCCGAAATCACGGCGCAGTGCGGCCTCGGTGATCCGCAATGTCTCGCGCAGCAGCTCCGGCGTCAGGGCGCGGCGAACCTCAGACAGCGCGATATGGATGGTCGCAGGCACCACCCGCAATTCGGGGCAGGCCAGCATCATCACGACCTGCGCCTTGCTGTCCAGAGCCGCCAGATATTCCGTATGGCCGGGATGCGCGAACCCCGCGCCGTCCTTCAGCGCCTTCTTGTGAATGGGCAAGGTACACAGCGCGGAGGCCGTGCCCTCCTTCACGATCTCCACCCCGCGCGCGATCACGTCGATCACGCCCGCCGCGTTGCGCGGGTCAGGCGCGCCGGGCACCGCATCGCCCGCAAACGGGTGATGCAGAACCGGCAGCGCTCCGGCCGCGTCTATCTGGGAGACAGCCTCCACCACCTGCACCTCGCCCGGCACATGCCGCGCGTCGCCCAGCAAGAAGAACGGCACCTCCGCGCCGACCGCTGCCCATGCTTTTTGCGCAATCTCCAGCCCCACACCGGCGGGTTCTCCGCAGGTCAGGCAGACCGGCGGCAGCGCCGCAGAGGTCATTGGCGTGTCGTGATGATCGCGTCGGCGCGCAGCTCTTCCAGAAAGCTGTCCGCATAGGACGCAAGGCGCTGGGAAAAGAGCTGGCGGCGCAGCTGTTCACGCGGGTCGGCGGCAGGCACAGGCTCGCCATTTTCGTCCAGCTCCGGCGCGTCGGGCTCCGGCACTTCAACGGTTCGGCCGCAGAGCATCAGGTAGACCATCACCGCCCCGTTTTGCCGCGTCACGGCGGTGGAGACCTCATTGTCGTCCAGCTTGGCCAGCTCAAGTGCAACATCCCCCGGCACCTCTGCCGCGGGCAGAACCACCCGCTCGAAATTTTCGGCAGGCAGCGATTGTGCGGGCTTATAGAGGTCGTCGCACGTGTCGTAATTGTCCTGCAAATCCCGCGCGCGCGCGCGGGCAGCCTCGCTTTGGCCGCCGGGGATCAGAATGCTCACATATTCCAGCGCCAAAGTGTCCGGCGTCTCGGCCTCGGTTTCCTCCAAAGCGCGCAGCTGGAAAATGCCAACGCCGGGGCCGAGGCTGATCGGGTCCGTCACCTCGCCGGGTTCCAGCACCAAAATGGCAGCGCGCAGGGCAGGGGGCACTTGCCCGATGGGCAGCCATTCCAGACGGCCGCCTTGGCCACGCGACCCGGAGGCCGAGTAGCGCCGTGCGGCGGCGGCAAACGCACCTTCGGTGCGCAACGTGTCAGACAGGCGCTGGATCAGGGCTTGGTTGCGCTCTGCATTGGGGCCCTGTGCGGGGATAATGATTTCCGACAAAAGCACGCGCACACCGCCCCGGCTCAGGCTGTTTTGCGACAAGGCGCGGTCCACCTCAGCATCCGAGACCTGCGAGCGCGGGCCAAACCGGCCCTGCACAAAGGTCCTCCAGGACAGGCCGGCAGACACGAAATCGCGGAACGTCTCCACATCCACCCCGGACTGAGCGATGGCCGTAATGAACTGCTCCGCGCTCAGATTGGCCCGCCCGGCAAATTCGGCCATCCCGGCCTCCACCTCTTCGGGGGTCGGGTTCACGCCCGCGCGGCGCGCCTCACTGATCCGCAACCGGTCTTCGATCAGCCCGTTGCGGGCCACCTCCTGCAGATCGCCCGGAGCGCGCAGCAGCACCAGCAGCCGCGCCCGCTGGTCAATCTCATATTGCGTGATCGCCGCATCATTGACGGTGATCACGGTCTCAAACGGGCTTTGCGCAGAGGCGGGCATGGCCGCGAGCGCAAAGAAAAACAGGGAGGTTACAAAACGTGTCAGGGTCATGGTTTGCTCGTTGCTCTTCGTCGTCGTTTCAGTCCGCGGCCTCTGCTGGCCTATCCGTCACACCTGCGTGCGAAGCTTTTTCTGCCAGCCCCGTTCGCGCCGAACCCGGCAAGTTGGACCGACAGGCTCAGATCCGTCGTTGCCGAGACACTAGTCGAAGTCGTGAAGCGGCGCGAGAGGGAAAGATCGACCGTCGCACATTCGTTCTCGTAGCGCGCGCCGATGCCGGCCCGCGAGGTGCGGTCTTCGACAAAATCGTAGCGCAGGTTCGATGACAGCGTCCAATGGTTCGACACGCGGTAAGCCCCGTCCACCGCAAATTCGGACGTGTCGATCGGGCGCCCTTCGGTGGGGTCGGCCTCAAGCCACACGAAGGTGGAGCCAAGCAGGTAATCTTCTTCTGTCCAGTTCAACCGCATCTCGTTACGCGCGAATGTAAACGTGTCATCGAACAATGCCCGGTTGATGACATCGAACCGCTCCCCGATTTTCAGCTGTGCGGCCACCAGCCAGTCGCTGGAACTGCCGCGCAACCCGGTCGAGGCGCTGAACTGGCCAAAATCGCCGTCCCGGAACACCCGGCCCACGGTCACGCCCAACGCCCAGCCGTCATCATCTTCGCGCGTATAGGTCACCCCAAGATTGGTCCGCCGCCCGGCCTCCTGATCGTCCACACCCGGAAAGCGCGAGTAGGAGAACAGGTTGGTTTCGTCAAATTCCACCAGCAAACTGTCTTCATTATCCACGTCGCGATCCGATTCCTTGGCCCAGACCAGCTGCACCACCGGCTCCAGCAGATGGGTGGCGCCTTGCGCGCGGCGCAGCATCGGCCAGCGCCATTCCACCGAGGCATAGGGCGTCACTTCGGTCGTATCGTCGAAAACCGGCCGCGCGTCCTGCTGCACCTGATACCAGTCGGCCCGCAGCTCCGCGCCCGCCGCCACGATCATGCCATTGCTCCAAAGCCAGTCGCGCCGCCAATCAGCCACCGCCGACAGCCGGGCCACATCCCGCGCGAGCCCTGTATTGGTAGGGTCTTCATCGGCCCGCCGGTAGAGCCCCGCCGCCTCAAATTGCAAGGAGGCGATGCCGCCCAGGCGGCCCGGCGTGAAGCGGCGCTCGTAAATCGCATCACCCACAATGGTCGGCAAGGTGCGGTTGTCGTCGCCGTCGCGCAGCGACTGGAAATTGGTCAGCCCCGCGCCAATAAATTCGTCGCGCCGGGTGCGGCTGACCCCGATAGCGCTGTCCAGACGGTCCTTGTCGGAATAGTCATATTGCAGCAGGTAGCCGTCATCCGAGGTGGCCTCCACATCGAAGGTCAAAACAAAATCGCGCGGCAGGGAAAAGAAACCTCCGGCAAACACATAGCCGCGCAGGTTGCGATCCGGCAGCAGGTTGTCATCGGTCACAGCGCCATTGATCTCGAACTCACCGTAGCTCAGCTTGCGGCGATACCGCGCCTCAAGCGTGCGCGAGCCGCGCGTGGTCAGCCAAGGGGTCAGCGTCAGGTCCGAATGGTCGTCAATGACGTAGAAATACGGGGTTTTGATCCCGAGCCCGATATCGCCGCTGGAGGCAAAGACCGGCAACAAGAACCCGCTGGCGCGCTCGACGGTGGGGTCGGGCAGGCGCAGATAGGGCCAGTAAAACACCGGCACGTCGAGCACCCGGAAGCTGGCATTGTCGAAATACAGCTGCCGTTCCTCGGCGTCATGGGTGATGCGCTGTGCGCGGATTTCCCAGATCGGGGTCGGGTGCTCCGCGCAGACTTGGCAGCTGGAGGCGACGGATTTGTAAAACTGCGTATAGCGCCCGCCAGTGCGGCGCACCTCGTTGGAGGCCAGCTGTAACTGCTCGGAAAACACCACCCGCGCTTGCGACAAAACCCCCTCGCGCAGATCGCCCGAGAGCTCCGCGAAGCTGGCAATAATCGTCACGTCCTGCCCCTCGATCAGGTAAAGCGGGCCCTGTACAACAAGCGCGTCGCGCTCCCCGTCATAGACAATCGAGGCCGCGCGCAGCCGCACCCCGTCTTGCAGCACTTCCACATTGCCCTGCGCTTCAAGACGCTGGCTTTCGGGGTCAAACGAAACGCTGTCGGCCACCAACGACGCGGTCTGCTGGGCCAGCGCCAGCGCGGGCGACAGGATCAAGGCGGCGCACAGCATAAGGAAGCGGAACATGTCAGCCATCCTCCATATGAAAAAGCAGTCCAAGCGACATGAATATCCCCGCCAAAGGCGGTGCCCAGGCGGCCACGACCACCGGGATCTGTCCGTTCTCCCCCAGCACTTGGGCGAAGTTGCGCAGGAAATAGACCGTGAAACCCATCAAGATCGCCAAGAGCACCATCAACCCGGTGCGCCCGAAGCGGGTGTGGCGCATGGTAAAGCCTGCGCCAATCAGCACCATCGCGGCCAGCAAAATGGGGTTTGCCAGCTCCATATGCAGCCAGACCCGGTGCTGCAGCGCCGAAAACCCGGCGCGGTCAAGCTGGCGGATAAAGCCCGGCAGCTCCCAGATCGGGATGGCAGAGGGGGAGCCGAAACTGTCGCGAATTTGGTCGCGGGTTAGGTCCGAGGGCAGGGCGAGTTCCGTATAGACCTGTGCGCCATCCTCCGCGTTGCCGCCTTGCTCAAAGTCCCACCACTTGACCTCCGACAGGGCCCATGCGCCCGGTTGCAGCAGCGCTTGCGCGGCGGCGATGCGGTAGGTCGGCTTTCCCGCCGGGTCGAACCCATAGAAAATGACATCGAAAAACTGCGTGCCGTCCAAATTGGAGCGGTCCGCGCGGATCACGATCTGCCCGGTCAGCCCCGCCTGCCGCAGCCAAAGCCCCCGGTCGCTCACCGACATCGCGCTGGAATTGCCCTCATAGGATTGCGACAGCAGCTCGAACTGCTTTGACGTCGCCGCCACGATCGGGTTCAGCGCGGCAATGCCCAGAACCCCAAAGGTAAAGGCCGTCACCACCGGAGCAAAAAGCGACCGGATCGCCGAGCGGCCAGAGGCCCGCGTCACCACCATCTCCGAGGTGCGTGCCAGCCCCAGAAACAGCATGATCGTGGCCAAGACAGTCAAGAGCGGCAGCATCCGGTACATCGTCGCAGGCGCATTCAGCAAGGCCAGCTCGCCCGCCTCCACCAGGCCCACGGCGTCACTGTCAAAGCGGCGTATCTGCTCGACCATGTCGATCAGAAAGACAATGCCGAAAAACACCCCGAAGACCAGCAGGAAGGCCCTCACGAAGCGCCTGGCGAAATACCAATCCAGCCTCATATCTGCGCCCCGCCGGGCTGCGCCATCTCGACACTTGTGTCGCGCCCACGAAAGCGTCGCATCTGCGAGGCAAAGAGCAGCAGCGCCGTCAGCACCGTGCCCACCAGCGGCGCGAGATAGGCCATCCAGAACAGCCGCGCGTCGCCGCGTGCGACCTCTTCGGAGGAATTGGCCACCAGCTGCACGCCGATGATCATTGTCACCGCCAACACCACCTGTCGCCACACCCCGAACCGCGAGAACCCGCCCACCATCAGCGCGGCGAACCCCATGACCGGCACCACAATCGCCAGCAGCGACCGCGCAACGCGGTCATGGGCCTCATAGAGAAAATCCGCCAATTCGCCCCTGGCCCCGTCCAAATCCTCTTGGCTGGGGTTCAGCAGAACCGCCGTCGGCAGCTCTCGCAAATCGCGAATGCCCGCGCCGCCCTGCCGTATCAACGCTCCAATGTCATAGGCGAAATCTTCAAACTCAACCGTCGTCAGTCTGCCGGTTTTAGGCCGAAAGGTCTGCGCCAGCCCGTCAAACATCACCAGCCGAGGGCCTGTGTCGCCGCGCACTAGCAAGGCCCGCTCGGCGGTGTAGGTCACCTTGGCATCCGGGTCGCGGTCATCTTCCAAGAACAGCTCTTCCATCTCGCCGCGCGGGGTGATGCCGCGCACGTAAACCGTGATGCCGGAGGCCGGATGGATGAACTGCCCTTCTTTCAGGAACCGCGCAGTGATGTCGCGCGAAATCTCCGCGCTGCGCCCCGACAATTCGCTGCGCGCCGCAGGCACCAGCACATGCGCAAGGATGGCCACCAGAAGGGCCACGATGACGCCAAAGTAAAACACCGGCCGCGCGATGCGGGTGCTCGACGCGCCTGCGGTTTGCAGCACCACCATCTCGCTGTCCGAAGACAGCCGGTTGGTCACGTAAACCGCCGCCACAAAGGCCGAGATGGGCAGCACCGTCATGATCACATATGGCAGCGCCAGCAGGGTAAACTCAAGGAAAACCAGCGCCGTCTGCCCGTCACCGATCAGTTGGTCAAACAGCGAGATGGCACGGTTGATCCAATAGACCGACACCAGCACAAGCGAGAAAAAGCCGAACAAAAGCAGCAGCTGCGACAGCATATATCTGTCAAATCGCGCCAACCTGCTACTCCCTACCCGTTTTTCTTTTCAACTTAGCCGAAATTTTCTTGGCTCAAAAGGGGCTTCTGGCCTTCACGGCGGAGGCGCGCTAGCTATAGCGCAACACAACGCTTTTTCGCACAGATCAGAGGTCCCCATGACAACGCCCATCACCCCCAATTTCATCGCCACCGACATCGACCTGATCAAGGAGGCGCAGGGGGTTCTGGCCGTCTTCGTGCCTGAGGCAGGCACGCTGGACGCCACCGCCAAACGGGTCAACCGCCTGTCACGCGGAGCCGTTGCGCGGCTGGTGGAAAGCGACGGGTTCTCCAAGCTGGACGAGGGCAAGGCGATCATGCTGGCCTACCCGGTCAACATGGCCGCCGAGGGGGTCATCGTGGTCAAACTGTCACGCCGCCCCGACGTCATGACCGCGCGCAAGGCCGGGGCCACGCTCGCCAAAATGGCCGCCGGAAAAGAGCTGCACGTCTTGTGCGGTAACCTGCGCCGCGCCGAAGATGTGGCCTTGGGTGTGTCCCTGCGCAGCTACGCCTTCAACGACCATTTCACCAAGGAAGACGAGGCCCCCGGTGCGGTTCACCTTATGGTAAACGCCCCTGACGAGGTCAAAGCCGCAGGCGCTGCCTATGGGGCCATCGCGGAGGGGGTCTTCTTTACCCGCGATCTGGTCAACGAGCCCGCCAACGTGCTGACCACCACCGAGTTCGCCGACCGTCTGGCGGAGCTCTCGGCGCTGGGCCTCAAGGTCAAAGTGATGGAGGAGCCCGAGCTGGAAAAACTCGGCATGGGTTCGCTGCTCTGCGTGGGCCAAGGCTCTGACAGCCCCTCCAAAGTGGTCGTCATGGAATGGATGGGCGGCGACAAGAACGATCCTCCGTTCGCGCTGGTGGGCAAGGGCGTGGTGTTTGACACCGGCGGGATCTCCCTGAAACCGGCGGGCGGCATGGAAGATATGACCATGGATATGGGCGGCGCGGGTGTCGTCGCAGGCGTCATGAAAACCCTCGCCGCGCGCAAAGCAAAAGCCAACGTGGTGGGCCTTGTGGGGCTGGTCGAAAACATGCCGTCGGGCAACGCGGTGCGCCCCGGCGATGTGGTCACATCCATGAAGGGCGACACGATCGAGGTCATCAACACCGACGCCGAAGGCCGCTTGGTGCTGGCCGACGTGCTGTGGTACGCGCAGGAAACCTACAGCCCCATCGGCATGATCAACCTCGCCACCCTGACAGGTGCCATCATCGTCGGGCTGGGCCATGAAAACGCGGGCGTGTTCTCCAACAATGACGCGCTGGCCAACGCCTTCCTGAAAGCCGCCAATGTGGAGCAAGAAGGCGCGTGGCGCATGCCCATGGGCAAGGCCTATGATGACCAGCTGAAATCCCGCGTCGCCGATATGAAAAACGTCGGCACCCGCGCCGCAGGCTCCATCACCGCCGCGCAGTTCCTTGAGCGTTTCGTCAAACCCGAAACCCCGTGGTGCCACCTCGATATAGCAGGCGTGGCCTCGCTGAAATCTGAGAGCGACTTCGCCCCGAAAGGCGCCACCGGCTGGGGCGTGCGTGCGCTGAACCGGCTGATCGCGGATAATTTCGAAGGCTCGTAATGGCGGAGGTTTTCTTCTACCACCTTACCCGGCAACCGCTTGAACAAACCCTGCCGCAGCTTTTGGGGCTGGCCCGCAAGGCGGGCTGGCGCGTGGCCATTCGCGGCACCTCAGCCGAGCGGCTCGACTGGCTCGACGCCAAGCTGTGGGAGGGCGACGGCTTTCAGCCCCACGGGCTTGCGGGCGGGCCACATGATGCCGATCAGCCCATTCTGTTGACGCAAGACACGGCCGGGAACGCACCCGATTGCCTGATCTCCGTCGACGGCGCGGCGCTGGACCCAAACGA
>CAYXIZ010000080.1:0-10382 GCA_964465485.1 uncultured Rhodobacterales bacterium | reverse complement strand
TTTTCATCATGTCGTTCATCGCGGTCATGTCGACCGGGAATGCAGCTGTCATGTCGGAAAAGATTTTGGTGAAGTCTTGTTGCTTAGCCATTGTGTTAGTCTCCTATGTGGGACCGGTTTTTGGCCCCGCTTCTGTTTGCGTCTGCAGAATATATACCCGC
Source organism: uncultured Rhodobacterales bacterium (assembly GCA_964465485.1). Classification (GTDB taxonomy): domain Bacteria; phylum Pseudomonadota; class Alphaproteobacteria; order Rhodobacterales; family Rhodobacteraceae; genus Litoreibacter. The sequence goes on along the minus strand of CAYXIZ010000080.1, from coordinate 10,221 downwards.
TGCATTGCAGCATTTCAAGCCTTTATGCTGCAATGCAGCAAAAAACTTTAGGGCGGAGAAACCTGTTTGTTTTCAGATATTTGGCCGCGGCAACACGTAAGAACCCGGTGCTTTTTCCAAAATTGGATGCGATTTTAGTCCGGGCTTTCGGGCTTTTATCTCTTTGCCAGAGCGCTCAGACAACCACCCTTCCCAACGCGGCCACCATGAGCCTTCATTGAAATCGGCGGCCTCCATCCACTCCTCAGGCGCGCCTGCGACATTCGGGTTGGTATAATGCCCGTATTTGTTCTTGCTTGGCGGGTTGATGATCCCTGCCACATGCCCCGATTGAGACACGATGAACGTCTTATCCTTTGAGCCAAACTGTTTGACCCCGTTAAAGCTGCCCTTCCAGGCGGCGATGTGGTCGGTCTCGCAGGCGATGGCGCAGACCGGGTGCTGGACCGTATCGAGACTGACCGTCTCCCCCAGAATTTCCATCTCGCCCGTGGCAAATTTATTGCCCTGACAAAGCCCGCGCAAATACTCGACCACGAAGCGGCCCGGCAGGTTGGTGCTGTCGCCGTTCCAAAAGAGCAGATCAAAGGCCGGAGGGGCCTCCCCCATCATGTAATTGCGAATGGCGGGGGCGTAGATCAGGTCATTGGCGCGCAGATAGGAAAAGGTGCGCGACATGAAGTAAGAGTGCAAATAGCCCTTCTCGGCCACCTGCCGCTCGATCCCGTCGACAAAATCATCATCAAGGAACACGGCCATCTCGCCCGCATCCTCGAAATCGGTGAGCGTGGTGAAAAGCGTGGCGGATTTGACGGAAGTGTCGCCGCGTTTCTCCATCAAAGACAGCACCATCGACAACGTACTGCCCGCAATACAATAGCCCACCGCATTGACCTGATCTTGCTTGGTGATCTTCTTCACCTCGCTGATCGCGGTCAGGTAGCCGTCATCCACATAATCGTCGATGCCCACATCCGCGTAGGTTTGATCGGGGTTCACCCACGACACGATAAACAGCGTATAGCCCTGATCAACGATCCATTTGATTAAGGAATTCGCCGGTTTCAGGTCCATGATGTAGAACTTGTTGATCCAGGGCGGGAAGATGATCAGCGGGGTTTCTTTCACCTTATCCGTGGTCGGCGCGTATTGGATCAGCTCGAACATGCGGTTGCGATAAACCACGGAGCCTTCGGTGGCGGCGATGTTCTTGCCTACCTCAAACGCCTCGCCATCGGCCAGACTGACCAGCAGATCGCCGTTATTGCGTTCAATATCCGCGACAAGGTTCTCAAGACCTTTGACCAGAGACTCGCCATCTGTCTCCACCGCGCGGGAAAGCGCGTCTGGGTTGGTGGCCAGAAAATTCGTGGGCGCAAACATATCGACAATCTGGCGGGCAAAGAAGGACACGCGGCCCTTGTCGACGCCATCGAGTGTGGACAGATCGTCCATCGTGCTGGTGATCGCCTCGCTGGAATGCAGATATTGCTGCTTGATGAAGTTGAAATAGGGGTTGCTGTCCCACATCTCGTGTTTGAAACGGCGATCCGAGGGGCCTTTATCCTCGGGCGGGGCAAGCTTGCCTTGGGCCAGCTGCTGCTGCGCCTCGACGTAATGCTTGAGCGACTTGCCCCAATAGCCGACCTGATGCTCGATCATCTTGGCGGGGTTCGCCATCATCTCCGCCATATAGGCGGCGGCGGCTTTGACATAAAGGTCCTGTCCGGGGCCCTGAAGGCCCGGATCCGCGCTCTTGCGCTGCCCCATCGCGGACGTCATGCGTTTGGTCAGCTCGTCAATCCGCGCCATATTTGCAGTGAGGCGCTCCAGACGCTCGGCGGAAAGATCTTCGTTACCTTCGTTACTTTCGGTTGTCATCGAAATTTTACCACCCTAACCTATGCTGCAGTTGCACAATAACGCGTATAAGCTGTTACCGTTCCGCCGCTTTGGTTGGAAGCCGCATCAGCGCATGGCGGGTATGTTACCCGCGAAAGGAGACGGCTGTGAAGTACATGGTCACATATGACATAATGGAATCGATGCGCCTGACCAATCAATGGTTGGGGGCCACAGCCCAAGCGATGGGGTCCCACCCCGCTTTTGCCCTGACGCCAAACCCCTATTTCAAGATGCTGGAGGCCTGGGGTCAGGTCACCGAGCGCAGTTTCTCGCGGATGGTGGCCAAGCCTGATTGGGACCTGCCCCCGGTCGTGGGCACCGATGGGCGCGACTATAGTGTCGAGCCGGAGATCGTGCTGAGCCGCCCCTTTGGCGACCTGCTGCATTTCAACGTCACCGACCGCGAGGCCGCACCTCGCAAGATTTTGCTCGTCGCACCCATGTCAGGCCACTACGCCACGCTGCTGCGCTCGACGGTGATCTCGCTGCTGCCTGACGCCGAGATTTACGTGACCGACTGGCACAATGCGCGCGATATCCCGGTCAGCGAAGGCAAGTTCGATATCGAGGACTACACCCTCTACCTTGCTGAATTCATGAAAGAACTTGGCCCGGAAACCCATGTCATCGCTGTGTGCCAACCCGCACCACTGGCATTGGCCGCCACCGCCTATCTGGCCGCAGAGGACCCCAAGGCCCAACCCAAGACGCTGACCCTGATCGGCGGCCCGATTGACCCTGATGCCGCCGCCACCGACGTCACCGATTTTGGCCGCCGCGTCACGATGGGGCAGCTTGAGGAAATGGCGATCCAGCGCGTCGGCTTCAAATATGCAGGCGTCGGGCGGATGGTTTATCCCGGCCTGCTGCAACTGCAATCTTTCATGTCGATGAACGCGGAGACCCATGGCAAAGCGTTTTTCGATCAGATCCTGCGCGTCTCCAAAGGGGAGGCAGGCGATCATGACCGGCACAATAAATTCTACGACGAATACCTTGCCGTGATGGATATGCCTGCGGAGTTTTACCTCTCCACCGTAGAGCGCATCTTCAAAAACGGCGAGATTGCGAAGAACGAATTCGTGGTGAACGGCGTTCCGGTCGATATTGGCAGAATCACCGACGTGGCCGTGAAAACGGTTGAGGGTGGCAATGACGATATCTCCGCACCCGGCCAATGCGTTGCGGCCCTCGACTTGCTCACTGGGCTCGATGACGACAAGAAGGCCAGCCATCTTGAGGAAGGCGCGGGCCATTACGGGATTTTCGCGGGCAAAAGCTGGCGCAACAACATCCGGCCACTGGTGCTGGATTTCATTGACGCCAACAGCGCCGTGAAGGGGAAACGTGTTGTCAAAACGACGAAATCGACAAAGAACGTAACGCCAATCAACACGGGCCGCTTGGCGATCTGACGCCCCCTGCCATCGCGAAAGCTTCAGGGCCACCATCTGGTGGCCCTTTTTTATGCGCAGAGGTCTAGAGGTTCGTCGCCAAAATCAAAGGCGCCCCGCCGCCAATTCCGCGCCTTCCACCAGCGATCCGAGCTTGGCATAGGCGATATCCGGATCCACCGCCCCGAAACCCGCAAATGTTCCAAAACCACAATCCGAGCCAGCAATAACGCGCTCTGCCCCCATGAAAGGCAGGAAACGTTCAAGCCGCTGCGCGACAACTTCGGGATGTTCGACGAAATTGGTCGTCGAATCCACCACGCCCGGCACCAAAATCTTATCCTGAGGGATCTCCGCGACACGGTCACGGAAGACGGTCCATTCATGGGCGTGACGCGGGTTCGAGGTCTCGAACAACAGCTGCGACGCGTTGACCTGCATCAGGGTCGGAAAGACCTTGCCCATGTCGATGTCGCAGACATGCGGCCCCTCGTAATTGCCCCAGCAAATATGGACCCGCACCCGAGACGGGTCGATCCCCGACAGCGCATGATTGAGCGCCTCCACATGGGTCCCGGCGATGGTCAAAAACTCCGCGTCACTCAGATCGCCAAAGAGCATATGCCGTGACAAGGCCAGATCGGGGCAATCCAGCTGCAAATAGAGACCGGCATCAACAATGGTGCGGTACTCCTCCGCCATCGCGTCGGCCAGTGCGGCGAGATAGGCCTCCCGCGTGGCATAAAAGTCATTCTGCAAAAACAACGAGATCACCCCCGGCGACGCGGCATTCATGAACCCCTCTTTTACCCCATGCGCGGCCATGCCCGCCTTGAGATTGGCAATATCGGCCAGCAGCTCGTCCTGACCTTTGCTCTTCACCTCGCCGGTGCACATCGGGCGGGCATATTGCGGGGTGCCGCCAGCCTCCGCCAGCCGTTTCAGGAAGGAGGGGAACAGTTTCAAATCCCCCGGCGCATTGCGCGGGCTGTCGCCGGAAAACCCGGTATAGCGGTCTTTGACGTAAGTCGCGTAGCTGATTTTCGAGGTCTCGCCATCGCTGACAATCCCGATCCCGGCCTCCGCCTGCCGCCCGACCGTCGCGGCACAGCCGTCGCGCATAACCGCGTCAAACGCCGCTTGGTCATAGCTTTCGCCATTTTCGCGCGCAAAGATCATGTCCACCACCTCTTGGGTGCGTGGCAGGCTACCTACATGCGTTGTCTTGATGCTCATATTCTGTCCCCCGTTTTGCCTTTTGTTTCGCAAAGGGGGGCGTCTTGCAAGCAGGCGCTACCCGGCCGTCCAGCCGCCATCGACCAAAATCGAGGTCCCCGTGACCAGAGCAGAGGCGTCCGAGGCCAGATAAACCACGGCCCCCATGATGTCCTCCACCTCGCCCACGCGGGGCAGTTTGATCTTGTCCTCGATCCACGCGCGCTTGGCCGGGTCGGAGAATGTGGGCTCCGTCAGTGGCGTGCGAATGAAGGTCGGGCAGATCGAATTGACCCTGATATTGTCCGGCCCCAGCTCAATCGCCATGGCCTTGTTGATCCCCTCCACCGCATGTTTCGTGCCGCAATAGACCGCGCGCTCCTGCCCGCCCACATGGCCCATCTGGCTGGAAATCTGGATGATCGAGCCTCCCTTGAGCTGCTTCATCCCCAGGGCCGCCTGCTGCGCCAGAAAATAGGCGGCACGGACGTTGATATTCATCACCGCATCGAAATCATCAGGGGCGGTCTCCACCGCCTTTGAATGCCGCGCCAATCCGGCGGAATTGCACAGGATATCGAACGGCCCATGGGCCGCAAAGACCTGCCGGACCGCGTCCAGATCTGTCACATCCAGCGCCACGCCGCTGGCCGTTAACCCTGCCTCGCGCATCTGACGCACGGCCTCCGCCACCGCCTCTGCCCCGCGCGCAGCGATCACCACCTCGGCCCCGGCCTCCGCCAAGGCCACTGCGCAGCCCAGCCCGATGCCACGCGAGCCGCCCGGCACAAAGGCGCGTTTTCCGTCCAGACGAAATGAGGGGGTTTTGGGCAATGTCATGACGTTTCTCCTGCGGACCAGTTTGGAGGAATAGCCGGTTGAGCGACGCCCCGGAAGGGCGGAAAATCAGCGTAGCGCGCCTGACGCGCAGAGAGCGCCTCTTCTGGCTCCGCCCCCGCCGCCAACAGCTTGCCGCGCGGCGCGATATAGCTGGAAATCGTGCGCCGCGGGTGCGGCTCCCAAGTCAGGTTGAACGCCGCCAGTTTGGGAAAATACCACTGCTCAGAATAGGGCAAATGGTCATGAATCCACCACGCCAAATCCCGCCAATCGCGCCCCTGCGCATATTGATCGGCAAACCACGGGATCACGATACTGGCCCCGCCAATCCGCGCGTCGCCCACGCCCCGGTCCCAGATATGGCACTCGCCGGGATAGTCGTTGCGCGCACAATTCAGTTTGTTTTCATTGCCATAGGCGTTCAACGCAGGCGAGCGGTAGCCCGAGCGCACGGTGACGCAGCCAAATGTCTCATGCAGCGGGTCCAGCAATTCAGAGCAAAAGGCCCGCCCGACCTCTATAGCCAAATCGGGGTTTTCAGGAATGTTGGGCCGCGCGTGAAAATTGCTGATCTCAGAATAGAGAAACTCGCGCATAAAGAAGTGTTTCGACAGCCGCACCCGGCCCAGCGTCTCCAAAGACCACATGGACGCCGGTTTGCGCATCAATAGCCGTTCCAGCGAAACGCGCCATCCTCGCGCAGGGGCGAAAACGGGTTATGGGCGACCTCCCAGATATGGCCGTCCGGATCAGAGAAATAGCCGTGATGGCCGCCCCAAAACACGTCACTCGCGGGTTTCAGGATCGCACCGCCTGCGGGCTCCACCAGCGCCAGAAGCTGCGCCACATCCGCCTTCTCGCGCACGTTATATCCCAACGAGCTCGCGCCGCGTCCCGACAGCGTGCCACGCGCGAGCCCCAGCTCGTCTTCCAGCCCGCTGGCAGGATACAGCCCCAAGGTCTGCGCAATCAGATCAAAGGCAATCACCCCGTCCGGGCTGTCCACACGACGCCAGCCCAGCGCCTCGTAAAATGCCGCAGATACGTCGAGGTCTTGCACCCCAAGGGTGATCAGGCTGACACGTTGCTCAAAGGTCATGATGTCTACTCCGCATCTGGTCTCATTGGGGTGCTCGTATTGGCTAACCAATCGCCTGCATGGCGTTGGTGGTCGCGTCCTCAATCAGCTTCAGCGCAACCGCGTCCGAGAACCTGTGATCGCCGCCTTTCAGCACAATCAACCGCATATCATCCCCCGTGGCATGGGAAATCAGCCGCAACGCGACGGACATGTCGACATCGGCATCCTCCGTGCCTTGCATCATGCGCACCGGAAACGGCAGGTGCAGCGGGTCGCGCAGAACCAGATGGGAGCGGCCATCCTCGATCAACCATTTGGTGATAATGTAAGGCGCGCCATAGTCAGAGGGCAGCGCGACCTGCCCCGCCTCCAGCTCGGCCTTTTGGGCGTCGGTGAAGCCCGCCCACATGCTGTCCTCGGTAAAGTCAGGGGCCGCGGCAATCGTCACCAATGCCGCAATCTTTTCAGGGATGCGCTTGGCCATCAGCAACGAGATCCAGCCCCCCATGGATGAGCCGATCAGAATTTGCGGGCCTTCGGTCAGCTGCGTGATCGCGGCCTGCGCATCCTCAGCCCAATCGCCGATGCAGCCATCGGTAAACGCGCCAGAGGACTCGCCATGGCCCGAATAATCGAACCGCAAGAAAGCCCTGCCCTGCGCGCGCGCCCAAGCCTCGAGATGCACGGCCTTGGTGCCCCCCATGTCGGAGTTGAACCCGCCCAGGAAAATCAGCCCCGGCTGGCTGCCCTCTGTCCGGTGATAGGCAATCTGCCGGCCCGCTTCCGTCTCTAAAATCTGCGCCATCCCGCCCCTCGTCTTTTGCAAGCCAAAGGATAGGCGAGCCCGTCCGCAAAGGAAATAGCGCGCACCTCGTGCACCCAGCCTTGACCCGCTGCGTTTCTCCCTTCAAAAGACCCGACATATACACCCGCAACCGGGCGTTTCGTAGGCGCCAAACAGACGAGGAGACAGCCCATGGGCTCTATTTCCCTGACCTTTCCCGACGGCAATGCACGTGAGTTTGATGCAGGGGTGACCCCTGCCGAAGTCGCCGCCTCCATCGCCAGTTCACTGGCCAAAAAGGCCATCTCCGCGACCGTGAACGGCGCGCATCACGACCTGCAATGGCCGATTGAGGAAGACGCCTCCATCGCCATCAACACCATGAAAGATGAAGAGCCCGCGCTTGAGCTGATCCGCCACGATCTGGCCCACATCATGGCCCGCGCGGTGCAAGCCATCTGGCCCGATGTGAAAGTGACAATCGGCCCTGTGATTGCGAATGGCTGGTATTACGACTTTGATCGCGCGGAGCCGTTTACGCCCGAAGATCTCGGCGCAATTGAGAAAAAGATGAAGGAAATCATTAACCTGCGCGACCCTGTTCGCACGGAAATTTGGGACCGCGCGCGGGCGGTGAAATTTTACGAAGACAATAACGAGCCCTATAAGGTCGAGCTGATCGAAGCCATCCCCGGCGACGAGCCCTTGCGCATGTATTGGCATGGCGATTGGCAGGATTTGTGCCGTGGCCCGCATCTGCAACATACCGGCCAGGTCCCCGCCGACGCGTTCAAACTGATGAGCGTCGCAGGGGCCTATTGGCGCGGCGACAGCGACCGCGCCATGCTGCAACGCATCTACGGCGTGGCCTTCCAGAACAAGGAAAAACTCAAGGAATACCTGCACTTCCTCGAAGAAGCTGAGAAACGCGACCACCGCAAACTTGGCCGCGAGATGGACCTGTACCATATGCAGGAGGAAGCCCCGGGCCAGGTCTTCTGGCACCCCAACGGCTGGACCATCTACACCGAACTGCAAGACTACATGCGCCGCCGCCAACGCGCAGGCGGCTATGTCGAGGTAAACACCCCGCAAGTCGTCGACCGCAAGCTATGGGAGGCCTCAGGCCACTGGGAGAAATACCAGGAAAACATGTTCATCGTCGAAGTGGACGAGGACCACGCCCGCGAAAAAGCGGTTAACGCGCTCAAGCCTATGAACTGCCCCTGCCACGTGCAAGTCTACAACCAAGGCCTGAAATCCTACCGCGACCTGCCCCTGCGCATGGCGGAATTTGGCTCCTGTGCCCGCTACGAGCCCTCAGGCGCGCTACACGGCATCATGCGCGTGCGCGGCTTTACTCAAGATGACGGCCACATCTTCTGCCGAGAAGACCAGATCGAGAGCGAAACCGCTGTTTACATTGAGTTTTTGTCAGCCATCTACCGCGACCTCGGGTTCGAAAACTTCCGGGTGAAATTCTCCGACAGGCCAGAGACCCGTGCAGGCTCCGACGCGGTGTGGGACAAGGCCGAAAGCGCGCTTTTGTCAGCGACACGCGCCGCCGGAATTGAGCCGGAGATGAACCCTGGCGAAGGGGCGTTTTACGGCCCCAAACTGGAATTTGTGTTAACAGATGCCATCGGCCGCGACTGGCAATGCGGCACCCATCAGGTGGACTTCGTCCTGCCCGAGCGGCTGGATGCCACCTATGTCGGCGAGGACGGCGCCAAGCACCGCCCCGTCATGTTGCACCGTGCGACATTGGGTTCCTTTGAGCGGTTTATCGGCATTCTGATCGAAGAGCATTCCGGGAAACTGCCCATGTGGCTGGCCCCGCGACAGGCCGTCGTGGCCTCAATCGTGTCCGACGCAGACGAGTATGTGCTTGAAACTGTTGAGAAATTAAAAGCCGCAGGCATCCGCGCAGAGCCCGACACGCGCAACGAGAAGATCAACTACAAGGTGCGCGAGCATTCCGTCTCTAAAGTCCCGCTGATCCTTGCAGTTGGCAAAAAAGAAGTCGAGGACCAGACCGTCACCGTCCGGCGTCTGGGCGAAAAACACACCAAGGTTGAACCCCTTGAGGCGCTAATCACCACTCTGCTGGCAGAGACCACCCCGCCCGATCTGCGTTAACCTTCAGAGCAGCGCCTGCTGCGTGTCCTTGGCCCATCCCAGATAGAGCGTTCCGTCATCAATGACGGGGCGCTTCATCAAGGTCGGGTGCGCAGCCAGAAGATCGAGCGGATTTTGCGCCCGCTCCGAGTCGTCCAATCCCCGCCATGTGGTCGAGCGAGTGTTAACCAACTTATCACCAAATGTTTCATGGAAGCGGCGCAGCAGGTCCGCATCAAGCGGCGTATCCCGCACATCGACAAAGGTGACCTCGCGCCCGGCCTCTTGCAGCATTTTCAAAGCCTTACGGCAGGTATCGCAGGCTTTTATGCCGTATAATTTCATCGATTTTGTCTCCGTTTCAGCGTCGTTTTGGCGCTTTTCACTCTAGAACAAGTGCCCACAGAGAAACAGTAATCGTTGATTTTTTGCCATAATTCACTATGTGGAAACATGTGAGACAGACTTTACGGTTCGGCCTTCTTCGCTTTGCGGGTGCCTGAAGTAAGACCTGGCATACACCAAACCGCCGGATAACCTGGGCGGCACGAGAAGGAGAGACGGCATGGCCACTGGCACCGTAAAATGGTTCAACACAACCAAAGGCTTCGGCTTTATTGCACCAGATGATGGGGGCAAAGATGTGTTTGTACATATATCTGCCGTTGAACGCGCCGGGCTGACCGGGCTGCGCGACGATCAGAAAGTGCAGTACGAAATGATCGAAGGACGCGACGGGCGTCAATCTGCGGGCGATCTGGTCGCACTCGATTAGTCCAACCGTTACCAAGACCTGAACACGGCCTGCGCTTCGCGGGCCGTTTTTTTATGTTTTGTACAAAATGGGGCAAAACTTTTTGGCCCAAAACCCATTTTGTACAAAA
>CAYXIZ010000079.1:0-10501 GCA_964465485.1 uncultured Rhodobacterales bacterium | reverse complement strand
TGACCGCTGCCCGGCCAGTTGAGTATTTTTAACCAAATGGAGATAGAACGCGCGCGCTGTTTCGGGCCGCGCGCCCGTTAACCTTAATGCGAGGTTAGGGCGTGATCTTGTAAAGCGCCCCGCTGTCCACGGAGAGAAACCAGATCGCGCCATCCGGGCCTTCGACCACATCGCGCACCCGGCCTGTCTGCGGGCTTTGCAGCTTTTCGCGCTCAAACACGTTGGGGCCCTCGAGCCGGGAGATGTAATTGTCCCTGAGCGAGCCCACGAAGATGTCGCCCTTCCACGCGGGCCAGAGCTTGCCGGAATAGATCATCATCCCCGAAGGCGCGATGGAGGGGTCCCAGTAATGCAGCGGCTGCTCCATGCCCTCTTTGCGGGTGCCCTCGCCGATCTTGGCGCCGGAATAATGCGTGCCGTAACTAATCACCGGCCAGCCGTAATTGGCACCCGGCTTGACCCGGTTGACCTCGTCCCCGCCGCGCGCGCCGTGCTCAGCCACCCAGAGCACGCCATCCGCATCAAGGCTGGCCCCTTGCGGGTTCCGGTGGCCGTAGGAATAGATGGCGGGTTGGACATTGGGGGTGTTCAGAAATGGGTTATCACTTGGGATGCCGCCGGAGCGGGTGAGACGGATGACGGATCCGTTGTGAGTGCTGCGGTCCTGCGCCGAGGGCCGGTCGCCGCGATCCCCGATGGTCACAAATATCGTGCCGTCCATAGCCTCGACCACGCGGGAGCCGAAATGGCGCTCGGTTTGCTTATGCGGGGCCATCTGCCAAATCTTCTCAAACCCTTCGAAACGTGTGCCATCCTCGCTGAGCCGGCCCTTGCCAAGCGCCGTGCCGGTGGAGCCGTTTTGCGATGAGACATAGCTGAAAAACACCTCGCGAGATTGCGCGAAGTCGCGCGGCACCATGACGTCGAGCAACCCGCCCTGCCCGGCTGCGATGGCTTTCGGCCCGCCCGTGACGGACACCCGGCTGCCATCGGCGCGCAGGTGGATGACCGCGCCGTCCCGCTCCGTGATCAGCACGCCCCCATCGGGCAGATGGCCGATGGCCCAGGGTTGCTCGAACCCGTCTGCCACTTGGGTCACCGTCAATTTGCCTTGCATGGAGGTCATCGCCTGTGCGGTCAGTGGCAGGCAGGCGCAGAGGGCGGCAAGGGAGAGTGGGCGTATCATGGGGCGGGCTCCTGTTTTCTGTGTCTGGCTTCAAAGATAGTGCGCCCGGTGATCTGCGCAAACCCGGCTGATTGAGATGTGATAACGCGGCCAAGTTTCATGCCGTCAGGTTCCTGCTTTTCAACCGCCGGGCTTGTGTTTAACGTCGGCCCATCAAAAGACCGGATAACCGGTCAAACTGGGAGAAATGACATATGAAAAAGTTACTGCTTGCGACGACTGCAACAGCGCTGATGGCCACGGGCGCTTTCGCCGACGGCCACGCCAAAGACGTCAAGATTGGCATCATTCTGGGTTTCACTGGCCCGATTGAATCCATCACGCCAATGATGGCGGATGGCGCTGAAGTGGCGATGAAAGAGGTCTCCGACAGCGGCATGCTGCTGGACGGCGCGACGGTCACACCTGTACGTGCAGACAGCACCTGCACCGACGCCGCTGCGGCAACGGCCGCCGCTGAGCGTCTGGTCACGTCTGACGGCGTCAAAGGCATCATGGGCGCGGACTGCTCCGGTGTAACAGGCGCGATCCTTGCAAACGTGGCATTGGCAAACGGCATCGTTATGGTATCGCCCTCGGCCACCTCGCCGGGCCTGTCGACCGCAGAAGACAACGGCTTGTTCTTCCGCACCGCCCCGTCTGACGCGCGCCAAGGCGTGGTCATGACCGAGGTTCTGATGGACCAAGGCATCAAATCCGTGGCGCTGACCTATACCAATAATGACTATGGCAAAGGTCTGGCCGATGCGTTCCAAGCCGCGTTTGAAGGCGCGGGCGGCGAAGTGACCATTTCGGCGTCGCATGAAGATGGCAAGGCCGACTACTCAGCTGAGGTTGGTGCGCTGGCCTCTGCGGGCGGTGACCGGCTGGTGGTTGCAGGCTATGTGGACCAAGGCGGCTCTGGCATCGTGCGCGCGGCGCTGGACACGGGCGCGTTTGACACGTTCCACTTCCCCGACGGTATGATCTCCGCCAAGCTGGTTGAGAATTTCGGCTCGGAAATCGACGGCTCCTCTGGTCAGCACCCGGGCACAGACAGCCCCGGTGCCGCACGCTACACCGAGCTGGTGGCAGGCGCGTTTGACGCGACCTCACCCTTCTCGCCGGAAAGCTATGACGCGGCGGCGTTGATCATGCTGGCGATGCAGGCGGCAGGCTCCATGGAGCCGGGCGACTACAAAGACAAGATCATGGATGTGGCCAACGCACCGGGCACCGAGATCTTCCCCGGTGAGCTGGGCAAAGCGCTTGAGCTGATCAAAGCTGGCGAAGAGATCGACTATGTCGGTGCCTCCGCCGTGGAGCTGATCGGGCCCGGCGAATCTGCTGGTAACTACCGTGAAGTCACCTATGAAGGTGGCGAAGAGAAAACGGCTCGGTACCGTTAATCGCATCTGAAAGGAAGCGAAAGCAGCCCGGGGGGTCCTCCCTCGGGCTGCTTTTTCAAAGGGGCAATCCGACATGATTGAAGTGCATGATCTGCACAAGCATTTCGGCGGCTTTCATGCCGTTGATGGGGCGACGTTGCGCATTGAGACCGGGTCGATCACCGGGTTGATCGGGCCAAATGGCGCGGGCAAGACGACCCTGTTCAACGCGATTGCGGGCGTGCTGCCGCCCACCTCGGGCCGCGTCACGATGGATGGCGAGGACATCACCGGCCTGCCGCCGCATACGTTGTTTTCCAAAGGGCTTTTGCGCACGTTCCAGATCGCGCATGAGTTCACCTCCATGACCGTGCGCGAGAACCTGATGATGGTGCCCGGCGGGCAAAGCGGCGAGCAGCTTTGGAACACGTGGTTCGGACGCAAACGGATTGCAGAGGAAGAGCGCGCACTGGCCGCCAAGGCCGACGAGGTACTGGAGTTTCTGACGATTGACCACCTGACCCATGAGCGCGCGGGCAACCTGTCGGGCGGCCAGAAGAAGCTGCTGGAGCTGGGCCGCACCATGATGGTGGACGCCAAGATCGTGTTCCTCGACGAGGTCGGCGCAGGCGTGAACCGTACGCTTCTCAACACCATTGGCGACGCGATTATCCGGCTCAACGAGGAGCGTGGCTATACGTTCTGCGTGATCGAGCATGACATGGATTTCATCGGCCGGCTGTGTGATCCGGTGATTTGCATGGCCGAAGGGCGCGTGCTGGCCGAAGGGACGTTGGCAGAGATCAAGGCCAATGAGCAGGTGATCGAGGCCTATCTGGGCACGGGGCTGAAAAACAAAGCAAAGGCGCAGGCATGAGCGACCCGGTATTGATTGGCGACGCCATGTCGGGCGGCTACGGCCAAGGGCCCGACATCCTGCACGAGTGCACGATTGCCGTGGATGAGGGCGAGATTGCGGTGATCGTGGGCCCCAATGGCGCGGGCAAATCCACCGCGATGAAAGCCGTGTTCGGGATGCTGAATGTGCGCCAAGGCGCGGTGCGGCTGTTTGGCGAAGACATCACCGCGCTGACCCCGCAGGCGCGGGTGGCCAAGGGGATGGCGTTTGTCCCGCAGACCTCGAACATCTTCACCTCGATGAGTGTTGAAGAGAACCTCGAGATGGGCGCGTTTCTGCGCCGCGACGACATCAAGACCACCATTGAACAGGTGTTCGACCTGTTCCCGATCCTGCGCGACAAGCGCGCGCAGCCCGCAGGAGAGCTGTCAGGCGGGCAGCGCCAGCAAGTGGCCGTGGGCCGGGCGTTGATGACCCAGCCCAAAGTATTGATGCTCGATGAGCCAACGGCGGGCGTCTCGCCCATCGTGATGGACGAGCTATTTGACCGCATCATCGAAGTGGCGCGGACCGGGATTTCCATTCTGATGGTGGAGCAAAACGCCCGGCAAGCGCTTGAAATTGCTGACAAAGGCTATGTGCTGGTGCAAGGGCGCAACCGGTTCACAGATACAGGTGCAGCTCTGTTGCAGGACCCTGAGGTCCGCAAATCATTTTTGGGAGGATAATATGAGAGTTTGGGACGCCTCCGGCGGGAGTATTTTGAAAGCAGTGATGGCGTTTGCGGTGTGTTCTGCCCCGGCCATTGCGGAAACCTGCAGCTTTACGCAGGAATGTTTCGAGGCGGAGGGCTGCTCCGAGACCACGTTCAGCATGGAGATCGAGGGCAACCAGATGATCACCGACGCCGAAACCATCCCGGTCAGCACCGGCGGCTCGAACACGATACGCGTCTCGGTCGGCTATTCGGCCTCGGCCTTTCATGTGCTGACCCGTGAAACCGGCGGCGGCGCGCGGTATTCGACGCATCTGTTCGAGGGGCCGTTGATGGTCAATTACCTCGGGACCTGCGGCTGATGGATTTCCTCAACGCCATTGTCGCCTTGGCCAATTTCGTGCTGGTGCCCGGCATCGCTTACGGCGCGCAGCTGGCATTGGGCGCTTTGGGGGTGACGCTGATCTACGGGATCCTGCGGTTCTCCAATTTTGCGCATGGGGACACGATGGCCTTTGGCACGATGTTCGTCATCCTGATCACCTGGGGCTTTCAATCCGTTGGCATCAGCGCGGGCCCGCTGCCCACCGCCCTGCTGGCCCTGCCCTTCGGGATCGTCCTCACGGGGCTGGTGCTGCTTGGCACCGACCGCGTCGTCTACCGCTTTTACCGCCGCACGCGGGTCAAGCCGGTGGTCTTCGTGATGGTGTCGCTGGGCGTGATGTTCATCATGAACGGGCTGACGCGGTTCATCATCGGGCCGGGCGATCAGCGCTTTGCGGATGGGGAGCGTTTTCTGATCTCCGCCCGCGACTTCAAGGAGATGACCGGGCTCAAGGAAGGGCTTGCGATCAAGACGACCCAAGGCATCACCGTGATCACCGCGATCGTCGTTGTGGCCATGCTGTTCTGGTTTCTCAACCGCACGCGGACGGGAAAATCCATGCGGGCCTTCTCCGATAATGAGGATTTGGCGCTGCTCTCGGGCATCAACCCGGAGCGGGTGGTGATGTATACATGGCTGATCGTGGCCGCACTTGCGACCATTGCGGGCACGCTGTACGGGCTGGATAAGTCTTTCAAACCCTTCACCTATTTCCAACTGCTGCTGCCGATCTTTGCGGCGGCGATTGTGGGCGGGCTGGGCTCTCCATTAGGGGCGATTGCGGGCGGCTTCCTGATTGCCTTTGCCGAAGTGACGGTCACCTACGCGTGGAAGAAGGTGGCGACTTACGTGTTGCCGGAGGCGCTGGCCCCTGACGGCTTGGCGCAATTGCTAAGCACGGATTACAAATTTGCGGTGTCCTTTGCGATCCTGATCATCGTACTTTTGTTCAAACCCACAGGGCTTTTCAAAGGAAAATCGGTATGAAAATGCGCGATTTCGGGCTGTTTGCGCTGGTCGCATTGCTGATCATCGGAACCGGGTTTTTGCAATCCTGGAACTCGGCCTTGCAGATTTTGAACATGGGGCTGATCTCCGCCATCGTGGCGCTGGGGGTCAATATCCAATGGGGCTACGCAGGCCTGTTCAATGTGGGCGTGATGGGCTTTGTCGCTTTGGGCGGGCTGGCCTCCGTGCTGGTCTCCATGCCGATGACGGAGAACGCCTGGGCCTCCGGCGGCATCCAGATTGTGCTGGGCCTGATTTTGGGTGCGGCAACCGTCGTGGCCGCCGTGCTGGTCTACGGGCGGATGGCTGCGGGCAGACCCCGGAACCTGATCATGCTGGCCATCCTGATCGCCGGTTTCTTCATCTTCCGCTACGTCTTTGATGCAGGCGTCGAGGGGGTTGAGGCCATCAACCCGGCAGCTACCGGCTATCTTGGCGGGCTGAATCTGCCGATCCTGCTGTCCTGGCCTATCGGAGGCGTTCTGGCCGCGGGGGCCGCTTGGGTCATTGGCAAAACGGCGCTGGGCCTGCGCTCCGACTATCTGGCGATTGCGACCTTGGGCATTGCGGAGATCGTCATCGCCGTCATGAAAAACGAGGATTGGCTGGCGCGCGGCGTCAAGAACGTTGTGGGCCTGCCGCGCCCGGCCGTGGTGCCCTACGAGATCGACCTCCAGAACTCCGCAAGCTTTGTGGAGGCCGCGCAGGGCTTGGGGATGGGCGTGACGACGGCCTCTACCCTATATGTCAAAGGCATATACGCCCTGCTTTTCACCGTCGTGCTGCTGATCCTGCTTTGGCTGGCGCAAACCGCGTGGAACTCCCCCTGGGGCCGGATGTTGCGGGCCATTCGCGACAATGAGGTCGCGGCCGAAGCCATGGGCAAGGACGTCACCCGCCGCCATTTGCAGGTGTTTATCTTGGGCTCTGCCGTCTGCGGCATGGCGGGTGCGATGATGACCACGCTCGACAGCCAGCTGACCCCATCGAGCTACCAGCCCTTGCGCTATACGTTCCTGATCTGGGTGATGGTGATCGTTGGCGGCTCTGGCAACAATTTCGGCGCCGTTTTGGGCGGGTTTCTGATCTGGTTCCTCTGGGTTCAGGTGGAGCCGATGGGGCTGGCGCTGATGAACCTTGTCACAGCGGGCATGGCCGACGGGTATTGGTTGAAAGAGCACCTGCTGGACAGCGCGGCGCATATGCGGTTGCTGACAATGGGATTGGTGCTGCTTTTGGTGCTGAGGTTCAGCCCGAAGGGGCTGATCCCTGAGCGGTAGCGTGGCCTATGCCCTGAGCTTCATTCCTTTCGGATCGAAGGGCGGCTCTGCCAATACGACACCGCGATGCGGGCGGCCCAGGATCATCACATCGACCTCGGCCCCCGGCTGCACGCCCTTGAGAAAGCACAGCGCCAGCGACTTATCGACGCTGTAGCCATAGGTGCCAGACGTCACGCGGCCAGCGGGGGTGCCGTCTGGCAAGAAGATCGGCTCCCCGCCTGTCGCGTCAGCATTGTCCGGCGCCAGCACCTCGACGAGCTGCAATGTCTCGCGCGGGGCGTTGTCTTTGAGGGCCATATAGGCCGCTTTGTTCAGGAATTCCTTGTCCAGCTTGATCAGCCGATCAAGCCCCACTTCCTGTGGCCAGTATTCGGGGGAGTATTCGCGGCTCCACGAGCCATAGCCCTTTTCGACCCGCAGTGACATCAACGCGCGCGAGCCAACTGGCCCAGCCCCCACGGCTTTGCCTGCCTCAAGCAAGGCCTCGTAAAGCCTGAGTTGATCTTCAGTTCGGCAATGCAACTCCCAGCCAAGATCGCCGGTAAAAGAGACCCTGAGCGCCACCAGATCAACCCCCGCAAGGGTGATCTTCTGGCTGCGCATGAAGGGAAAATCCTGCGTCGCCAGCGACGCATTTGTCAGCCGTTCGAGCAGCGCGCGGCTCTCTGGACCCGCGACGTTGAAGCCGCACATGGCTTCCGTCTTGCTCTCGAATATCACGCTGTGGGCGCGCGGCACGGCGTTGAAAAACCGCAGATGGTAGCGCTCCGCCATGCCGGAGCCGATGATCAAAAATTCTTCCTCGCCAAGCTTCGTGACCGTGAAATCCCCGGCAATCCCGCCGCGCACCCCGATGAGAGGCGTCAGGCAAGATCGGCCCGTGTCCTTGGGCATAGTATTCGCAAAAATCGCGTTGAGCCAATCAGCGGCCCCGGCCCCGATGACGCTGTATGTCGCAAAATTCGAGATGTCGATGATCCCGGCGCGCTCGCGCAGCATGCGGCATTCCCTGCCCACTGGCTCGAACCAGTTTTGCCGGGTGAAGCCGTTCGTGTCCTGCTGGCCGGGTCTGTCCGCGAACCAGAGCGGATGCTCCCAGCCGTAATTCAGCCCGAACACCGCGCCCCTCTTGGCCTGCATATCATAGATCGGCCGCGTGCGCGCAGGACGGCCCGCGCTGCGTTCCTCATTGGGGAAATGGATGGAGAAGCGGTTGGCATATTGATCGCCCACCCGCGCCTTGGTGAATTTGGCATCCGCCCATGCGCCAAACCGCGCCATATCCCACGGGAACATGTCGAGATGTGCTTCCCCGGTGACGATCCATTCCGCGCTGAGAGAGCCCAAGCCACCCGATTGCGAAAACCCCGGAATGATGCCGTTGCAGCAGAAATAGCCCTTCAGCTCGGGCACCGGCCCGAACAGCGCGTTGCTGTCAGGCGACCAGATCATCGGGCCGTTGATCACCCGCTTGATGCCCGCTGATCCGATCACCGGCACCCGGTCAATGGCGCGCATCATGTTGGGCTCGATCCGCTCCAGATCATCGGCGAAAAGCTCATGGCCAAAACCCTGCGGCGTGCCGTCCTCCGCCCAGAATTTCAGGTCTTTCTCATAGGCTCCGACCAGCAGCCCCTGCCCCTCTTGGCGCAGATAATATTCGCCGTCCCGGTCCGCCACAGAGGGCAAGCGACGGTCCATCGCGGCAACCTCCGCAATGGTTTCAGTCACGAAATACTGGTGCTCCGTGGGCTGCAAGGGCAGCGTGATCCCGGCCAAGGCGGCAACCTCGCGCCCCCAGAGACCGGCGGCATTGACCACAACGGGGGTGACGATATCGCCCTTCGGCGTCTTCACCACCCATGTGCCATCGGCTTGCTGGTCGGTCGCTGTGACCGGCGTGAAGCGGTAAATCTCCGCCCCGTTTTGCCGCGCGCCGGCGGCATAGGCGTTGGTGACGCCGCTCGGGTCCACATTGCCGCCCGAGGGCTCAAACATGATGCAGCGGATGCCGTCATAATCGACCAGCGGGTGCAGCCGCTCGGCCTCTGCACGGTCCACCTCATAGAAATTTAAACCGTAATATTTGGCTTTGGCCGCTTGCAGACGCAACTGATGCTCACGCGCCTCGGTTTGGGCCAGATAGAGCGAGCCCGGCTGGAACACGCCGCAGCTTTGGCCCGTCTCGGCCTCCAGCGCATTGTAGAGATCCATCGTGTAATTCTGGATGCGGGTGATGTTGTTATTGTCGTGCAGCCCGTGAATATTGGCTGCCGCATGCCAGGTGGAGCCGGAGGTCAGCTCGTCACGTTCCAGCAGCACCACATCGCTCCAGCCCAGCTTGGTGAGGTGATAGAGGATCGAGCAGCCAATGACGCCGCCTCCGATGACAACGGCTTGTGCATGGGTTTTCATGGCGTGCGGTCCTTGCCTTGTTTGCTCAAGACTGACGCGCGCGGTCCTCGGTTTCTTGCTCAGCGGACGACAAAACTTGCCTCACTGCGACATTTCGCGAAGCGCTATTCCAGTTCCTCGAGGATCGTCAGATCCCGCTCTGAGGCGTCTCGCGCGTGGCTCAGCGCCTCTTGATAGGCGGGCGAATGGTAGCAGTCATGCGCCGCCTGAAGGCTGGGGAAACGGGCCACGACATTGCGCGCGCGGTCATTGCCCTCAAGCTGTTCATACGTGCCATTGCGCGCCAGAAACACGCCGCCATGGGCGGCAATCGCCCCGGTCGCGAGCTCCGCATATTTCGCGTAGCTGTCAGGGTCGGTGACCTTCACATGGGCAATCCAAAGAGCCGTTGGCATGGGGGTTTATCCTTCTATGACTGCTTGCGCCGCAGCGATTGCGGCCTCCACCTTCGTTGCATCCGCGCCGCCGCCCTGCGCCATGTCGGGACGGCCACCGCCGCCCTTGCCACCCAATTCGACCACTGCCGCGCGGACCAGATCCACTGCGGACAGGGTGTCCGTCAGGTCGGCCGTGACGCCCGCAGCCACCGCGGCCTTGCCGCCTGTGTCGGCGATCAACAGCACCGCGCCAGACCCGATCCGCGCTTTATGCTCATCAATCATCGCGGGCAGGTCCTTGCCGCTGACCCCGCTCAACGCCTGCGCCACGAAGGTGACCCCGCCGACATCCTTGTCTGAGACCTCAGCCGCACCGCCGCCCATCGCCACGTCTCGGCGCAGCTGCGCTACTTCGTTTTGCAAGGCGCGGCGCTCTTCCTGCAAGGCTCTCACGCGCTCCGGCACGTCTTCGGGGCGCGCTTTCAAACCGGCGGCCACGTCTGCCAAACGTGTATCCTGCATCCGCAGATGGGCCAGAGCGGCTTCACCCGTCAGCGCCTCGATCCGGCGCACACCGGAGGAGGACGCGCTGTCACCAAGCGCCACAAACGCGCCGATATCACCCGTGCGCGCAACATGTGTCCCGCCACAAAGCTCCAGCGAATAGGTCTGGCCATCGGCGCCCTTGCCCGTCTCCGCTTGGCCCATGGAGACCACACGCACCTCGTCGCCGTATTTCTCTCCAAAGAGCGCCTGCGCCCCCAGCTCCCGCGCCGCATCCGGCGTCATAATCCGGGTTTCCACGGCGCTGTTCTGACGGATATAGGCGTTCACATCCTGCTCTACGCGGGTGAGTTCCTCCGGGCTCAGCGCCTTGCCGTGGCTGAAATCAAACCGCAACCTGTC
>CAYXIZ010000078.1:0-10638 GCA_964465485.1 uncultured Rhodobacterales bacterium | reverse complement strand
ACATGGCGCGCGCGCAGGATCATCTTTTCAAGATATCCCTCGCCATTGCCAAACGCGGCCTCCGCTTCCCGGCGACCCTCGAGGACTTTTTCCTCCAGCTCATCCTCGGACATGATCGGCCGCATGCCGCGCCCGCCGCCGCCCCAGGAGGCTTTGAGCATCAACGGATAGCCCACCTTGGCGGCTTGTTTCTTGATCTTGGCCATGTCGTCGCCAAGCACATCCGTGGCCGGAATGACCGGCACCTCGGCGGCCACCGCCACCTGCCGCGCAGAGGCCTTGTCGCCCAGCGCGCGCATGGTTTCGGCCCGAGGGCCGATGAATTTGATACCATTGGCCGCGCAGGCATCGACAAATTCGGGATTTTCCGACAACAGCCCATAGCCCGGATGGATCGCATCCGCACCGGACATTTTTGCGACGCGAATGATCTCGTCAATCGCCAGATAGGCCGCAACAGGGCCCAGCCCCTCGCCAATGCGGTACGCCTCATCGGCCTTGAACCGGTGGAGCCCCAGCTTGTCTTCTTCGGCATAGACAGCCACGGTTTTCTTGCCCATCTCATTGGCGGCGCGCATCACACGAATGGCAATTTCGCCGCGATTGGCAATCAGAATTTTCTTGAAATCAGTCATTGCAGCTGTCCCGTATCGTCTCACTTTTTATGCTTGCGGCATGCATAGGGACGAAACGCCGCGCCGTAAACTAGCTAGATGTGGGTACGCGCCAAGATGTGCGGCTGCGCCGCGCGAGATATTTTGCGCTCTTTGAGGACATTCTGTCCTCAGCCGCGCGGGCAAACTCCTGGAGAGTATTTTTGAAGCAGTGATGGGGCTAGAGAAGGGTGTGTTGGACGTCGCCCAATGTCTTTGTGCCCAGCTGGCCCATATTGGCGGCGAGATCTTTGGCCAGGATATCCGCCATGTGAGCCGCACCTTCCTGTCCCAACGCCCCGAGCGCATAGTGCCAAGGGCGTCCCAGCATGATCAAATCCGCGCCAAGCGCAATGCCGCGCAAAATGTCGAGGCCGGTTTCGAAGCCGCTATCGACGATCAGCGGCAAGGACGTGGCCCGTTTGATTGCGGGCAGGGTTTCGATTGTCGCAGGCCCGCCGTCAAATTGCCGCCCCGCATGGTTTGACACCCAAAGCGCGTCGACGCCTTCTTTCTCAAGCGCTTGCGCATCCTCGGGGCGGGAAATCCCTTTGACGATCAACGCCCCGTCCCATTCGGCGCGCAGCTTGCGCAGGTACTCCCAATCCGGCGAGGTTCTGAGCAGGTAGCCCACATGCGCCGTCGAAGACCGCATCGTTTTGTCGAGCTGCACCTGTTCGGCATAGCCATCCATCATCTTCATGCGCGGCATGCCGGTTTTGCGGATGCCGTTCAGCCAGACCGGGCAAAGTGCTGCCTGCAGCGCCAGCCTTGGCGTCAGTTTCGGCGGCTGGGTCAGCCCACCGCGGGTCTGGCGCTCGCGCCTGCTGGCCACGGGCACGTCGACGGTCATGATCAGCGTTGTGAATCCAGCCCCCTTGGCGCGGGCCATCATGTCGAGGCGGATCTCCGTGTCGCTTGGCGGGTACATTTGAAACCAGGCATGCTCCCCAAGATGCGGGGCTACATCCTCCGGCGTTTGGGTGGCGACGGTGGACATGGAATAGGGAATGTTCAGCCGCGCGCCTGCTTGTGCCAGCATCTGTTCCGCCCCCGGCCAGATCAGCCCGGACATGCCCACCGGCGCGATGCCAAAGGGCAGATCAAAGCGCTGCCCCAGAAACGTGCAGCTCATATCAGGCGTGAACTCGCCATGCAGCACCGAAGGGCGAAACAGCACCTCGTCCAGCTTGTCGCGGTTGCGCTGCAAGGTGCGTTCATTGCCGGTGGCGCTGTCGAGATATTCCCAGACGAAATGCGGGATACGGTTGCACGCGGCGCGGCGCAGGTCGGAAATGGCGGGGTATCTGGCGTGAAAATCCATGGCGCAAGTTTCTCCGGGCAATCGAAACGCTTGTCCAGAGAAAGCTGTGGAACATATATAGAACACCTCTTTCCCTGCGGCGGGCTTGGCGCTATCTTGGCCGACATGAGCCAGTCAGATGATTTCGACGCCTTCGAGGCCGCTTCCTCCGTCCCGCTGTCGCAGCGCGCTTTTGGGGCGGCTGTGGCCTCCCGCGCGGCCCCGTATCTTGAGGGTCTGAACCCCGCGCAACGCGCCGCTGTGGAAACGCTCGACGGGCCGGTTCTGATGCTGGCGGGCGCCGGCACCGGCAAAACCCGCGCGCTGACGGCGCGGATCGCGCATTTGCTGACCACCGGGTCTGCGCGGCCCGACGAGATACTGGCGGTGACCTTTACCAACAAGGCCGCCCGCGAGATGAAAAACCGCGTCGGCAAATTGCTGGGCGAGCAGGTCGAAGGCGTGCCGTGGCTGGGCACGTTCCACTCCATCTGCGTGAAACTGCTGCGCCGTCATGCGGAACTGGTGGGGCTGAAATCGAACTTCACCATTCTGGACACCGACGACCAGCTGCGGCTTTTGAAGCAGTTGATCGCGGCCGAGGGCATTGACGACAAGCGCTGGCCCGCGCGGCAATTGGCTGGGCTGATTGACCAGTGGAAGAACCGCGCCTGGACGCCGCAAGCGCTGCCAGCCTCAGAACATGGGGCCTATAACAACCGGGGCGGCGAGTTTTACGACGCCTACCAGCAACGGCTCAAAACCCTGAACGCCGTCGATTTTGGCGACTTGTTGCTGCACATGGTGACGATTTTTCAAAACCACGACGACGTGCTGAAACAGTACCAACGCTGGTTCAAATACATCCTTGTGGACGAGTATCAGGATACCAACGTCGCGCAATATATGTGGCTGCGCCTATTGGCGGCGGGGCACCGCAATATCTGCTGCGTGGGCGATGATGATCAGTCCATCTATGGCTGGCGCGGCGCGGAGGTAGGCAACATTTTGCGCTTCGAATCCGACTTTGAGGGCGCCAAAATTGTCAAATTGGAACAAAACTACCGCTCGACGGAGCATATTCTGGCCGCAGCCGCCGGGGTGATCGCGGCCAACAAAGGGCGGCTCGGCAAAACGCTGTTCACAGAAGCTGAGGGCGGCGAAAAGGTGCGTCTCATCGGCCATTGGGACGGTGACGAGGAGGCCCGCTGGATCGGCGACGAGATCGAGGCCATGCAGGGCGGCACCCGCGGCATGGGGCCGAAATCGCTCAATGACATGGCCATTCTGGTCCGCGCCTCGCATCAGATGCGCGCTTTTGAGGATCGCTTTCTGACCATTGGCCTGCCATATCGCGTCATCGGCGGGCCGCGCTTTTACGAGCGGCTCGAAATTCGCGACGCCATGGCCTATTTCCGCCTCGCCGTCAGCCCTGAGGATGATCTGGCGTTCGAGCGGATCGTCAACACGCCCAAACGGGGCTTGGGCGACAAGGCGCAGCAGAAAATTCAGGTCTCGGCGCGGGCCAACGGGGTCTCCTTGCATGAGGGCGCGCGGCTGCTCTTGATGTCGAACGGGCTCGGCGGCAAGGGCGCGGTTGAGCTGCAAAAGCTGGTCGATGGCATTGATCGGTGGTCGTCGCAGGTGCGCGGGGAGGCAGACACCCATATCGAGCTGGCGGAGATGATGCTGGAGGAATCCGGCTATACGGAGATGTGGCAAAACGACAAAACCCCCGACGCGCCGGGGCGGCTGGACAACCTCAAGGAACTGATCAAGGCCCTTGAAGGCTTTGAAAACCTGCAAGGCTTTCTGGAGCATATCAGCCTTGTCATGGACAATGACACCGAAGCCGCGGGGGAGCAGGTCTCCATCATGACCTTGCACGGGGCCAAGGGGCTCGAATTTCCCGCCGTGTTCCTGCCGGGCTGGGAGGACGGGCTGTTCCCCTCACAACGCTCCATGGATGAAAGCGGGCTGAAGGGCCTCGAAGAGGAACGCAGGCTGGCCTATGTCGGCATCACGCGGGCCGAAGAGGTCTGCACGATTTCCTTCGCTGGCAACCGCAGGGTTTACGGCCAATGGCAGTCGCAACTGCCCTCGCGCTTCATCGACGAGCTGCCGGAGGCGCATGTGGAAATTCTCACGCCGCCGGGGCTTTATGGCCATCAGGGCGGGATGATGGCGCAGGCCAGCCCCGATTTGCAGGCCCTGTCGGAGAGCGATTTGCACGACAAAGCGGCCTCGGCCAACGTCTATAACTCCCCCGGCTGGCGGCGCTTGCAGGAGCGTCAGGGGCAACGTGGCATGGGCCAGCCACGTGAAAGCAAGAACATGGTGATCGACGCGCAGGCGGTCTCCAGCTTCACCACCGGGGAGCGGGTGTTTCACCAGAAATTCGGCTATGGCACGGTGGATGCCATTGAAGGCGACAAGCTGGACATCGCCTTTGACAAAGCTGGCACCAAGAAGGTGGTCGGCAAGTTTCTGGTCGCCGCAGACAGCGCGGGGGATGTGCCGTTTTGACCTATCACGTGACAAAATCACAAAAGCTGAGCCTGCTGTTTTTGCGTGTCGCCACCGGGTTCTTGCTGATCTGGATCGGGCTCAGGCGGATCGTCAACGGCTCTGCCCCCGGCGCGTTGCGCGACCTTATGGAGCTGGGAGACGCCGCGACAAACGCGCTGGGTTACGCCGCGGGCGGCATTCAGCTGGCCATTGGGGTTTTCTGTGTCATTGGCCTGTGGCGACGCGTGGTGTTGCCGCTGCAAGCGCTGATCCACGGGTTCACGGCGGCCAGCGTCTGGTGGGCGATCATCGACCCCTATCGCTGGTATATCTCAGGCGTGGACCGGATCGTGTTCAACAGCCACGTCTTCTACCCCACGATCATCACTTTCGCCGCCTGCCTGCTGCTGATCGCGTTTCGGCGCATGGATCATTTCAGCGTGGACCACATCCGGGCTCAGCCCGACAGCACCGGGTAAAGCGAGGCCACGAGCAGCGCGGCCATCAGCCAGTTGAAGGCGCGCAGCCGTACCGGATTGGTCAAAATACGCCGCAATTGCAGGCCCATGAGAGCCCAGATGCTGATCGACGGCCCATTCACCACCCCAAAAACCAGCGCGACCAGACCCACAGCCCAGACCGAGCTGCCAAGGCTGTAGACCGTCACCGCCGTCAGCGCCATCGCCCAAGCCTTCGGGTTCACCCACTGAAAGGCGGCCGCCTGCAAAAAGGTCATCGGCGTGCCCGCGGCCTCGCCCTTTTTCGGGGGTGCTGCATTGGCGATCTTCCAGGCAAGCCAGCACATATAGACCACGCTCACCAGTTTGAGCACGTCATGCAGGGCAGGGTAGGTCTCAAAAATCTGGGCCAGACCGAGCCCCACCAAAAACACCATCAGCATGAATCCCAGCGAGATCCCCAGCATATGCGGGATGGACCGCCAGAACCCAAAATTCGCCCCTGACGCCATCACCATCAGGTTGTTGGGCCCCGGTGTGATCGAGGAGACGAAGGCAAAGCCGGTCAGGCCGATGAGAATCTCGGTATTCATACACGCAACCTTAGGCCGCATGAGCCGCATCTAAATTGCGTTCTTGCGCGCGCTTGACAAAAAATTACAACTTGGCGGCGTTATGGATCAAATAAACGAAAAGATATTGCAAGAACTGTCGCGCGACGGGCGGCTCAGCAACCTTGAGCTGTCAGAGCGCGTCGGCTTGTCGCCCTCCGCCTGTTTGCGGCGCGTGCAGGATCTGGAGCGGCGCGGGGTCATCAAAGGCTACCGCGCGGTGCTGGACCGCGACAAAATGGGCGCGGGCTTCGTGGCCTATATCGCGGTGGGGCTGTCGGATCATTCCAAAGCCAGTCAGGAGGCGTTCGAGCGCTCCATCGGGCGGGCCAGCGAGGTGCGAGAATGCCATAACATCACCGGAACCGTGGAATATATGCTGCGCGTCGAATGCGCGGACCTGCCCAGCTACAAGCATTTTCACACCGAAATTCTGGGCGTCCTGCCGCAGGTCAGCGCGATCACCAGCTATATTGTGATGGGGTCTCCCAAAGACGAGCGGGCCTGAAGGCCAAAAAAAACGGTGACACCGGGAGGAGGTGCCACCGTCTCTTATAAGTACGGCCCATCCACAAGGGAGGAGGAGGGTTGGACCGTAGGGTGCGACGCGCTCTGGGAGGAGGGTGAGCGTGCCGCGATATTGCGCCGGGCCATCAATCGGGAGGAAATCGGGCCAAGCGCAAATCTCTTAATTCAGATACGCAGCCTCATAGGCGATGCGTTTGATCTCGCTGCGGTGAATGCCCAGATCGGCCAATTCGCGGCCAGACAGGTTGTTCAGCTCTTCAACGGTGCTGCGGTATACTTTCCGACGTGTCGCACGATCCAGCACATCGGCAATGACTGCGCGGACACGGTCAGCGAAGCCGTTTTGTGTTGCGGAGATGTAAGCCATATTACTTTCCTTTGCTTCGGTTATGCGGTCCGGGCTATCCCGGAGGCCGCGGTGTTCTCTTCTGTTGTGACCAATATGTAGGAAGATGCTGCGCTGCCGCAATAGCTCTTTGATCAATGCTGCTATGCAGCAATTGCATGGCTTAAGTCTTTGTTTTATATGGTTAACCCAAGGGCAATTTCTTGCCAGATTGCCTCAATCCCGAGCAGACTATGAACATTTGCGACGTTAACGTCACCCTGTTGCCCTTGATATTAGGCCCTTTCGCTTGCGCAAAGCGCCGCACGGGGTTGTCCTTGGGCAAGATGGTCTTCAATTAGGCAGGACCAGAACAAAGCAAGGTGCGCGCATGACCCCGACACAAAAGCAGATTTTGGCGGCCCTGAGCAGTTTGGGCCTGCCGGATGGCGGAAACCTTGTCTCGCGCGACATGATCCGGGCGCTCTCCATTGACGGCGGCGCGGTCAGATTCGTGATCGAAGTCTCGCCAGAGCTGGCCCCGAAATTCACAGGTGTGCGCGACGCGGCCCAAGCCATTGTCAGCCGCGTGGAGGGGGTCGAAAGCGTCTCAGCCGTGCTGACAGCCCACGGCCCCGCCGCAAAACCTGCCGCCAAACCCGCCGCCACACCCAGCGCGCGCCCGCCCGATCTGGGCGGTGCCAAGCCTGCGCTGAAAATAGGCGGCCACCCAACCCCGCAAGCAGAGGCCACCAAACCCTCCGGCGTGGACCGCATCGTGGCCATTGCCTCTGGCAAGGGCGGGGTGGGCAAATCCACCTTATCCTCCAACCTCGCCGTGGCGCTGGCCAAACAGGGCCGCAAGGTCGGGCTTCTGGACGCCGATATATATGGGCCGTCTCAGCCCCGCATGATGGGCGTGTCCGAGCGCCCGAAATCCCCCGACGGCAAAACCATCATCCCGCTGACTGCCCATGGCGTCACCATGATGAGCATCGGCTTGATGATGGACCCCGACAAGGCGGTGGTCTGGCGCGGCCCCATGCTGATGGGCGCGCTGCAACAGATGATGGGGCAGGTGAAGTGGGGCGAGCTCGATATCCTGCTGGTCGATCTACCGCCCGGCACGGGCGACGTGCAACTGACCCTTTGCACAAAGACGCAGCTGACCGGGGCCATTGTGGTCTCGACCCCGCAGGACGTCGCCCTTCTGGACGCGCGCAAGGCGCTCGACATGTTCAGGACGCTGCACACCCCGGTTCTGGGCCTCGTCGAGAACATGTCTCACTATATATGTCCGACCTGCGGCACGCAGGCGCATATCTTTGGCCATGGCGGCGTCGCCGCTGAGGCCAAGACGCTGGGTCTGCCGTTCTTGGGTGAAATCCCGCTTGAGCTGGACATCCGGCTGGCAGGCGACAGCGGCACACCCATAGCGGCGGGGCAAAGCGCAGTCGCGCAGGCCTATGCCGATCTGGCCCAGCGGCTGGTCGATGGCGGCATGGCCTAAACGCGCGCTTTCTCTCTCTATAGAGTAGGTGATCCACCGCCGCCGAAAGGCGCGCGGGCAGGCGGGGTTTGGCCCGCTTAACCACAACCTTCCTGTGGATAACTTGATCTGCGAATCAAAATGACTCAAAAAGAGGTGATTCGTTGGGCCGGGATGGTCTGGGCACATCGAAAATACCCGCTGGTCAGGGAAATTTTGGGATTCTATGGGAATTTATGTGAAAAAACTTCAACACAATATCTAGTGGAGTGCGGATGCGCCAACCGCAACCACGGCCACAAATCTCTCATTCCCGTGAGCAGTTTCCCATCGAAGACCATCTGGGCCCATAAATTTCCATTGCTTCCCATATTTCTCCGTGTCACAACAGTCTCACGGAGAGAGCGGGCTAACAAAAAACAAGGGGCACTTAAGAACCCCAAAGGCGACCGAAAAGGTTTCATACAGGCGCCCATTCTCTCCGAACGACGACGGCCCCTGCGCGAGCAGACATCCCCCCAGGTGGCGCGGGACCGTCCTTCCCCAAGCGGGAAACATACGGCGAGTTGATCAGTGGCAGCAGATCAACTCGCCGTTTTTCATTCAAAACAATCTGGGCGGGAGACGAACATAAGGGGTCACATCTCGTGGCACAAAGGTTCAGAGGCGAAAGCGTCCACAAGGTGGACAGCAAGGGCAGGGTGTCCATCCCGGCCCTGTTTCGCCGTGTGCTTGAAGCCGCCGACCCCGAATGGACCTCCGGATTGCAGCCCAATGTCGTGATCGTCTATGGCGGCGCGAGCCAGAAATACCTCGAATGCTATACAGTCGACGCGATGGATGAGGTGGACGCCAAAATCTCCGCCTTGCCCCGCGGCTCCAAACGCCGCCGCGCGATGGAACGCATCTTTAACGGCCAGGCCCTGCCCACCCAAACCGATGACACAGGCCGCTTGGTGCTGCCTGCTCATTTGCGCGAAAAGGTCGGCATCACCGACAAAGCCTATTTCAGCGCCTCCGGCGACACGTTCCAAATCTGGGAGCCCGCCGCGTTTGAGGCCCGTGACGCCGCGATCGAGGAGTTCATCGCCATGGAAGGGGAGGATTTCGACCCGCTCACTTGGCTAGATGAAGACCCGTTCCGGCCCGCAGGAGAGTAGCCGTGGCAGAGCATGCGCGTGATCTTGAAAATGATGCACCGCACCTGCCGGTCCTCATTGACGCGATCCTTGACCATGTAGACGCGTCCGGCACATGGCTGGACGGCACATTCGGCGCAGGCGGCTACAGCCGCGCCTTTCTGGACGCAGGCGCGGACAAGGTGATCGGCGTGGACCGCGACCCGTCCGTCTTTGACCTCGCGGCCCCTTGGATTGGTGATTACGGCGACCGCATGACGCTGGTCGCAGGCACATTTTCCGACCTCGACACGCTGGCAGGGGACCTGTTGCCGCTCGACGGTGTGGTGCTCGATCTGGGCGTCTCCTCCATGCAGCTGGACCAGCCGGATCGCGGCTTTTCCTTCCTGCGCGACGGCCCACTCGATATGCGTATGGGGCAAGACGGCCCCTCTGCGGCGGATCTGGTCAATGGCGCAGATGAGGCGCTGATCGCCGATATCCTGTTCCAATATGGCGAGGAGCGCGCCTCCCGCCGCATCGCCCGCGCCATCCTGTCGGCCCGCCCGATTACCACGACGTCCGCTTTGGCCGAGGTGATCGAGAGCGTCTTGCCCAAATCCAAACCCGGCCAAAGCCATCCCGCCACCCGCAGCTTTCAGGCGATCCGCATCGCGGTCAATGACGAGTTTGGACAGCTTATCAAAGGCTTGGAGGCCGCGGAGCGTGCTTTGAAACCCGGCGGCCAGCTGGCGGTGGTCAGCTTCCACTCGCTCGAAGACCGCGTGGTCAAGAAATTCATGGCGTCGCGCGCAGGGGCCACCTCGGGCGGGTCGCGCTATGCGCCCGCGCTCGAAAAAGACGCGCCCACCTTTGATCTGACGCCGCGCCGCGCCATCGCGGCAGACAAGGACGAGTTGGCGCGTAACCCGCGCTCTCGCTCGGCGAAACTGCGGGTCGCCACCCGCACCGATCAGCCGCCGCGCGACACGGATCGCGCGGGTCTGGGCTTGCCAAAACTAGTCGGAAAGGACCTGTTCTGATGCGTGGTTTACTGTTTGGCGCCTTCGCGCTGGTGGTGATGGGCTTGGCCTATTGGGCCTATTTCGAGAATTACAAAACCCAGGAAGCCCTGCGCAGCGCCAGCGCGCTGCAACGCGAAATCGGCTCCTCACGTGAGACATTGGCCGTGTTGCAGGCCGAATGGGCCTATCTCAACCGACCCGAACGGCTGGCCGATCTGGCAGCGCTGAATTTCGAGCGGCTGCAACTGCAACCGATCACCCGCAACCAGTTCGGCGCGCTCAAACAGGTGGGCTACCCGCTGCCCGAGTTCAATATCGACGAGCTTCTGGGCTCTGTTGAGGTGCGCGGCCAGATTGAAAGCACCGAAGTCGAGGGAGACCGCCCCTAATGCGCACGCCCCTTCGCCCTCTTGCCCGCATCCTGCCCGCGCGTCTGCGCGGCGAGAACACCGACCGGATTGAAGCCGAAAACATTCGCCAACGTCACGAGGAGATGCGCGACCGTATGCGGGTCCGCGCGAAATCGCGGCTGCTGTTTGTGGGCGTGCTGTTTCTGGCGGGCTTCTCGGTGGTGGGCGCGCGCATGACCGTGCTGGCCTCGTCCGAAGCGGTGGAGCCGC
>CAYXIZ010000077.1:0-10695 GCA_964465485.1 uncultured Rhodobacterales bacterium | reverse complement strand
AAGAACACGTCCCAGCTGCAATGGCTGGGGTCTTTGGCGAGGTCCTTTTGGAACTGGCCAAGCAGCTTGGGGCTGAGCCAGAGCCTTGGATGCGCCATTTCCGCGTTCTTATACCGCGCCGCACGGCTGGCCAAAGGAGTCTCGGGCAGGCCACCCGACAGCGTGAAGCTGCGGGTCTGGCTCCATGTGGAGGCGGGGGCTTTGTCGCTGGGCGACCAGACGGCATAGGACCAGTGATATTCGCCGGGCGCCAGTGCCGCGTCGGGGGTGAAGAGGTTCAGCGGCAGGCCTGCATAGCTTGTGGTCTTGCTTGCGGGAAATTTCGGGTCGGTAGAGACGCGCAGCACATATTGCGCCTCCGCCTCGATCATCGGCAGCCATGTAAAGCGCGGCGGGTTTTCGGCGATCACGGTGCCTGCATGGGGGCTGTATTGAATGTTGAGCCGTCCGGCTTTGGGTTCATCCAGCAAGGGCAGGGAAGGGGTGCCGTCAGGCATGGCGCGCGCCTTTCGCAAAAACAAGTATGGGGGGTGCGGAAGAGGATGCGGGGCGACACTGATGTGACGCCCCGCAACGTTGGTTTCGGCTTAGCCGCCGTATTGGCGCACGTAAGCGGATTGCATGACGCCGAGCACGTCGTTCAGGCCCATGCCTTCAAGCGTGGCCATGTAGTCGTCCCAGTCGGCTTCAACGTCACCTGTGCCAAGGATCCAGGCCTGCTGGCGCTCCAGCATATAGGTCCGGATCGAGGACCAGGACTTGTCGAAGGTCTTTTGCTCATCGGTGTTCATCGACACGCCGAGGAACTGGTCGGTCAGGTAGTCGCCTTCGTCATAGAGGGCGATGCCTTCCAGAGCGATTTCGTTGGTCCACTGGATTTCATAGTTGTAATCCTGCGGGAAACCGCGGGCGACCAGCTGGCCACCAACCTGATAGAGCTGCGCGTTGACCGGGCCACCATCCAGGAATTCCTGGGTGAATTTCGGCTCGCCATCGACCATCTCATATTGCTGGCCTTCGACACCAAAGTTGGCCAGACGGCGGCCCTCTTCGGCGAAGTAGAAGTCGAAATATTTGATGGTCTCAACCGGGTGCTCATTGCCGAAGCCCATGGCCCAGCCATCTGGCTTGACGGGGATACGGCGGTGCTCGGCCAGACGGCGGCCCGATGGGGACGCAGGCGGGGCAAAGGCCTTGAAGGCAAAGCCGTCAATCTCGGAGGACAGGCGGTTATAGCCGGAGGTGGAGGCGAACCAGTCATGGGTCATGCCGCCAAGGTTTTCGGACAACAGGAAGTCACGCGCGGAGGAGCCACGGGTGAACACCTCGCTGTCGACCAGCCCTTCAGCATACCATTCGGCGAGGTTCTTGATCCCGTCGCGATAGCCTTCGGTGGCATAGGGGTGCTTGATCTGGCCATCATCGACCATGAAGTCGTGATAGGTGTCCGAGCCGGAGGTGCGGCCGTCAAACAGCGTGACCAGACGAACGGCCTCTTCCCACTGACGTGCGAAGTAAGGCACTTCGTCCTTCAGCCCGTTGCCGTTCGGATCACCATCGCGGAAGGCTTCCAGCACGGTTTTGACCTCGGCCACAGTTTCGGGCGTCTCAAGGCCCAGCTTGTCCAGCCAGTCCTGACGGATGAAATAGGCGCGGCCATATTTGCCATCCGGGAAATACGGCACGTAGTAGATGTTGCCATCGGCGGAGGTGATCGCGGCGCGCAGCTCGGGGCGGTCGTCGAGGAACGCTTTGAGGTTCGGTGCATGCTCGTCGATCAGATCGTTGAGCGGCTGAAACGCGCCTTCGGGGCCGTATTGGTTGACATATTCCTTGATGCGGCTTGTGCCCACGATGTCAGGGATGTCGCCGGAGGCCAGCAGCAGGTTGAACGCCTCTTCGCTGTTGTCGGTGTTGGAGCCGACGGTTGCATTTTTGAGGTGGATGTTGGTCATCTCACGCGCGGCTTGCTCGACCGGCCAGTTCTCGTCATAGGCCGTGGCGCGTTTGAAATGCAGGTGGATTGAAAGCTCAAGTGGCTCTTCCACGATGGGCAGATGCCCGTCGGCGAACACAGGTGTGCTCAGCGCCGTACCGGCAAGAAGTGCCAGGCTTAGAGTTAGATTTCGCATAAGTTTCCTCCCTTTATGCAATGGTGGTGTTGGGGTTGTGTTGGTCTTTTGTCGGGTCATTCTTTTACGCCTCCCAGCATGATGCCCTTGTTGAAATACTTCTGAATGAATGGGTAGAAGATGAGTACTGGGATGATGGAGGCGACAATGATTGCCGCCGTTACGGTCTCGACCGAATAGGCCTGATCGAGAAGCGTTGCGGTGAATTCTTCGTCATCGGAGAGCTGCGCAATCACCTGCCGCAGGTAGACCTGCAACGGGATCTTCTCGCCGTCCTGCAAAAGCACCATCGCCCAGAAAAAGCCGTTCCAGCGGCCGACGACGCAAAACAGTGTGACGGTCGCAATGGCGGGTTTTGACAGCGGCATGTAGACTTTCCACAGCACCTGAAACTCGTTGGCCCCGTCCATGCGGGCCGCTTCCTCAAAGCTTTGCGGGATGGCCTCGAAGAAGTTGCGCAGCAGGATCACGTTGAAGCCGTTGATCGCAAAGCCCAGCATGATGCCGATATAGCTGTCGAGCAGCCCAAGGTCGCGCATGTTGAGAAAGAACGGGATCAGCCCTGCGTTGAACCACATGGTGAAGGCCACCATCAGGTTCCAGAACCTGCGCCCATAGAGATGCGGGCGCGACAGCGCGTAGGCGCCGGGGATGATGAAGAGCAGGCTCGTGAGGGTGCCGCCGATCGTGTAGATGAACGTGTTGCGGTAGGACACCCAGAATTCGCGCTGGGCGACCACGTATTCATAGGCCGCCAGCGTCGTGTCTACGGGCGTCAGCACCACGTTGCCCGCGCGCGCCTCAAAGCCGGTGCTCAGCGAGATCGCGGCGATGTAGATGAACGGATAAAGCGTCGACAGCGCGAAGACGCTGATCAGGAACATGCACAGGTAGACGAAGACTTTGTCGCCCGGCGAGTAGAGGTTCATGTTGGTCATGCCCGTGCCCCCTTTACCACAGTGACGTGCGCGAGTAGCGCTTCGACAAGGAGTTGGCGGCCATCACCAGCATGAAGGCCATCACCGCGTTGAACAGCCCCGCGGCGGCGGCCAGATCATATTGCCCCCCTTGCAGGCCCTGGCGGTAGATGAAGGTGTTGACCACGTCCGCGGTCTCGTAGGTTGCGGGCTGGTAAAGCAGGATGATCATCTCGAAGCTGACTTCAAGGATGTTGCCGATGCGGATGATCAGCATGATGATGATTGTGGGCAAAATGGACGGGATGGTGATCTTCCACATCATCTGCCAGCGGCTGGCCCCGTCCACCACAGCGCTTTCATAAAGCGTCGGCGACACCCCGGCGATGGCGGCAAGGTAGACAATGGACTGGAACCCTGCCTCCTGCCAGATGCCGGTGCCGATAAAGATCGGCCTGAACCATTCGGGCTTGGTCAGAAAGTAAATCGCGTCCCCGCCCAGCGCGCGAATGGCCGTGTTCACGATCCCCGCAGAGGGCGCGAAGGCCGCAATCACAATCCCCGCGATGATCACCGAGGAGATGAAATGCGGCAGGTAAACAATGGTTTGCGTGGTCTTCTTGAATTTCTGGTTCAACACCTCGTTGAACAGCAGCGCCAGCAGGATGGGCACCGGAAACCCTATGAGCAGCGACCAGAAACTTATCACCACCGTGTTGCGGATGGCGCGGATGAACTGGTCGTTGTTAAACAGCGTCTCGAAATGCTCAAAGCCCACCCAAGGGCTGTTGGCGATGCCCCGAAAGACGGAGTAATCCTTGAACGCAATCTGCAGCCCGTACATGGGTTTGTAGAGAAACAGCAGCAGCCAGATGATGGTCGGCAGCAGCATCACATAAAGCTGCCAGTCGCGTTTCAGCACGTCCACGATCCGCGCGCCCCGGCTCATCGGGGCGGTTTTCGCCCTTGGCTTGATGTGGCTCGCGTCGCTCATACGGGGCGGTCCTGACCGGCCAGTGCCAGCCCTGTTTCGCCGTCAAAGACGCGGATTAATTCAGGTGCAATTGTAAACCCGGTGACGTCGCTCAGCTTGCTTGCGGCGGAGGTTGTGTCGGCCTTGATCACGAAAGGCGCGTCGGCCAGCATTGCGTGCAGCAGCGCCTCCGAGCCAAGCGTTTCGACCAGATCAAGCTCGATCCGCACTTGGTCCTTCACCCCATCGGTGGCGGGGGTCACGTATTCGGGCCGGATGCCCACGACGACGTCTTGGCCCACGCGGGCCTCCAGATCGCCAAGACGCGCCAGCGGCAGACGGTTGCCCGCAAAAACTCCCACAAAGTCGGAGCCGACTTTTTCCACCTTGGCGGTCACCTGGTTCATCGGCGGCGAGCCGAGGAAGCTGGCCACGAACGTGTTGACCGGGTTCATGAACAATTCCATCGGGGAGCCGACCTGTTCGATGCGCCCGTCATGCATCACCACGATGCGGTCGGCGAGCGTCATGGCCTCCACTTGGTCATGGGTCACATAGATCGAGGTGACGCCCAGCCGGTTGTGCAGCCGCTTGATCTCCGCGCGCATCTGGGTGCGCAGCTTGGCGTCGAGATTGGACAGCGGCTCGTCAAACAGGAATACTTTGGGGCGGCGCACAATGGCGCGGCCCATGGCGACGCGCTGGCGCTGGCCGCCGGACAGATCGGCGGGGCGGCGGTCGAGATAGTCGGTGAGCCCCAGAATGCCCGCGACCTCGTCGATGGAGCTGGCAATGACCTCTTTGCTTTCGCGCCGGATGCGCAGCCCGAAGGCGATATTGTCGGCCACGTTGAGATGCGGGTAGAGCGCGTAGTTCTGAAACACCATCGCCACGTCGCGATCCTTGGGGGCCACGCGGTTGACCATGCGGCCGTCGATTGTGACCTCGCCATCGCTGATCTCTTCAAGCCCGGCGATCATGCGAAGGGTCGTGGACTTGCCGCAGCCCGATGGGCCGACGAGCACCACGAACTCTTTTTCCTCGACGTTGAGGTCGACGCCATGCACCACCTGTACCGCGCCGTAACGCTTGATGATGCCTTCTAGTTGAACTCCCGACATGCGCCCTCCCAGACGATCGTATGAGCGCCGGTTTCAGGGGGACGGGCTGTCAAAATAGGCCTCAGCGTTTCCGCGTGTGCCGAATGGAGGCGAAGCCCTGGTCCTTAAAACCTTGCCTTATTCAACTGGTATACTAGTATTTAAGAATCGGCAACGGAAATTTTTCAAACCCTGCATGCCGATTTAGGACGTCTTTTTATGCGGATCACAACCATAAAGATTACCCCGATCGCGGTGCCTGACGTACCGTTGCTCAACACGAAAGGCGTGCATGGCAAAGTGTTCCTGCGCGCAATCATCGAGCTGGAAACGGATACCGGGCTCGTTGGGTTGGGCGAAGCGTATGGCGCCAAACGGACCTTGGCCGGCTTGCAGGCGGTGGGACCTATGCTTGAGGGGCTGGACCCTTATGATCTGCGTGAGCTGCGTCGCCGGGTAGAGCGGGCCTTGCCAGAGGGGGGCGGGGTGAACGCGCCGACGGCGCTGGCGGATCATAAGGTGGTGGACGTGGTCTACTCCGCTTTCGAGATCGCCTGCTTTGATCTGCGCGGCAAGGAGGTCGACCGCCCGCTCTATGATCTTCTGGGTGGGGCCGTGCGCAAAGACATCCCCTTCGGCGGCTATCTCTTCTTTAAATACGCGAACCTGCCTGACGCGGTGAGCGAGGACATCTTTGGCGACGTGCTGACCCCGGACGCGATGGTCGAACAGGCCCGCGCGCTGGTGGGGGATCATGGGTATAAGTCGCTAAAGCTAAAAGGCGGCGTGCTGCCTCCGGATGAGGAGGTCGAGACCATGCTCAAGCTGCGCGAGGCCTTCCCGGATCACGGGTTGCGCATCGACCCGATGGGCGCGTGGACGGTGCCCACGGCCAAGAAAGTTGTGGATCAGCTAGATGGGGTGCTCGAATATCTGGAGGACCCGGTGCGCGGCCTCGACGCGATGGCGGAGCTGTCGGCGATGATCGACATGCCGCTGGCGACCAATCTGGTGGTTGTCGAATTCGAGCATGTGATCGAGGCGATCCAGAAAGATGCTGTGCAGATCATCCTGTCGGATCATCACTATTGGCGCGGGGCCACGGGGGCCATTCATCTGGGCGAGATGTGCCGCGCGGCGGGGCTTGGGGTGTCGATGCATTCCAACTCGCATCTGGGCATCAGCCTGGCCGCCATGTGCCACGTCGCCGCCGCCACGCCGAACCTGACCTATGATTGCGACACGCATTACCCTTGGTACGGCAAGGAAATCATCAAGGGCGGGCGGGTGACCTTCAAGGACGGCAAGCTGCGCGTGCCGGAGGGGCCGGGGCTCGGGGTGGAGCTGGACCAGGAGGTGCTCGCGGAGCTGCATGCGCTTTATATCGAGCAGATGGTGGTGGACCGCGACGACACGGATGAAATGCTGAAATACGTGCCCGATTACGTGCGCAAAGTGCCCAGATGGTAGCGGGCGCGGGTCAGCAGGAGGGTTTCTGGGGATAGCCTCAGATCAGAAATTGGACTACAGAGCGCTGCAACGCAGGAGTGACGAGATGGAAATGGTTGAACATGTGGAGGAACGCCGCACCAGCGCGGATGTGGTTTTCGACTATCTTCAGCAGCAAATCTCCTCGCTTGAGCTGATGCCCGGCACCAAGATTTCCGAAGCCGAAATCGCGTCGAAATTCGGCGTCTCCCGCCAGCCGGTGCGCGATGCGTTCAGCCGTCTGGACAATCTCGACCTGCTGTTGATCCGGCCCCAGAAGGCCACGGTGGTCAAGAAATTCTCCCGCGCGGCCATTGCCTCGGCGCGGTTCGCCCGACTGGCCGTCGAGTTGGAGGTGATGCATCACGCGGTGCTGCATTGGGATGGCAGCTTTGCAGAAGAGTTCGACGCAGGGCTTGCCGCGCAAAAAAGCGCGGTGGCGTCGCGGGATGCCAAGCTGTTTCACAAGCTGGACTACGAGTTCCACCGCCTTTTGTGCCACGCGGCCAAGGCGGATTTCGCCTCCGAGATCATCTCCAGCTACAAGGCCCATGTGGACCGTCTCTGCGTGCTCAGCCTGACCGGGGCCGACAGTATGGCGCAGCTGGTCGAGGACCATGAGGCTATTGTCCGTCAGCTCAAGGCGAAGGACGAGGACGGTTTGCGGCAGACCATCCGCACCCATCTCTCGCGCCTCGACAGCACGATCGAGACGATCTACGCGGAGCATCAATCCTATTTCTGGGATTGATCTGTTGCACAGGGTCGGGCAGCATTTCCGGGCGCCAGTCTGTCTGCGGTTGCAGCGATAGACCGCCATGACCCGAAGGGCGGAAAAAACGCTTGCCTTCTATTTTGCCATACTAGCATACTAGATTTACGATAACTGAATTTTGCCCCCATGGCGCTGGCTCAGACCGGCATATGACGGGGCATCAGTCTGATCTAGGGAGGATCAAAAATGTTAGACTTTACCAAGAATGCAAAACGCGTTGCGGTGGCCGCCGGGCTGTCCGTTGCGGCCCTCGCAGCACCTGCCGCCGCGGCTGAGCTGCGCGCATGGAACATCCATGTCGAGGATTATCCAAACTCTATTGCGCTGGAATCTTTCGCTGCCGAAGTGGCGGATAAGACCGGCGGCGAGGTCACCATCAAGCTGTTCCACAATGGCGTTCTGGGCAGCCAGCCCGATGCCATCGAGCAGGTTCGTCTGGGCGCGCTGGACATTGGCCAGTTCAACCTTGGACCAATGGGGACTTCTATCCCTGAGACCAACGTCGTCTCCTTGCCGTTCATCTTCCCGGGCATCCCGGAAATGTATGAGCTGATGGATGGCGCCGTGGGCGAAGCGATCTCCGCCGGTATGGAGAAAAAGGGCATGAAGGCGCTGGCATGGTATGACAGCGGCGCGCGCTCTTTCTACAACTCGATCCGTCCGATCAACTCGCCTGCCGATGTCGAAGGCCTGAAGCTGCGCGTCATGAACAATGATCTGTTCGTCGGCATGGTCGAGGCGCTTGACGGCAACGCAACACCCATGGCGTTCGGCGAGGTCTATCAGTCGATCAAGACCGGCGTTGTGGATGGCGCGGAGAACAACCCGCCTTCCTACGAATCCGTCAGCCATTTCGAGGTTGCTCAGTTCTACTCGCTGACCGAGCACCTGATCATCCCGGAATGCGTCTGCGTCAGCATGAAGGCCTGGGACGCGATGACCCCGGAGCAGCAAGAGATTGTTGCCACGGCCGCGC
The DNA here is from genome assembly GCA_964465485.1 of uncultured Rhodobacterales bacterium. GTDB lineage: Bacteria > Pseudomonadota > Alphaproteobacteria > Rhodobacterales > Rhodobacteraceae > Litoreibacter. The sequence goes on along the minus strand of CAYXIZ010000077.1, from coordinate 2,334 downwards.
GCAACAGCGCCGCACAGCAGCGTGAGCTGTGGCAGGCCCGCGAAGCCTCGGCGATGAAGAACGTCGAAGCCGGTGGCGTGACGATCAACAAGATCGCTGACAAAGGCCCGTTCCAGGAGCGTATGGCCGGTGTCTATGACGGCTTTCTGGAAGCCAACCCGGAGCTGACCGATCTGGTCAACCTGATCCGCGGCACAAACTAAGCCGTGCAATAAGACGCCGCCCGCACCTATAAACAGGAGCGGGCGGCTTTTTTGTGGGGGCGCATCATATCAGGCGGGGCAGGGATGATTGAGGTTTTGGAAAAGCTGTTGGGCTGGGTGTCCTTGCTGTGTATCTGGGTCGCTTCCGTGGCGCTTGTGGTGCTGATCGCAACCTTTGGCTGGCTGGTCTTTGGCCGCTACGTCATGAATGTCACGCCTACATGGGTCGAGCAGCTGGCGCTTTTGCTGATCTGCTACATCGCCTTTCTGGGGGCGGCCGCCGGGGTGCGGGAAAACACCCATCTGGGCGTCACCCTGTTTCGCGACATGCTGCCGGCAAAATTGCAAAAACTTCTGATGATCGCGATTGACCTGATGATGGCCGCTTTTGGCATCATCATGCTGATCGCAGGCATGGAGCTGATGGAGTTCGGATGGAGCTCGCGTCTGCCCATGCTCAACATCTCCGAGAGCTACCGCACGCTTGCGATCACCTCCTGTGGCGGGCTGGTGTTCCTGTTCGCGGGTGTGCGCGCGCTGCTGCGGGTTCTGACATTTCATGAAGACTGGCACCTCTATGTGCCCGCGCAGGAGCAATAGAGATGGGCCTGACAATACTCCTTTGCGTCTTCGGCTTCGGCGTCGTGATCGGCATGCCGGTGGCCTTTGCCATGGGCATTGCCGCTGCCTCCGCCTTCTGGTGGGAGGGCTTTCCGATGCTCATCACCTTCCAGCGCGCGACAGCTGGCGTCTCCGTCTTCTCGCTGCTGGCCATCCCGTTCTTTGTCTTCGCGGGCGAGGTCATGTTGCATGGCGGTATCGCCATCCGGCTGGTCCGGCTGGCCACCGCTTTGGTGGGCCATATCAAAGGCGGGTTGGCGATGGTCAACATCTTCTCCTCGATGCTGTTTGGTGGCATCTCGGGCTCTGCGGTGGCTGATATCTCCGCGCTGGGCTCGCTGATGATCCCGGTCATGAAAGAGCGCGGCTACCGGCCCGATTTCGCGGTCAACGTCACGGTCACATCCTCCATTGCGGGGATTGTGATCCCGCCCAGCCATAACATGATCATTTTCGCCGTGGCTGCCGGTGGCGGCATCTCTGTCTCCGGTCTGTTTCTTGCGGGCGTGGTGCCGGGCATTCTGATGTGCGTTTGCCTTGCCATTGCGGCCTATATTTTGTCGGTTAAGCACAACTACCCCAAGGAGCCGTTCCCCGGCTGGGGAGAAGTAGGCCGCAGCGCCGCAGACGCAATCCCCGGTTTCATCACCGCTGTGATCATCGTGGGCGGCACCCTGTCTGGCGTGTTCACCGTCACCGAGTCCGGGGCGTTTGGTGCCATCTATGCGCTGCTTTTGTGCACCTTCTATTACCGCTCGCTGACCTGGCATAAATTCGTGCTGGCCGTCACCGGGGCCGTGCGCACCACGGCGATGGTGATGATCCTGATCGCCTTTGCCAGCTCCTTTGGCTATCTGCTGGCGCTTTATCAGGTGCCGACGGTGCTCAGCGATCTGCTGGTCTCCATCTCCGACAACCCGCTGGTGATCTTGCTGATGATCAACATCATCTTGCTGATGCTGGGCATGATCATGGATATGGCTGCGCTGATCTTGATCTGTACCCCGATCTTCCTGCCCATTTGCAAAAGCTTGGGCATGGATCCGACGCAGTTCGGGATCATGCTGCTGATCAATCTCGGGCTGGGGCTCTGCACGCCTCCGGTGGGGACCTGCCTGTTTGTGGGCTGCGCCGTGGGCCGCATCCGCATCGAAGAGGCGCTCAAGTCGATCTGGCCTTTCTACATCGCCATCCTTGGCGCGCTCCTGCTGGTCACTTATGTGCCGGCCATCTCACTGTGGCTGCCCTCGCTGCTGCAGTGACAATCGCGGGGGGCTTGAGCCTTGAACTGGGACGAGTACGCCGACTGGAGTAAACACGTCGCCGATTGGGGCGCGCAGTATCACAAGACGCTGCGCGACCGTCCCGTCAGGCCCGCAACCAAGCCCGGCGAGATTGCCGCGCAATTGGCCACGGCCCCTCCGATGCAGGGCGAAGACATGGCGGCGATCATGGCCGATTTCGAGGCCATCGTGATGCCCGGCATGACCCATTGGCAGCACCCCCGGTT
>CAYXIZ010000076.1:0-11299 GCA_964465485.1 uncultured Rhodobacterales bacterium | reverse complement strand
GCGCGCCGCATATGCCTGCATTTTTGCGCGATTTCGTCCCGGTCTTCTCCATCGCGCTGCCCGCAATCCTGACACAACTGGCCACGCCCATAGGCCAAGGCTACGTCACCCGCGCCATGGCGCAACATGGCGAGGAGGCGGTGGCGGGCATGGCCGTGGTCTCTCGCCTCACGCCGTTGTCCTTTGCGGTGATCTTCGCGCTGTCGGGTGCGCTTGGCCCGATCATCGGCCAGAATTTCGGAGGCGGGCGGCATGACCGTGTGGCCCGCGCCTTTCGTGACGGGCTGCTCTTCATCGGGCTCTATGTGCTGTTTGTCAGCCTCGTGCTCTTTGTGCTGCGCGACCCGATCGTGGCGCTGTTCGGGGCGCAGGGGATTGGCGTGACGCTGATCTATCTCTTCTGCGGTCCGCTGGCGCTGCTGTTCTACTTTAACGGCGCGATCTTCGTGGCCAATTCGGCGTTTAACAATCTGGGCCACCCGTTCTATTCCACATGGGTCAATTGGGGCCGCCACACGCTGGGCACGATGCCAACCGTGGCGCTGGGAGCGTATCTGTTTGGGGCCGCCGGGGTGTTGATCGGGCAGGCGCTGGGCGGGGTGGTGTTTGCCGCCATCGCCTTACTGCTGGCCCGCCGGGTGATCCGTGACGGCGCGGGCAAGGCGGGGGTCGTACAAGACCCGTTCTCGCGGCAAAGCCGGTTGATGCAGTTGCTGCATATGCGCCGCTGACCGGGGTGAGCAAACCGCGCCGGGGTTCCCCTTGAACGCCCGTGCCGGGTCTATAAGCTGCGCATTCATTTTTACAGAAAAGGAAGACCCCCATGTCCGTCGCAAGAGTCACAGAGATCATTTCATCCTCGTCCAAAAGCTTTGAGGATGCTGTCGAGGCCGGCGTCAAACGGGCGTCGAAAACGTTGAAAAACGTCACCAGCGCTTGGGTGCAGGATATGAAATGCACCGTCGAGGACGGCAAAATCTCGGAATACCGCGTGATCCTGAAGGTCACGTTTGTTCTGAAGGACTAAGACAGTTTCAGCCTGCGGCGGCCCTATCCGGGTTGGCGCAGGCCCATCTTGTGCTTGGCAAAGCGCCAGGCCAGACGCGGCATGCGCCGCAACAGCTCCCCTCTCAGATCGGCGTAATCGGCCTCGCCTGCGAGCAGGTGCAGGTATTTCATTTGCAGATGCGAGCCGCGCGCGAAGGCCTTTTTGAAATGCCCCTGCGTGGCTTTGGGAAACATGATCAGCCGCCAGAGCCGCGCCTGATCGAGTGATTTTTGAATCGGCCGGATCAGCGGTTTGTACCGCGTCATCGCTGTCTCAGGCGCATCAGCGAAAATCGCCTGCGCCGCTGCCTTTGCCGCCAAGGCGCCGCTTTCCATGGCCAGCGCAATGCCCTCCCCGGTGATCGGATCGACCAGCCCGGCGGCGTCGCCCGCCAGCAGCACCGCGCCTTGGCCGGGGGTTTTCTTGTACTCTCCAAAAGGCAGGTAGGCCCCCTTGTAGCTGAGCTCCGGGTCGCCCTCGACCTGCGCGACATAGCGCGCCATGCTGGCCTTGATATCCGGGTTTTGCGGCGGCAGGCCGCAGATGCCGACCGTGCGGGTGTGGCGCTTCGGGAAGGACCAGCCATAGCCCCATTCCGCCGCGTCGAAGTCAATCTCGACGGCGTCGTCATGGGTGGGTGCCAGCGGGGTCTCGATCTCGAGGCCGAAGGCGGTTTTGTCAGGGTCAAAGGCCCGCCCGAACAGCGCGCGCGCCACCACGGAGCCCACGCCATCCGCGCCGATCAACACCTTATATTCCAGCGCGTCGCCGCCGCGCCGCGTGACGGTGCGTGCGGCCAGATCAATCCCGGTAACGGCGCTGCCCAGAAACGCCTCCGCGCCACTTTGGACGGCTTGGGCATGCAGCATCGCGTCGAGATCGCGGCGCATGGTCAGATGCATGGGCGGCGCGTTCTCGATATTGGCCAGAGGCGCGCCGCTGGCCGAAAAGCGCATATGGGTGGAGGTCAGGAACAGCTCCGGCGTCACCTCCACACCGAAAATGTCGCGCAGCGCCTTTTGGCTGCGCCCGGTGAACAGCCCGCCACACAGCTTGTCTCGCGGGAAGCTGGCCTTGTCGATAATCGCCACCGACAGCCCCTGCTCGCGCGCCATCCGCGCGGCGGCACTTCCAGCGGGGCCGGAGCCTATGACGATCACATCAAAGCGTTTCATGCGCCCGGTTTAGAAAGCCGGGGCGACGCGCACAATGGCGGGCAAGGGGCTGCGCCTAAAAAACGCTCGGGTTGCTGCAATTTTTTGCAAATTATTGACGATAGGGACGCAAAAATCGACATTGGCCCCCTTGAGCTTTTGCAATTCCACCACAGCTTGGGGTAAGAAAAAACCACCTCAATAGCTCAGGAGCGTCAGTGTCCCTTTTTATTCTCGTCGCACTGCCATTTTTAGGGGCACTTCTTCCCGGATTAATGAACTCAGCAGGTCGCGCGGCCTGTGCCGGGGTCACCTTCACCGTGTCGCTTCTGGCCTTCTTAGGGCTCTTGACCAACCTGCCCGCCGTCTGGGCCGGGGAGGTCGTCACCGCGCGCATCGACTGGCTGCCTGAGCTGGGGCTGAACTTCACCCTGATGCTCGACGGGCTGGGGTTTTTCTTCGCGCTGCTGATCCTCGGGATCGGGCTTTTGATCATCGCCTATGCGCGGCACTATCTCAGCCGCGACGACAATATGGGCGAGTTTTTCACCTATTTGCTGCTTTTCCAAGGCGCGATGGTCGGTATCGTTCTGAGCGATAACATCCTGCTTTTGCTGGTGTTTTGGGAGCTGACCTCGCTGTCGTCTTTCCTGCTCATCGGCTATTGGAAGCATCTGCCCGAGGGCCGCCAAGGCGCGCGTATGGCGCTGACCGTGACGGGCATGGGCGGGCTCGCGATGATTGGCGGCATGCTGATCCTTGGTCAGATTGCGGGCAGCTATGACCTCAGCGTCATCTTGCAAAACCGCGAGTTGATCCAAGCCGACCCGCTTTATCTGCCCGCGCTGATCCTGATCCTTGTGGGGTGTTTTACCAAATCCGCGCAGTTCCCGTTCCATTTCTGGCTGCCACACGCGATGGCCGCGCCCACGCCGGTCTCCGCTTATCTGCATTCGGCCACGATGGTCAAAGCGGGCATCTTCCTGATGGCCCGCATGTGGCCGGTTCTGTCGGGCACGCCCGAGTGGTTCATGATCGTCACCACCGCAGGGCTTGTCACCATGGTGCTGGGCGCGGTGATCGCGCTGTTCAAACATGACCTCAAGGCGCTCTTGGCGTTTTCCACCGTGTCGCATCTGGGGCTGATCACCATGCTTTTGGGCACCGGCACCGCCTTTGGCGCGATGGCCGCGATGTTCCACATTCTCAACCACGCCACGTTCAAGGCGGCGCTCTTCATGTCGGCGGGGATCATTGATCACGAGACGCATACCCGCGACATCAGACGTCTTGGCGGCCTTCGGGTGCTGATGCCGGTGACCTTTGTGGTTGCGACCTTGGCCGCCTTGTCCATGGCGGGGATCCCGCTCTTGAATGGCTTCCTGTCCAAGGAAATGATGCTGGAGGAGGCCACGGACACGACCCTTTTCGGCATACCGCTGCTGGTGCCGGTGCTGGCCACAATCGGCTCGCTGTTTTCGGCCGCCTATTGCTTCCGCCTGATCGGCCATGTGTTCCTCGGCCCCGTCCGCGACGACTACCCCGCCAAGCCGCATGATCCCGGCCCCGGCCTCTGGTTGCCGCCTGCCATTCTGGTGGTGTTGGTCGTCGTCATCGGCGTGGCCCCCTTCGTGGCGGAGCCGTTTGTGAAGATGGTCACGGCTGCCGTTCTGGGTGGCGAGGCTGAGGTGCCGACAGCCTATTTCAAGATTTGGCACGGGCTGGTGCCTGCCCTGTTCATGTCCATCGCGGCGGTGGTCGGGGGCCTGCTGCTGCTGGCCGTGTTCAACCCCGCGCTGCGCTTTTGGGACGCCGCCCCGCGCCCCGAGGCCAAGGCCATTTTCGAGAGCATCGTGGAGGCCGTTGCCCGCCTTGCCCAAGCCATCATCCTGCCGCTGCACAATGGCGCGTTCTCGCGCTACGCCGCAATCGGTGCCGTGGCGATTGTCGCCGCCGGGTTCCACGCATGGAGCACCGGCACAGTGGGCGCGCCCACCCGCGAATTGCAGCCTGCGGGGCCGGTGCCGATCGCGGGTTGGCTGATGCTGGTGGCCGCCACGGGCGGCATGGTGTTGATGCACCGCAACCGCCTGTTGTCGCTGATCCTCATTGGCATTGTGGGGCTGATGGTCTCCATCGGGTTCGTGTTCTTCAGCGCGCCTGACTTGGCAATGACGCAATTCACCGTCGAGGTGGTGACGATCATCTTGCTGCTCTTGGCGCTGAACTTCCTGCCCAAGACCACGCCTGTTGAAAGCACCGTTCTGCGCCGGGTGCGCGATGCGGGGATCGCAATCGCCGGGGGCCTCGCCACGTTTGCGCTGGCCTATCACTACCTGCTGCGCGACGCGGTCACGACGCCGATCTCGGAATTCCACCTCGCCAATTCCTATAAGGGCGGCGGCGGGACCAATGTGGTCAATGTGATCCTTGTCGATTTCCGGGGCTTTGACACCTATGGCGAAATCATCGTGCTGGGCATCGCCGCGCTGCTGATCTACGCGCTGACGGAGACGCTTTTGGGCGGCCCGGTGCGCGCGCGGCTGTTGAACCGCAAGCCGGACCAGCCTCGCGCGGGCGACATGCATCCGATGATGATGGTGGTGCTGACGCGGGTGATCATGCCGGTGATCCTGATGGTCGGCTTCTACATCTTTCTGCGCGGCCATAACGAGCCGGGGGGCGGGTTTATCTCCGGCCTCGTCGTCTCCATCGCGGTGGTGATGCAATATATGGCGAGCGGGTTTTCCTGGACCTCCGCGCGGCTGCGCTACCCCTATCACGGGGTGATCGGCGCGGGCGTGTTGATCGCGGGCCTGACCGGCATCGGGTCGTGGTTTGTCAGCAAGCCCTTCCTGACCTCGGACTTCACTTATGTCCGCATCCCGCCCTTCCAGGAGTTCGAGCTGGCCACCGCCGCGCTGTTTGATCTTGGCGTGTTCCTTGCCGTGGTCGGTGCGGTGATGCTGTCGCTTGAGAGCTTCTCGCGGCTGGCGCGCAGGGCACATGTGCCCGATAGCGAACATCCGATGGATATCGACCCGTCGCGGGATGATCCGCAACCGGATGCAGCAGCAGGGGGGGCACGCTGATGGAACTTCTTGTGGCCTCCGCCATCGGCATTCTGACCGCCGGTGGGCTCTATTTGTTGCTGCGGCTGCGCACCTTCCCGGTGATCCTTGGCATCTCGCTGCTGACCTATGCGGTCAACGTGTTCCTCTTTGCCTCGGGCCGGCTGACCACCGCCGCGCCGCCGATCTTGCGCGACGATATCAGCCTCTATGCCGACCCGTTGCCGCAGGCTTTGGTGCTGACGGCCATCGTGATTTCCTTCGGGATGACGGCTGTTGTGGTGATGATCGGCCTCGGCGCGTTTCTGGGGTCGGATGACGACCATGTGGATGACCAGCCCGCCACAGATGAAGACAGCGCGGAGGGCACGTCATGACCCATTGGCTCATCGCCCCCGTCATTTTGCCTGCATTGCTGGCACCGTTCATTGTGCTGGCCGCGCGCTATCATATCGGCATCCAGCGCGCCTTCTCTGTTGTGGGCGTGCTGGCGCTGGTCGCTCTTGCCGCTGGCCTTGCTGTGGCCACGTCGGACGGCACGGTGCTGCTCTATCAACTGGGCGATTGGGCCGCGCCCTTCGGCATCGTGCTGGTGGGAGACCGCCTGTCCACCATGATGGTCCTGCTCACAACGGTGCTGGCGCTGTTTGTGCTGCTTTACGCTATCGGGTCCGGCTGGGATGACCGGGGGCGGCATTTCCATGCGCTGTTCCAGTTCCAGCTGATGGGCATTATCGGCGCGTTCCTGACGGGTGATTTGTTCAACCTCTTCGTGTTTTTCGAGGTGCTGCTGATCGCGTCTTACGGGTTGATGATCCATGCGGGCGGCAATGCGCGGATGAAGGCCGGGGTGCAATATGTGCTCTTCAACCTCATCGGCTCCACGCTGTTTCTGTTCGCGCTTGGCGCGATCTATGCGGAAACCGGCACGCTGAACATGGCCGATCTGGCGCAGCGCGTGACGCTGATCACGCCGGAGGAAACCGTCGGCATCCGGGTCGCCGCCGTGTTGCTTCTGCTGGTTTTTGCGATCAAGGCCGCACTTGTGCCGCTGCATTTCTGGTTGCCGTCCAGCTACGCGGAGGCGCCCGCACCCGTCGCAGCCCTCTTTGCGATCATGACCAAAGTGGGGGCCTATGCGATCATCCGGGTCTACACGATGGTCTTCCCGCCCGATCTGGAGGTCACCTCCGGCCTGCACGACGTCTGGCTTTTGCCCGCCGCACTCGTCTCGCTGGCTATCGGCATGACAGGCGTGCTGGCCGCCAAGAAGCTGGACCGTCTGGTGGCCTTCTCCGTCATCGGCTCGATGGGCATGGTGATGGTGGCGATCTCGCTCTTCACCCCGCAAAGCGTCGCCGCGGCGCTTTACTATATCGTGCATTCGACGCTGGCGGGGGCCACGTTGTTCCTGATCTCTGATCTGGTGCGCACGGGCCGGGCCAATCTGGAGCTGACCCCGCAACCCGCCATCTCCGGCAACGCGCTCACGGCGGCGCTGTTCTTCGTGGGGGCCATCGCTATGGCGGGCCTGCCGCCGCTGTCGGGGTTCTTGGGCAAGCTCTTGGTGCTTGATGCGGGCTATAATTCCGACAAGATGGTGTGGATCTGGGCCGTGGTCTTGATCTCCAGCCTTGTCAGCATTGTCGGGTTCTCGCGGGCGGGCAGCATCCTGTTCTGGAAAGCCCATAGCGTGGAGCCCACGGGGCAGACATTCCAGCGCCCCGCCACCCTGTCCTATGTGGCCGTCGGCGGGCTGATCGCGATGCTCATTGCGCATACTGTTTTTGCGGGCAAGGTGCATGGCTACACCACCACCATGGCCGCGCAGCTCTTTGCGCCGGAGCCCTATATCTCCACGGTGGTGGACACGCCGGGCAAGCTGAGCACACCGAAGACGGAGGAGAAATAGTATGACCCGCGCGTTTTACTGGCTCTTGCCGCACCCGTTCCTGACCCTGCTTTTGGCGGTGGTCTGGATCCTGCTGCAAAATGAATTTTCGGCGGGGATGGCGGTGTTCGGGCTGATCCTCGGGGTGATCATCCCGTGGGGCACGTCGATCTGGTGGCCAGACACGCCCAAGGGTTTTCGCGTCGGCAAGATGTTCAGCTACAGCATGATGGTGCTGTGGGACATTATCGTGGCCAATATTCAGGTGGCGTGGATCGTGCTGACGGTGCCCAATGCCAAGCTGAAACCGGCCTGGATCGTGGTGCCGCTGGAGCTGGTGCAGCCTGAGGCGATCACAGTGCTGGCGGGCACGATCACCCTGACGCCGGGCACGGTCTCGGCAGATTTGTCGGATGAGGGGCACAGCCTGCTGGTCCACGTGCTGCACACCGATGACCCGGAGGCGGAGCGCGAGCTGATCAAAACCCGCTACGAGGCCCGCCTGAAGGAGATCTTTTCATGACTGACGCATTTGGCCTCGTGGATATCGCGCTGGTGGTGACCTTTGTGACACTGGTGCTGGGGCAGCTTCTAGCGATGGTCCGGCTGGTGCTGGGCCCGACGCCCGGCGACCGGATTCTTGCGCTGGACACGATGGTGATCAATGCCATCGGGCTGGTCGTGGTGCTGGGCATCCATCAGGGCGTGCAGATTTATTTCGAGGTGTCGCTGCTGATCGCGATGCTCGGCTTTGTGTCGACCGTGGCGCTGGCGCGGTTCATCTTGCGGGGGGACATCATCGAATGAGCGTCGAGATCGTGACAAGCTACGCCACCGCCCTGTGCCTGTTCATCGGGTCGATCTTCATTCTGGTCGGGGCCATTGGGCTGCTGAAGTTCAATGATCCGATGACCCGGCTGCATGCGCCCACCAAGGTGGGCACGATTGGCATTGGCATGCTGCTTTTGGCGTCGATCCTGCATTCCTACAGCTTGGGCGACAGCTCCATGCATGAGTTGCTGATCATGGCGTTCCTCTTCGTGACCGCTCCAATTTCGGCGAATTTCATCGCCAAGGTCAGCATTCACCGCGAGGCCTGCGAAACCCCGCCCGCGCCGCCGCGCGATGACACGTGGTCCACACTCAGTACCCCTGAGGAAGATAAGATCATCCCTGATATGCCCGATACCAAGCCCAATAAGGCCTAGCCGCTGGGGAGTTAGAAATGGCAGGCGTCAGAAGGCAGAGATCACCTTCACGCCTTCCATCGACTTGCAGCGCTCAATGTCGTTTTCATAAGCATCGGAGATGGCCTCAACGGCGTCGGGGTCAATATCGTCCAGATCGATCTCCTGCTCCGCCGCGTCCGGGTCAAAGAACCGGCCAAGGAAGCCTTCGATGATTTCCAGTCTCCCGGCGGGGGTCAGATTGACCTGCTTGGCCAGAAATTCCTTCAGCCGTTTGGCGGGGTAGTCACCGATCAGCGGTGCCACGAGGTCCAGATCGCCCTCCAGCTCTGCGTCGTTCTCAAGGTCGGCGACATGGCGCAGGATCATGGGCCAGATCACCGGAGCCTCCTCATGGGCCCAGATGGTGATGTCGCTATAGCCGTTGGCCTTGCGGATCATGGAGACCACATCCGACCAGCGCATCGCCTCAAGAGGCAGCCCGTTCATGAATTGCGCGCGGCTGGTGAACCGCATGGTGCTGAGCAGGTCCGACACCATCGTGACAGGGTTTTGCAGCGTCAGCATGAATTCCATCTCGCTGTCGGGCAGCAGCGCGCGCAGGGCCTTCGTGGCCTCCCCGGCGCGGCCATAAAAGACGCCGTCCCGAAAAATATTGGCGGGCTCGTCCAGCAGGCCTGGATGGGACAGCAGCACCCGGTTGTGCTCTTTGTCCATGGTCAGCTTGCGCAACAGCTCTCTGCGGTCGGCCTTGGTGAACTGGCCAAGGCTTTGCGCCATCAGGGCGTTGTCAATCACGGTCCTGTACTGGCTGGGACGCCGGATCATCGCGTCATGTTCGCTCATCAGGAAGCTGTTCTTGCGCAACGAGAATGTCAGCTGCTCAAAGCTGGGGCACGGGGCGCCCAGGTGGAAGACTAGTTTGGTCATCTGCTGCCTGCTCTTACTCGTTTCAAACTGTATACTGGCCCGATTTTAACAAGGGGTTTTTTCCGCTCAGTTTGTTCATTTTATGTTGAAATGTGACCGTTGGTCTGACGATTGCTTGCGGAACAGGCGGTTTCGCCTAGCAGGGCCGGGGGCGTGACGTTAGCGTTCAGCATAGCAAAACAAGCGATCTTCGGGGAGGTTCCATGACCCAAACTATAACCGCCAGAAACCTTGCGCGCCACCTGCAAGACATGCCCGCCGGGCGGTATCTCGTGGCGCTTGCCGGGCCACCTGCCAGCGGCAAATCCACCCTGGCCGAGGCGCTTGCCGAACAGCTGAACCAGACCCATCCCAACCGCGCGGCGATCATCCCGATGGACGGGTTTCACTATGACGACGCCGTGCTGGAGGCCCGCGGCGACCGGCCCCGAAAAGGCGCGCCGCATACGTTCGACGTGGGCGGCTTTGCGCATCTTTTGGGGCGGCTCAAAGCCAATACAGAGCCTGAGGTCGCCATCCCGCTGTTTGATCGCCAGCTGGAGGTCGCGCGGGCAGGGGCCGCGATCATCCCTCAGGAGGTCGAGCTGTTGCTGGTCGAAGGCAATTACCTGCTTCTGGACCGCGCGCCTTGGGACCAGCTTTTCGCGCAGTTCGATCTGACCGTGATGATTGACGTCTCTGAGGCGGAGCTGCGCCGAAGGCTGTCTCAACGCTGGGAGGCTCTCGGCTTCGACGCGGAGGCGGTGGCTTTGAAGGTTGAAGAGAACGACCTGCCCAACGGGCAAGCGGTGCTGCATCACAGCCGCGCGGCGACGTTTCTGATCGCGTCAGATCAGTGAAGGGTAATTACCTGACTATTTTAATCATCTTTCTTGCCATGGCCCAAAAATCTGATTACCAAGTAAAACACTAAGTTATTCAATGCTGGAGAATCCCATGTCATCTTTTGGCACGAAACCCGCCCTCGCCCTCGCCTCTGTTGCGCTTCTGACAGGCCCGCTTGCGGCCTATGCAGAAGGGGAGCTGAACCTGTATTCCTCGCGTCACTACGACACTGACGAGCGGCTCTATTCCGACTTCACCGATCAGACCGGCATCACCATCAACCGGATCGAAGGCAAAGCCGACGAGCTGATTGCGCGGATGGAGGCCGAAGGCCGCAACTCCCCCGCCGATATCTTGCTGACCGTGGACACATCACGGCTGGAGCGGGCGAAAGATGCGGGCGTGTTGCAGGCCATCGACAGCGCGGTGCTAGAGGAGCGTATCCCGGCCAATCTGCAAGACAGCGACAACCAGTGGTTCGGCTTCTCGCAGCGCGCGCGGATCATCTTCTATGACAAGGCCGACGTGTCCGAGCCGCCGATGGATTATGTCTCTCTGGCGGATCCGAAGTACAAAGGCATGGTCTGTCACCGGTCCTCTTCGAATGTCTACAGCCAGACATTGCTGTCGGCTGTGATCGAGAACCACGGCGAAGCGGCGGCCAAGGAATGGGCGGCGGGCTTTGTGGCCAATTTCGCGCGTGACCCTGAGGGCGGCGACACGGACCAGCTGCGCGCCATCATCTCGGGGGAGTGCGATATCTCCGTGGCGAACACCTATTACTTCGCGCGGGCGCTGCGCAAAGATGTGGACGGGCTGTCGGCGGAGATCGACAAAGTAGGTTGGATCTTCCCCGCTCAGGAGGCAGAAGGGGCGCATATGAACCTGTCTGGCGGCGGTGTGGCGGCCCATGCGCCAAATCGCGAGAATGCGATCAAGTTCATGGAATATCTCGCATCCGATTCGGCGCAGCAGTATTTCTCAGCTGGAAACGATGAGTTCCCAGCCGTGGCTACTGTTTCCATTAGCGAAAGTGTAGAGGCGCTTGGAAGCTTCAAAGCGGATGAAATCGACCTCTCTGCGGTTGCAAAGAATGTCCCAATGGCGCAAAAGATATTCAACGAGGCCGGCTGGAAATAGGCCTCGGAGGGGTAACGAGTTACACAGGCGCGGCTTCGGCTGCGCCTTTTTAC
>CAYXIZ010000075.1:0-11365 GCA_964465485.1 uncultured Rhodobacterales bacterium | reverse complement strand
ACGGTGGCCGCCACGATCATCGGCGTCGCGGCGGGGGCGGTGCAGGGGTATTTTGGCGGGCGGATCGACCTGATCTTCCAGCGGGTTTTGGAAATCTGGAGTGCCATCCCGAGCCTCTATGTCATCATCATCATGTTCGCCATTCTGGGGCGAAGTTTCTGGCTGCTGGTCTTTTTGTCGATCCTCTTCGGCTGGCCTGCGCTGGTGGGCGTGGTGCGCGCCGAATTTCTGCGGGCGCGGAATTTTGAATATGTCCGCGCGGCGCGGGCCTTGGGCGTGTCGAACGCCACGATCATGTTCCGCCACATGCTGCCCAACGCGATGGTGGCCACGCTGACCATCCTGCCATTTATCGTGACAGGCACCATCGGCGCGCTGGCGACGCTGGACTTTTTGGGCTTCGGCTTGCCCTCGTCTGCCCCGTCGCTCGGGGAGTTGACACTACAAGCCAAGCAGAACCTGCAAGCGCCGTGGCTGGCCTTCACCGCGTTTTTCACCTTTGCCATCATGCTGTCGCTTCTGGTCTTCATTTTTGAAGGCATCCGCGACGCGTTTGACCCCAGAAAGACCTTTCAATGAATGACGCGGCGACCCGGCTCCTGGACGTCAGAAACCTGACGGTCAGCTTTCGTCAGGACGGCGCGGTGACGCAGGCCGTGAAGGGTGTCAGCTTTCACGTGGATAAGGGTGAAACGGTTGCGCTGGTGGGGGAGTCGGGATCGGGCAAGTCGGTCTCGGCTTTGAGCACGGTGCAGTTGCTGCCGTCATCGGCCACTGTCGGTGGGGCGGTGCGCTACTGCGACCGGGACCTGTCTAATGCCACGGAGCGCGAGTTGATGGCGGTGCGCGGCAACGATATCAGCTTCATTTTTCAGGAGCCGATGACCTCGCTGAACCCGCTGCACACGCTGGAAAAGCAGATCACGGAAAGCCTGAGCCTGCATCAGGGATTGTCCGGTGGTGATGCGCGGGCGCGGGTGATTGAGTTGCTGGAAAAGGTTGGCATTCGCGACGCGGAAAGCCGGTTGGGGTCTTACCCGCACCAGCTGTCAGGCGGGCAGAGACAACGTGTGATGATTGCGATGGCGCTGGCCAACGGGCCGGAGCTGCTGATCGCGGATGAGCCGACGACAGCGCTGGACGTGACCATTCAGGCGCAGATCCTCAGCCTTCTGGCGGAGCTGAAAGAGACCGAGGATATGGGGCTGCTGTTCATCACCCATGACCTTGGCGTGGTGCGCAAAATCGCGGACCGGGTATATGTGATGCAGCATGGCGAGATCGTGGAGCACGGCTTGACGGCTGAGATTTTCGACAATCCGCAGCATCCCTATACGCAAAAACTGCTGGCCGCAGAGGCCACGGGTGTGGCGGAACCTGTGCCTGCCGGGGCCAAGGAGATCGTCTCGACCGAGGCGCTGCGCATCTGGTTCCCGATCCAACGTGGGCTGATGAAAAAGACGGTCGGCCATGTGAAAGCGGTGAACGCCGCGACGATTTCGGTGCGCGCGGGGGAGACGTTGGGCGTCGTGGGAGAGTCCGGCTCGGGCAAAACCACGCTGGCGCTGGCGGTGATGCGACTGATTTCGAGTGAGGGGCCAATCTTTCTGGAAGGCCAGAACATTCAGGGGCTCTCCTCGCGTGCGCTGCGGCCTTTGCGGGCGGATATGCAGATCGTGTTTCAGGACCCGTTCGGCTCGCTCAGCCCGCGGATGACGGTGGAGCAGATCATTGCCGAGGGGCTGGCCATTCACGGGACACAAGCCGGGCAATCCTCGCGTGAGATGGTGTCGGATATCATGAAAGAGGTCGGGCTGGAGCCGGAGATGATGCACCGCTACCCGCATGAGTTTTCCGGCGGGCAGCGGCAGCGGATCGCGATTGCGCGGGCGATGATCCTGCGGCCCAAACTGGTGGTGCTGGATGAGCCGACGAGCGCGCTGGACATGACCGTTCAGGTGCAGATCGTTGACCTGCTGCGCGACCTGCAGAAGAAATACGGGCTGGCTTATCTGTTTATCAGCCACGACCTGAAGGTGGTGCGCGCGCTCAGCCATAAGATGATCGTCATGAAGCAAGGCGACGTTGTAGAAACAGGCGAGGCGGAGCAGGTGTTTACCAACCCGCAGACCGAATACACGCAGACGCTTTTGGCGGCGGCTTTGGACCTGAAGGAGGCCTAGCCTGCAGGGCCACGTGGCTCGCAGCTTATCCCGCGCGACGATAGTCGGGCGCAGGCGAGTTGCGCACGGTCTTGGGTCAGACCCACGAAATTGGCCTCCCAGCCGCGCGGCTTGTTGGCGACTTTGCGCAAGGCCTCATCCAGCGTTTCGATCTCTTGCAGGGCGGTTTGCAGCAACACGCGCTCGGCGTCGTGCTTGGTGACGTGATAGCCAAGACTGATGCCCCAATGACGCCCCCCTGAGGTGGAGGCGCGGGTGATGATCTGCCGCGCGCCGGGCTTGGGTTGCTCGGGCTTTGGCTCCAGCGTGGCTTGCACCAGACCTTCGGGGCGTTTGATGGGGGTGACCAGCGACAGGGCGGGGGCACGGGCAACCTCGACCTCTGGTTTGGCCTCCTCTTCGGCCGCGTCCTCGATCTTGCTGGCGACGTTCTTGGAGACATCATCCACGAGGGCCAGCAGCATCTCAGGCGACGGGGCTTTTTCGGGGCGCATGGTGGGGCGGTAGCTGGAGGTCACGGCGGTGACGACGGGTTTGACCTTGATCACTTTCGGCTCGATCTTCTCGCCGGTATAGGCGGGCATGGCAGGCTTGCGCAGCGCGGCATTTGAGGGCGCGCGTTTGAAGCCCATATCCAGTAGCTCCGCCACGCGGGCGTTGCGGGCGGCGGTCGAGCTGCCGCCGAACATGGTCGCGATGATGCGTTCATTGCCGCGCTCGGCGGAGGAGACAAGGTTGAAACCTGCCGCGCGGGTGTAGCCGGTCTTGATGCCGTCCGCGCCGCGATAGTTTTGCAAGAAGCGGCGGTTGGTGTTGCGCACTTGCGCGACGCCCGCATGGGTCGTCTGGCGCGAGAACAGGTTATAATATTGCGGATAGTCGTAGATCATGTGGCGGCCCAGAACAGACATGTCGCGGGCGGTGGACATGTGGCCTTTCTCGGTCAGGCCGTGCGCATTTTTGAAGGTGGTCTTGGTCATGCCAAGCGCCTTGGCAGTACGGGTCATGCGGCGCGCGAAGGCGGCCTCAGAGCCGGAGATCGCCTCGCCGATGGCGGTGGCGGCGTCATTGGCAGATTTCACCGCTGCCGCACGGATCAGATAGCGAAGTGCGATGCGCTGGCCGGCTTTGAGGCCCAGTTTGGAGGGTTCTTCGGCGGCGGCTTTCCGCGAGATTTTCACCTTGGTGTCGAGGGTGATCTCGCCACGGCGGATGGCCTCGAACGCGACGTAGAGCGTCATCATTTTGGTCAGGGAGGCGGGGTGCAGCCGTGTGTCGGCGTTTCTGGCATGCAGTACCTTGCCGGTGCGCGCGTCCATCACAAGTGCTGCGTAAGGTGCGGTCAGGCCCGGCGTCGCAAGAAGCGCAAACGCCATGACGCATAGGGAAACCCACAGGCCCGTGCGGACCGATTCCAAAAGTCGTAGATACACTCGACTGCCCGTTTCTGCCTCGAAAGATGTCGTTGCATCTTTCTTTTGTTTTAGCTGATTTTCAGCGATTGACCGGAAGGTAACACAAAGGAGTGTTTTCGAAAACACCTTAGTTTCAATGTGTTCCGGGTTTTTCAGCACCAGCTTGGGGTAGATGTGGTGGGGTGATCGAGGCTTTCCCCTATATCTAGAGAAATCGGGGTCCTGCCATATTGCTGCCATATTTGACCGCGCCGCGCTGGGCGGGCGTGTGTTTGAGGAAGGGTGTTGACTTAGGGCTTAATAAGTAATTATGTAATTACATGTTTACTGATTCCGAAATGGACCGCGTCTTTGCCGCGCTGTCGCATACCAGCCGCCGAGAGATGCTGGACCTGCTGCGCGACAAGCCGGGGCTCAGCGTGGGCGAGCTGGCCGCGCAGTTTGACGTCACGCGGATTGCGGTGATGAACCACCTTAAAGTGCTGGAAGAGGCGCAGTTGGTGATCAGCGAGAAGCAGGGCCGGTCGCGGCACCTGTACCTCAACGCCGTACCAATTCAGGCGATTTACGAGCGTTGGACGGACACGTTTTCCGCCCATTGGCTGGACCGTATGAGCCTCATCAAAGCGGTGGCCGAGGCCGCTGCGCATAAGAAGGATCCGAACCCATGAGCGACGCCACAACCCATATCAACCGCGTGCTGATCAACGCCCCCGTGGAGACCGTGTGGAACAGTTTGGTCAAGACAGACGAGGCGCTGCCGTTCTTCTTTGGCTCGGTGTGCGAAACCAAGGACGGGATGCGGGAGGGCGCGCAATACAGGATGGTCAGCGCCAACCGCAAAGTCGCGATGGTGGTGGGCGAGGTGCTGCGGTTCGAGCCGCCGCATGTTTACGCCCACAGTTTCACGATGACGAGCATCGACGAGCCGCCGGTAACGGTGACCTACACGCTGACCGAAAAAGATGGTGGGACCGAGTTTGAGCTGCGGATTGACGATCTGGTGCCGGGCAGCAAGCTGGCGAAGGAGATGGTCTCCGGCCAAAAATTCATCGCCAGCAACCTCAAATCCCTTTGCGAAACCGGCAGGCCGGCCTTTACCGGAAAAATGGTCGGGCTGTTGGGGCCGCTCTTTGCCCGCTTTGCCAAAAAGAGCCAGGCGATCGAGCATTGGCCGCTCTGAATTTTAACCCCTCGTAACTTTGACCCTTGAAGGAGACTTGATATGACAACTGCAACTTTCCCACGCTGGACCTCTATTATCGCCCCCGTCGCGGCCCTTTGGTACGCGTTTGGGCTCTCTCAGGCGGTGGTCGGATTTCTGGCCGGCGCCGCTGCCGCGCCGATGGTGATTTGGGCGGCATATGCCTTGGCCTGTATCGCCGGGATGGTCGGCTCTGCGGCGTTGTTTTTCACACCGTCTCGGGCGTCGGCAGCTTTTGCGGTCTCGCTGGTCGCGGCGGTTATCTATTTTGGCTGGCTTTTCGCCTTTGGCACGCCCGCGGGCGAGGATTACGGGGTTGGAGCGATGGTGATGACCGTCAACTTGATCCTGATGCTGGTCACGCGGCGCTTTAGATAAGCAGCAAGCCTGAGAAGAGGCGGCACTCACCCCCGACAGCGGCGCAATGCGGTTGCGGCTTTGGGGGCGAGGGCCGCCTCTTTGCGTTTGAGGTCACGCAGCTTGGCGCGTTCGGCGTTCAGATCGACGGCCATGGGGACCTGCGTGGTGACGGGTTGCAGCCGGTCGCAGAAACTGTTGGCGATGGTGCCGTCGCCGTCGGGGCAGACCTCAGTATAGAGGATCGTGCTGGAGCGCCGCTCAATCGCGTAGCCGCGTGCGATGGTGGTTTGGGTCTGCGCGATCAGGGTTTGAACAGTGGCGAGCGCGCGGGTGGCTTGGGCCTTGCAATTTTGCTGCGGCACGGCGCAGGCGGCGAGGGGGAGGAGCAGGAGAATACGGATCATGGCCCCGCTTATGGGGGCCAGCTATGAAAAAACCGTTCACTCCGCCGGTTTGGTGGCCTCGGCCAGCAGGTCGGTCTGCTCTTCGGGGGGCGTGACCTTGGCGGCGGCGGTTTCGACCTCGGCTTGCTCGTTGGACAGATTGCCTTCGGTTTCGGACCGCTCGGGCTCGGCGGCGAGGGCCTCTTCGGTGCTGTCGCGAATGTCGCGGTCGGCCAGCGCCTTGGCTTTCTTCTCAGCCGCGCCGCCCAGCTGCACGATGGGCACGCCTTGTGGGAAGATCACCTCCCGCGCGTCGTCGGGCATGGAGACGCCTTCCTCCGTCAGCACCTTTTTGACCTGCCGCAATATGGCGGATTTGACCTTGAGGACGGAGTAATTGCGCGCATCAATCCAGAAATAGGCTTTGATATTGACCGTGGAGGCGCCGAGGCTGTCGACCAGCACCATCGGATGCGGCTCTGGCGTGACGGCGTCGTGGGTTTCCAGCATGCGCATGACGATGTCCTGGGCATGGGCGACGGAGGCGTCATAGCCCACGCCCACGTCGATCACCTCCCGCCTGATGGGGGAGGCGGTGAAATTGGTGATGGTGTTCTTGAAGATCGTGGCGTTGGGGATCTGGATGTGGTTGCCTTCGGGCGACAAGAGCACCGTGGAGCGGGTGTTCATGGATTGCACGGAGCCTTGCATGCCGCCCACCTCGATGAAGTCACCGGATCGGAACGGGCGGCGGATGCTCAAGAGCAGCGAGGCGAGGAAGTTTTCGGCGATGTCGCGGAAGGCGAAACCGGCGACGATGCCGATGACGCCTGCACCGCCTAAGAGAGAGAAGGCCAGCTGGGTCAGGCCCGCGACTTGCAGCACCACATAAAGGCCGATGAGGAAAATGGGCAGCGCCAGGATGCGGGAGAAAATGTCGCGCAGGAGCGGGGATTCCATGCCGCCCAAGAGCCAGCGTCTGAGCAGCCCCGCGACCCATGAGGAGAGCCACCATGCGAAGGGCAGAATGACGATGGCCAGCACGATCAGGGGCAGTGAGGTTGTGACTTGGACAATGACGTCCTTGATGGCTTGCAGGGCGGGGGCGAAGGACCAGTTGACCTCCGGCACGACCTCGATGCGATTGACGACGGCCACGACGTCCTGCGTGTTGGTTGCCAGATTACGGGCCCATGTCTTATGTTCTTCGCTGTCGGTCTGCCCGTCGAGAAACACGATGCCGTCACGGGTGCTGACCTGTGGGTTATCGAACCAGCCGGTGGCGCTGAGGATTTCGCGGATGCGCGTGTCGATTTCCTCGTCGCGGGCCACAGGGGCCACTGAGACGGAGCCGGTGGGGTCGCTGACATCGGCGGGCGCACCCTCGGAGGGTTGCTGTTGCGCGGAAGCCGCGACACTCAGGGCGAGGACCGCGCAGAGCGCGTGGAGGAGACGGATCAGCATGGCGCGATGATAGGGCACGGAACGTGGCGCGCTAGTGGAAACTTACGGGTCCGGGACGACCTTGCCGGGGTTCATGATGCCTTTAGGGTCGAGCGCGGATTTGATAGCGCGCATCACGTCGAGCGACACCGCGTCCTTGTTGCGGGTCATGCTGGGCAGCTTGGTCAGGCCGATGCCATGCTCTGCGGAGAAGCTGCCGCCTAGCTCTGCGGTGACTTGTTCGACCTGTTGGCGGATCAGGTCGCGATGCGCTGCATCATCGCGGGTGGGAAAGACCGTGTAATGCAGGTTGCCGTCGCCCAGATGGCTGACGGTCAGTTCCTCCGCGCCGGGGTCGAGCTGTTGGATGCGTTTGGAGATGCGTTTGAGGAACGTGTCGACCATGTCCACGGGCACGCAGACGTCGCTGTCCACAAGCGTGGGCGTGGTCAGGGTGATTTCGGCGGCCTCTTCGCGGCGGGCCCACATTTCTTTGCGCTGCGCGTCGGATTTTGCGACGACAGCGTCGAGGACCTGACCGTCTTCCATCAGCCCTGCAAGCTCCTCCTCAAGGTAGGAAGTGATAGGGATGGAGCCGTCGCTTCGCACTTGGGCGTCGCGCGGGGCAGTTGCGCCGACCTCCACCAGAATATTGACGTCGTGGCGGGTTTCGAACGGCTCCTTTGCGCCTTTGATGCGTTCAATGTGGCGGGTGATGTAGTTGTTGGGCATGTATTCGAACGCTTCCACCGCGCCGCCGGTGGCTTGCTGCAAAATGTTGAGCAGGGTCAGCGCGTCGGGCAGGGAGGGGGCCGCGACCATCGCTGTGGCATAGGCGCGGGGCTTGGGCGACAGCTTCATGACGGCGGCGGTGATCAGGCCAAGCGTGCCTTCGGCCCCGATCATCAGCTGTTTCAGGTCATAGCCGGTATTGTCTTTGTGCAGCTCGCTCATCAGGTCCATGACGCGGCCATCGGGCAGCACGACCTCCAGCCCCAGACACAGCGCGCGGGTGGAGCCGTAGCGCACCACGTTGGAGCCGCCTGCGTTGGTTGAGAGCACCCCCCCGATCATCGCGGAGCCGCGCGCGCCAAAGGTGAGGGGGAAGACCAGATCATGGGCGTCGGCGGCCTCGTGCAAGGCGGTGAGGATGACGCCTGCCTCCACCACGGCCAGATGCGCGTCGGGGCGGATGTCGCGGATGGCGTTCATGCGGGAGAGCGAGATCATCACCGCACCCTCGGCATAGGCCCCGCCAGAGAGCCCGGTGTTGCCTGAGACCGGGACGATTGCTTGGCCCGCCTCGGCGCAGGCTGTGACCACGGCGGAGACCTCCTCCGTGTTGCCAGGACGGAGCACGGCGAGGGGCTGGCTGACATATTTACCCGTCCAATCGCGCCCATAGGGAGCCGCGTCTTTTCCGGTCAGAACATTGGCCTCGCCAATCAGCGAAGTCAGGTGGGTCAGCAAGTCCATGGGTGCCTCGTGTTTATAGGTTGGGGCCAAGGGACGATTCCCGCTTGACCCGGGCATCTGCTTTTCATATCCCCCGCCCATTGGCGTTATAGCTCAGTTGGTTAGAGCGAACGACTCATAATCGTTAGGTCGGTGGTTCAAGTCCACCTAACGCCACCAGAAAGCCCGTGCATTTGCTTGCGCGGGTTTTTTGTTATTTGGGGGTCCAGTGCACGCCCGCAGGCGGGATGGTTTGGCCTTGGAATGTGGCGGGCTCCAGCCCGTAGTTGAAGGCGAAGACATGTGTGTCGGTGCGGCGCAGGCGCAGGCCGTTTTCCAGCGTTTGGGTGGCGATGTTTTGCTCCGCGCAGAGGTGGGTGAGGATGCGGGTGAGCGCCGTCTCGTCGAGCCATGCGGTGAGGTAGCGGATAGGTCCGTCACCGATCAAAACCGGGTCGCCTGCTTTGGTCTTTTCGCTGACGGTTTCCGTGGTCTCCACATGATCCAGCCAATGGCGGATCGCGCCGCCGTTTTGCAGCGGGCGGTCCATGTCGGCGCGGAAGGTTTCCGAGCGAGTGATAGTGGTGTCCAGCCCTGGCAGGTTTGGCGGCAGCGGGTCGGGGATCGTCAGCTCGGGTGTTTTGGAACTGCTGCGCGGGCCGATGATGGCGGTGCCTTTGTAGGTTTTCAATGCGGCTTTCAGCGGGTCAGACAGCGCGAGGATGCCGGGGGCAAGGACCAGCTTGTAGCTCGACAGATCACGCGTGTCGGGCGGCAGGATATCCAAGTCCAGCCCCAGCTTGCGCAGCCCACGATAGGTCTCGAACACCAGCCGGAAATAGTCGAAGCCCGTGCCTTGTGGCTGCACGTCCCAGCCCCATGCGGAGGCATAGTCGAAGATCAGGGCGGTCTGGGCCGTGGCGGTGTTTGCCTCGGGCATTTGGGCCAGCTCGTCGGCGACCTGCGCGGCTTCTGCCAAGGCGGGGGCGGGTATGCGGTCGGGGCGCAGAAGGCCTGCGTGCATTTGCTCTTGTGCAAAGGGTGCCTGTCGCCAGCGGAAATAGCACACGGCCTCGGCCCCGTGGGCGAAGGCCTCCCATGCCCAGAGGCGGCACATGCCGGGCAGGGGCGCGGGGTTCACGGGGGCCCAGTTCACCGGGCCGGGCTGTTGTTCCATCACCCACCAACGGCCTTTTCCCACGGCGCGGTAGAGGTCGTGGTGGAAGGCCTGAAAGTCGGGATCACCCTGTTGGGCATAGGCGCGCTTGTGGGCCTCATCATCCTCAAGGCGATCTTCGAGAAAGCCCAGCGGGTAGCTGTCCCAGGACGCGATATCGAGGTCCGCGCCGACGTCGAAATGGTCGAACTCGGTGATGCGGCCCATGTAGTTGTGAATGACCGGCGCGTCGGTGTGGGCGCGGATGATCTGCACCTGCTCGCGGTTGAACGCCACGACCTGATCGGAGCTGAAACGGCGGAAGGCCAAGGCGTGGGACGGGTTCGGCTCCGTCACTGTGAGGTTGGGCAGGTTGATCTGGTCGAAGCTGTCATATTCCATCGACCAGAAGATATTGCCCCAGGCGCGGTTCAGCGCGTCGGTGCTTTGGTATTTCTGGGCGAGCCAGTCTTGGAACGCCGCACGGGCCGCGTCGGAATAGCTGATCACCGTGTCATGGCAGCCATATTCATTGTCGGTTTGCCATGCGGCGATATGCTGGTTTGCGCCGTAGCGCTTGGCCAGAATTTCAGTGATCCGTCGGCTTTCAGCCCGGTAGCCTTGGTGGCTGAAGCAGTAATGGCGGCGGGAGCCGAAGCCGCGCGGGTGGCCTTGGGCGTCTTTGGCCAGCATGTCAGGGAGTTTGTCGAGCATCCAGCGCGGCGGCGTGGCGGTGGGCGTGCCGAGGATGACTTTGAGGCCCGCTTGCCCGAGGGTTTCAATGGCACGGTCGAGCCAGTCGAGGTCTAGCCGCCCGGGCTGGGGTTCCAGCCGGGACCATGCAAATTCGCCGATGCGGACCCATGTGAGGCCCGCCTTAACCATGTCAGCAGCGTCTTGTGGCCAGATCTCTTCAGGCCAATGCTCGGGGTAGTAGCAGACGCCGAGGGCGCGTTTCACAAGATCACCTGATGCTCGGGCAGGCCGCGCAGGGTGGTCTCGATGGCGAATGTTTGACCCGCGAGAGGTTCCGCCTCAAGCTGGGCTGCGTCCATGTGTTCTTGGGCGGTCGTCACATAGAGCGTGCTCATGTCGGGGCCGCCTAAAGCGGGGCAGGTGACATGCGATGTGGGCAGCGGGAAGCTTTCCAGAAACGTGCCGGCGGGGCTGTATTTTGCGACGCGGGCGGCGCCCCATTGGGCGTTCAGGAAGCTGCCATCGGCGGTGACGGTCGCGCCGTCAGGGTTCAGGCCTTCGGCTTTGAGATCAAGGAACACAGTTGGCGCGGCGCTGGGCCAGCCGTCCTTGTCGAGCGTGGTCTTGAAGACCTTGGCGGGCACGGTATCGCCCCAATAGGCGGCGGTTTTGTCGGGGGTGAAGCAGATCGCGTTAGGGATTGACAGCGGAGCAAACAGGCGGCGCAGCTCGCCGCGATAGTAGCGATAAATCGCGCCGCCGCCGTCGGGGTTTTCCTTGCGCATCGTGCCGATCCAGAAGCCTCCCCACGGATCGGCGCGACCGTCATTGCTGCGTGTGGTCGGGTCGTCTGCTTCTAGGGAGCAGAGGGTCGATCTTGCTTCCGTTTCGATGTTGAATTTGATCAGTGCGGTCTCGGTGGCGACCACGAATGCATCATGATCGACCCAGCCCAAAGCGGAGACATGCTCGTCGAATTGCCACATGCGCCCGTCATCGCAAAGAAGACGCATGTTGTTGATATCGCACCAGAAAAACTGTCGCCTGAGAGGGTGCCACAGCGCGCCTTC
>CAYXIZ010000074.1:0-11627 GCA_964465485.1 uncultured Rhodobacterales bacterium | reverse complement strand
CCTATGCGCTGGATTTCCAGATTCACGCAGCCTTGGCGGAGGGGCCTCTTTCAATCGGGTAAGCCTGAAAACAGGTCAGGCGGCCAGCCCAATCAATTGCGACCGCACCGTCGAGGTCAGTTGGTCCAATGAAAACGGCTTGGGCAGGAAGATCGAGTTCGGGATATGCGACTCGTTCTCGCTGAAATTCTCTTCCGAGTAGCCGGAGACGAACACGACTTTCAGCTCGGGGCGCGTCTTGCGGGCCTCTTTGACCCAGCTGGGCCCATCAAGGCCCGGCATAACCACGTCCGAGACCACCAAATCCACATGGGTCTTGGTGTCTTTCAGAACCTCTAATGCCTCCTCGCCCGACTCGGCTTCCAGCACTTTGAAGCCGCGCAATTGAAGCGCGCGGCTGGCAAAGGCCCGCACGGGGGCCTCGTCTTCAACCAGCAAGACAATGCCGTCCACGGGGCCCACATCGACAACCGGAGCTGCGGCGACTGCCTTGTCGTCGCTGAGCGAAGGCCGGTCATAGGTCGGGAAGAAAATCGTAAACTCTGACCCTTTGCCGGGGATCGAATCCACAAAGATGAAACCGCCCGATTGCTTGACGATGCCATAGGCGGTGGACAAGCCAAGCCCGGTCCCCTCCCCGGTGCGTTTGGTGGTGAAGAACGGCTCGAAGATCTTGGAGAGTTTTTCCGCCGGGATGCCCATCCCATTGTCACGCACTTTGACCACGACATAATCTCCACGCGGTACGATGGCGCGGTCGCGCTTGAGGTCGCGTTGCAGCTTGGCGTTTCGTGTCTCGATAGAAATTTCGCCCCCATTTCCGTCCATCGCGTCGCGCGCATTGACCACCAGGTTCATGATCACCTGCTCAAGCTGCCGCCGATCCGCGCGCACAGATTGCAGTTGCGGGTCATGCGTCAGGTTCAGCGAGATCTGCGCCCCCACAAGCCGGTTCAGCAGATGGGTCAGGTCAGACAGCGTGTCGCGCATGTCGAGCACTTCAAGCTGGAGGTTCTGCTTGCGCGAGAAGGCCAGCAACTGGCTGACAAGGGAGGCCGCACGATTGGCGTTTTGATTGATCTGCTCCAGATCGCCGTAATCCATATCGCCCGGATCATGGCGCAGCATCAGCAGGTCGCAATGCCCGGAAATGGCTGTCAGCAGGTTGTTGAAATCATGTGCGACGCCGCCCGCCAATTGGCCAATGGCCTGCATTTTCTGGCTCTGCACAAACTGCGCCTCGAGGGTCTTGAGCTCCGTGGCGTCGGTGACCATCGCGATCAATGACACTTCGCCGTCCTGCAACACCCGACCCAGCGACATCTGCAAATACCGCTCTTCCTCGCCTTCGCGGGCGCGCATCACCTCGGGCTGATGCAGGGCTTTCCCCTCCGCCGCGTCGCCGAGCCAATCGAGGATTGGCCGCCCCAGCCCGCCGATCAGATCAGGCAAAAGCATGTTTTGTGTGCTGCTGACATTGAGCAGGTCACGCGCCAGCTTATTTGCGTCCTCAATCTTGCCATCAGGGCGCATCCGCAACAGCGCAACGGGGAAATCCTCCAGCATCAGTAAATTGCCAATCGTGCGCGGGTCGTCGGCATCCTCATCGACAGGGTTTAGAAAATATTCGGTGCGCCCGCCCGCACCTTCGACCATGATCACCTGAACGGTCTTCTCGCCGTCCTGTGTCAGGATGCTATGTTTTTCGCCGGACTGCGTGGGCGCCGTCTTGAACAAGCGGTCCACAGACTTGGCGCGTGATCCCGCGAGATGGCGCATGGCCTCGTTCATGAAAAGGATCGTACCCGACGCGCTGGCCGTGAGCATGGGCAGGCTGATCTTATCTGCGCCACGACCGGGATGCACCCGATCTGCATTCTCTTCGATGGCCCAAAGATACCGGTCCTCTGTCAGTTTATGGACACTGACAATGAAGCGGGAGTTGCGGGTGACGACATCTTCACGCGCGGCGTTGAGCCTCAGCGCCTTGGCCTGAAGCCGAAAAATCACGGCACTTGGGTTGGGCAACTGCTTGCTGATCACCTGCTCCAACACGTCGCCGCCAGCGTCGCCAAAGATCTTGCGCGCAGCGGCGTTGCGCGTCAGCACCTCGCCGGTGGCGGCGGTGACGAAAACGGAGCGGTCATCATGGAAAATCAGATCGTTCAGCTCTGATCTGGGCCCTACCGCCCTGTCCTTACCGCGCCTAAAAGACGCGCCCAAAGCACCGAGCGCGCAAAGCACGCCCAGGGCGGCGAAAGACAGCGACATCCAGGTTTCGGGGACCAGCACAGCAATGAAGAGCACGCAAACCGCGCAGCATATCAAGGATTTGCCGAGAAAATGCGAGGGTCCCGATACGTCAGACGGCACATTTTCTGGCCCCGCAACCTCTGCCAATCTGAACACTCCAAACAACTTCAATCCAATAGACTATCCAGCGAAACCGTTAATCTTCTCTTAATGATTAAAATCTGAACTATTTTAGGAGCTTAGGAGGCCGTAGCGCGCTTTGTCAAATGCGCGACGAAAAACCCGTCACCATCCTCAGAGGGCAAAAGCCGGTCGTGATGGACCAACTCAAACTCTGAACGACGCGCCAGAAACGACTGAACTTGCTGGATATTTTCTGCATCGAGCACAGAGCAGGTCGCGTAAGCCAGACAGCCCCCCTCCGCCACCAAATCGGCGGCTTGATCAAGAATATCAGCCTGCAGCGCGAGAAGATCGTTAAGACCGGCAGCTGTCAAAGACCACTTGGCCTCCGGCGCGCGGCGCCATGTTCCGCTGCCAGAGCATGGCGCGTCGACCAGAACCAGATCGAACGGCCCCACGGCTGCGCAGGCGGATGTGGAAATCGTTTTCACGGTTAATTTGGCACGTTTCGCTCGCTCAGACAGATCCGCCAAACGCGCTTGGTTGGCGTCATGGGCGTAAAGCGCGGCGGGGCTGCGGGCCCCATAGGCCAGCACCTTGCCGCCGCCCCCGGCGCAGTAATCCAGCATCTTTTTGGCCTCGGGCAGCCCCGCGCACGCGGCTTGCGACGCGGCGTCCTGAAGCTCGATCACGCCATCCATATAAAGCGGGTTTTGCGCGACGCGGCGGGGGTTTTCAGTGACGCGGAGCGCTGTGGCGACGCTCTTATGCGGCTCCGTCGCGATGCCGTCTTCGGCCAACAGACGCGCCGCCTCCGCGCGAGACATACGGGACAGGTTGACGCGCAGAAACACCGGCGCGCGGTCGCGCAGCCTTTGGGCGACGTCCAGCGCGGCGGCCCCGAGGGACGCTTCGAAAGCCGGTATCAGCCAGGCGGGCAGATCATACTCCGCCTCGGCGTCGCGCGCACGCTCCGGCCCAAACAGGGCCTGCGTCTCGGCCTCGCTCAATGGCGCAGGCGCGTGGCCTTCGCCGCTGAACAGTGCCTCGACCTGCGCGCGGGAGGTGTCAAGCGCGGCGAAACCTACGACCAGCCCCCGGCCCGAGCGCGCATCTGAGGCATGAAACAGGCTGGCGCGTCGCCGGACGCAGCCAAACACGATGTCACGCAGCGCCGCGCGGTCCTTGGAACCTGCAAAGCGAGAGCGGCGGGCCCAATTGGTCAGGGCTTTCTCAAGCGGGGTGCCTGACAGATACAGATCGAGCACCTCTATCGCCGCAGAGAGCCGCGCCGCAGGGGTCATCAGCCAAACCTCATCAACCGACCCGGTAATTCGGCGCTTCACGCGTGATCTGGACGTCATGCACGTGGCTTTCTTTCAGCCCCGCCCCGGTGATGCGGACGAAATTGGCGCTGCTGTGCATGTCCTTGATCGTGGCGGCCCCGGTATAGCCCATCGCGGCGCGCAGACCGCCCACCAGTTGATGCACCACGACGCCCGCGGAGCCCTTGTAAGGCACCTGCCCCTCGATACCCTCAGGCACCAGCTTGTCGGAGGCCGCGTCTTTCTGGAAATACCGATCCGCAGACCCCTGCGCCATTGCCCCCAAAGAGCCCATGCCCCGGTAGCTTTTGAAGCTGCGGCCTTGATACAGGATGACCTCGCCGGGGCTTTCGTCCGTGCCTGCGATCATTGAGCCGACCATCGCGCAGGACGCGCCTGCGGCAATCGCCTTGGCGAAATCGCCCGAAAACTTGATGCCGCCATCGGCAATCACCGGCGTGCCGGTGTCGCGCGCGCCGGTCGCGCAATCCATAATCGCTGTGAGCTGCGGCACGCCGACCCCTGCCACCATGCGCGTCGTACAAATGGAGCCCGGACCGATCCCCACTTTGATGGCGTCAGCCCCAGCGCCGATCAGGGCGCGCGTGGCCTCAGACGTGGCCACGTTGCCCGCGATGACCTGCACCTCGTTGGACAGCTTCTTGGCGCGCTCCACCGCCACGGCGACCCCTTCGGAATGCCCATGCGCCGTGTCGATCACGATCAGATCCACGCCCGCATCGACCAGCGCCTGCGAGCGCTCATAGCCCGCATCCCCCACCGTCGTCGCAGCAGCCACGCGCAGGCGGCCCAGCTGGTCCTTGCAGGCCTGCGGGTTGAGCACGGCCTGCTCAAGGTCCTTGAGGGTCAAGAGCCCGGTCAGCTTGCCGCCCTTGACAACAAGCAATTTCTCGATCCGGCGGGCCTGCATCAGGGATTTGGCCTCCGCCAGATCAGCGGGCTCTTCGAGCATGGCCAGATTATCCGACGACATCATCGCCTTGACCGGCGTTTTGTCGTCAGAGGCAAAGCGCATGTCGCGGTTGGTCACGATGCCCACCACATGCCCGTCCGGCCCCACGACGGGGAAGCCCGAGACCTTGTAGCGCTCCTGCAAATCCTTGGCGTCGGCCAGCGTCTGGTCGGGGGTCAGCGTCACCGGGTTGTAGACGATGCCGGACTCGAACCGTTTGACGCGGCGCACCTGCTGTTGCTGTTCTTCGATGTCGAGGTTGCGGTGGATCACCCCGATGCCGCCCGCCTGCGCCATGGCAATCGCCATGCGGGCCTCGGTCACGGTGTCCATGGCGGAGGACAAGAGCGGGATGTTCATCGCCACCGATTTGGTCACGAATGTGCGGGTGTCAGCCGTGCTGGGCAGCACGCTGGACGCGCCGGGAACCAGCAAAACATCGTCAAATGTGAGGGCCTCGCGAATCTGCATGAGGGTCTCCTTGCAGCAGGTCTCGTTTGGCAGTTTGCTATTTCACGAAATCTGCGGATGCGAAAGGGTGGATTTTGTGCTTTAGCACGATTGCACCACTAGCGGAGGGACCAAAATGAGCGGGCATGGCTATGAGACGGGGCGGCTGAACCTGCCATTTGTCGGGATCGTAACCTTTGGCAAACGACCCTACATTGAGGATTGGTCCAGGATCGACGCCGATGTGGCCGTGCTGGGCGCGCCGTTTGATGGTGGCACGCAATACCGCCCCGGTGCGCGGTTCGGGCCGCGTGCGGTGCGCGAGGCCTCAACGCTGTTCAGCTTTGGCCATGCCGGGGCCTATGACCATGAGGATGACGCGACCTACCTGCCGGCCTCCGTGCGGATCGTGGATATGGGTGACGCCGATATCATCCACACCGACACGGACGGCTCGCATAAGGGCATCGAGGCGGGCGTCAGAGCCGCGCTGAAAGCTGGCGCCCTGCCCGTCACAATCGGCGGCGATCATTCGGTCAATATCCCCTGCATCAACGCCTTTAAGGATCAGGGCGACATCCACATCCTGCAAATCGACGCGCATCTGGATTTCGTGGATGAGCGCCACGGGGTCCGCAATGGCCACGGCAACCCGATGCGCCGCGCGGCGGAGAAACCCTATGTCACCGGGCTGACCCAGCTGGGCATCCGCAATGTCAGCTCCACCGCCAAGGAGGGCTACGCGGATGCGCGCGCCATGGGGTCCGACATTCTGTCTGTGCGCCAATGCCGCGAGATCGGGCCGCAGGGGCTGGCCCAGCGTATCCCCGAAAAGTCGCGCATCTACATCACCATCGACATTGACGCCTTCTGCCCCTCCATCGCGCCGGGCACCGGCACGCCCAGCCATGGGGGCTTTCTCTATTACGACGTGCTGGAGCTGCTCCAGCACGTCGCCAAGCACCATGACATAGTGGGCATTGATCTGGTGGAGGTCGCGCCGGATTACGACCCCACAGGCAGCACCGGTATTCTGGCCGCCCAAGTCTTGCTGAACCTGCTGGGCTTCATCTTTCACGAAAAGGGCTTTGCATGAGCGTCCATATTCTGGTCGACGCCGACGCCTGCCCGGTGAAGGAGGAGATCTTCAAAACCGCCTACCGGCTGAACACGCCCGTCACTTTGGTGGCCAACGCCTATCTGCGCCTGCCTGACCACCCTTTGCTGAGCATGAAAGTGGTCTCCGACGGGTTCGACGCCGCCGATGACTGGATCGCGGAGAACGCCACGCTTAGCAGCCTCGTGGTCACGGCAGATATCTTGCTGGCCGGGCGCTGCATCGAGGCAGGTGCCACGGTGCTCGCCCCCAATGGCAAGCCGTTCAACAGCTCAAATATCGGCGGCGCGATCGCCACCCGCGCCATCATGGCGGACCTGCGCGCCGGATTGGAGCAAACGGGGGGACCCGCGCCGTTCTCGGGCAAGGACCGTTCGCAATTCCTCAATGCGCTGGACCGAGAGCTTCAGCGTCTCAGACGCGCGGTTTAGCGGGCCGTTTTTGGTCATTTTCATCTGTCACTCATCCAAATCAAATGGGGTCAGTCACCCAACTCAGATCATCTCGCGTCTATTTAAATCGATTTGGACAGGACGCAACCGGGCGCAGAGCAAAAACGCGCTAAGGCGCATTCCTCCCGCCCTTATCCTCATGTTTTTCGCCCGGTTCAGGGTGCAATCCGTAAGGGTCCGCAATATCCCATACATGATCCGGGACCATATGCTTCATGCGGCGCGGCTCCTCGCGGCGCAGATGCAAAATGGTCTCCGCCGCTTTCATCTCAAGCCGCGCCCGCGCAAATTCGAGGCCTCGCGGCCCGAAACGTGGCTGTATCCAGCTCACAATCGGCCGAAGCCAATCGGGCATGCGTCTGAGCGGCAAGCCCCCTGCGGCCAGCTTGGTGTTCTCGACAAAACCCTTCACGGCACCGGCGCGTTTGCCCGCAGTTCCGGGCGCGGACAGGCGCACATCATCGCCCAAAAGTTCCAACAGCTCCTCGCCGCGCGCATTGCGCACCAGCAGCCATTGCGCGCCCTGCCCGCCCATATAGCCCACGGTGATATCGGCCAGCACATTGGTGTAATCCACGCAGGTCCGGCAGGTCAGCGGAAAGAAATCCGGCGACAATTTGGAAATCGGCAATTGCAGGAACGGGATCAACTGCTCCGAGCCATCCGCAAAGCGCAGCTCGACATGGTAATCGGCGCGGAACTCCAGATAGGTGACGGTCTCGGGCGCGTCCGACAATAGCGCAAGAAAGTCGTGAAACGCCTCCGTCGTGGTGTTGTCCGAACAGGGCGTGCCGATCACATAGAGCCGCTCCAAGCCAAGCTCCGCCTCCAACGCGCGCAGCGCGTAGACCTGACAGGGAATGCCAATCACCGCGATGCGTTTATGTCCGGCGGCAACCGCGGGCTCGAGCAAAGCCAAAAGCGGCGCGTAGCCCATCCGCATGCCGCGCGCCTCGGCCATGCCCTCGGGCGTGGTGACCAACATGGGCCGTGGCCGCCAGTGATCATCCGGGTCCGGGCCCATACACAAGACCGCATCCACCTTGCCCGCCTGCAGCAAACGCGCGCCAATGGAGGTGGTAATCCCCGTCCACTGCGCCCCTTCGGCAGGCAGTTTCATCTCTGCCCGCAGCATCCTTTTGAACGGCCCGAAATGCAGCTCATCCGGCCGCGCGGCATCCCGCACCCGGCCATGCACCTGCGCCTCAAGCCGAGGGTAATCCGGCGCGATAAACTGGCATGCCCGCCCGCAGCGCTTGGGGTCCTCCGTGCGCGACACCCCGCAATCGGTGCACAGGTCCCGGTGCGGCGCGTCCGACATGAGCGTCACCCACGAAACCCTTGCGCTACAACAAATTTTTCAGAACTGTCCTGCCTGCTGGCCCCCGGCTTGAAATTCGCGACCTTGGTGAATTTCTGCTTCAATACCTTTTGCAAATCCCCCTCCGCGCCGCCAGCCAGAACCTTGGCCACGAAGACCCCGCCTTCCTCCAAAACGTCAAAGGAAAAATACGCCGCCGCCTCGCACAGGGCCATGATCCGCAAATGGTCCGTCTGCTTATGCCCGGAGGAGGCCGCCGCCATGTCGCTCATCACCACATCGGCCTTGCCGCCGAGCCACGCCTTGACCTGTGCGTCCGCGCCCTCATCCAGAAAATCGAGCACATGGATCTCGCAGCCCGCAACCGGCTCCACCTCTTGCAGGTCAATGCCAAGCACGGTGCCCACTTTCTTGCCCGCACGTTCCCCCAACGCATTCACCCGGGTCGCGGCCACCTGACACCACCCCCCCGGCGCGCAGCCCAGATCAACGACCCGCGCACCCGGCACAAGGAAGCGGTATTTATCGTCTGTTTCCAGTATCTTATAAGCCGCTCTTCCGCGCATCCCCTCGGCCCGCGCGCGTTTGACATAAGGGTCATTGAGCTGGCGCTGCAACCAAAGGGTCGAGGACAGCTTGCGCCCCCGCGCGGTCTTCACCTTCACCGTCAGATCGCGCTGCCCGCGCCCCGATGTGTTGCGCCCCTTGGTGCCTTTTGGGCCGGTCGGTGATCTGGCCATGGTCTCGCCCCATCATTGCTTCAAAAATACTCGCCGCGCAGCGTCCCTACCGCTCCACAATCGCGAAGGCCAGCCTTGAAAAGCGCCTAGTAAGGCCCTTCCTCCAGAACCCCGTCAGAGGACATTTGCGCATAAAGCAGCCCCTCACGCAGCCCGCGATCCGCAACAGACAAGCGGTCCGTCGGCCAGATCCGCAGCAAGGCCTGCAAAATTGCCGCCCCCGACATGATCAACGCATGCCGGTCGCGGCCAATGCGCGGGTCGTCGCGGCGTCCCTCGGGACCCAGATGCAGATAACCTTGGATCACATGGTCAATCTGATCCGAAGTCATCCGCAGCCCGTCCACCTTGTTGCGGTCATAGCGCCGCAGCCCCAGATGCGAGGCGGCCACCGTTGTCACCGTGCCAGACGTCCCCACAATCTGAAACCCTTCGCGCACTTGATCTGTGTCTTGATAGGGGGTGAACTCGGCCAGGTTCTCTTCAAAGAACCAACTCATCAGCGCAAATTGCGCCGCGTCGTCATCCACATCGCTGAACTGGTCGCGCAGCGTCGCCACGCCCAAAGGCACCGAAATCCAATCCACGACCTTGGCCGCCGGAAAACCGCTCTCCTCAGGGTCAAACCCGGTATGCAGCCGCATGATCGCGCGCGGACGGTCAACGCGCGGCACGC
Source organism: uncultured Rhodobacterales bacterium (assembly GCA_964465485.1). GTDB lineage: Bacteria > Pseudomonadota > Alphaproteobacteria > Rhodobacterales > Rhodobacteraceae > Litoreibacter. Next base: position 2,197 of record CAYXIZ010000074.1, on the reverse strand, counting down.
GGGAGAGGTCAATCCACACCAGCTCCGTCGAGCCGCCGCCAATATCGACCACCAGCAATTGCTCCGTCTTCACCGAGACCAGCGGCGCGCAGGAGATCACGGCCAGACGGGCCTCCTCCTCCGGCATGATAATTTCGAGGTTCAGCCCGGTCTCGCGGGTCACCAGCTTGATGAACTCGTCGGAATTGGTTGCCCGGCGGCAGGCCTCCGTGGCCACGAGCCGCATGCGCTTGACCGAATGGTGACGCAGCTTTTTCTGGCAAATCTTCAGCGCCCCAACCGTCCGCGCCATCGACGCCCTCGACAATTGCCCCGACGCCTCAAGCCCCGCGCCCAGCTGCACGGATTTGGAAAAGCTGTCCACGACGTGGAACTGGCTGCCCTTGGGCTGCGCAATCAGCATGCGACATGAGTTCGTCCCTAGGTCCAGCGCCGCATACAGGTCGGCCGGGTCAGGTTTTTCGGCAGAACGCGCCGCACGGCCGGGGGCCGCAACAGGTCTCACAGGACTGCCCGCATGTTTTGGCGGCTGCTTCGCCATACCAGTCGGGCCTCTCAATCTTTGGTTGCCCCCAGCCTAGGCGCAGGCAGGCCGCCGCGCAAGCATTGTGAACTGCCGCGGCCTCGCTTGCGCCCAAATGCGGCTCATAAACGTCGTGAAACCTTTTGGGCCGCGCCTGTCTTTCCGCGCCTTTCGCGCCACGCTAAGACAGGACAGTCGCTCATAGAACGAAACCTGTCGAAATCCGGCGTCACACAGGCGCAATTCCGGCTAGGCTCAGCCAACGACCATTACAGCTCACGGACACACCGAATGCCCGATGTTACCATAGTTTACTGGCGCGATATCCCCGCGCAGGTCATTGTCGGCAAGGGCCGTCGCGGCTCCAAAGCTCCGCTGGCAGAGCGGTTCGAGCAGGCGATTGACCGCTGCGCCATGAAAGTGGGGGCCAAGGATGACGACGCCTATATGGCCTCCTGGCGCAAAGCCGCCCCCTACAGTGTCGATGGCGACCCCGATGAGGTCGCAAAAGCCGAAGCGGCCCGGATCGAACAGGAATACGACGCTGAGAAGATCAAAGCGCTGATCGCCAATGACGGCCATGACAGCTGACACGCATGAAGGATAAGCTGATGGGATTGCTGAATTTCAAGAAAAGTGCCGCAGGTGCGCCAGAGCTGAACCCCGAGATCGAGGCCTTTTTGCAGGGCTACTCTATCGAGGTGATGCCCCGCACCGCCGAAAAGGTCGAAGATTTCCGCACGCTTCTGCCCCAAGGCACCCGCGTCTACATCGCCCATATCGAAGGCACCCCCATAGAGGACATGGTCGCCACTGCCGCGCGTCTGGCCAAGGACGGCTTCCACGTCATGCCGCATTTCCCCGCCCGCATCATCAAGGACGAGGCCATGCTGGCCGACTGGATCGCACGTTACCAAGGCGAGGCGGACGTCAAACAGGCGCTGCTTCTGGCCGGTGGCGTGGACAAGCCACATGGCGCGTTTGACAGCTCCATGCAGCTTTTGGAGACCGGGCTCTTTGACAAGGCCGGTTTCACCCGGCTGCACGTGGCGGGCCACCCCGAGGGCAACCGCGATATTGACCCCGATGGTTCCACGAAGAACGTCACAGAAGCGCTTGTCTGGAAACAGAAATTCTCTGAACGGACCGACGCAAAAATGGCGCTGGCCACGCAGTTCGCCTTTGAGGCCCAGCCCATCATAGCCTGGGCCGACGGCATCAAGGCGGCGGGCATCGACCTGCCCATCCATATCGGCATTGCAGGCCCTGCCAAGCTGCAAACGCTAATCAAATTCGCCATTGCCTGCGGCGTCGGCCCCTCGCTGAAAGTGCTGCAAAAGCGCGCCATGGATGTGACCAAGCTGCTGCTGCCCTATGAGCCCACTGAGGTGCTGGCCGAGCTGGCCGCCCACAAGGCCGCGCATCCTGATTTCAACATCGAAAGCGTCCATTTCTTCCCCTTGGGCGGTATCAAAACCAATGCCAATTGGGCCATCGAGAATGGCGGCTCTGCCGCGGTTCCAGCACAGACATAAGAAAGATAAACAATGACCCGCACGGTACTGGAATCTAAAACAAAAACGGTCGTCATCGGCTTTGACGAGCCGTTCTGCGTCATCGGCGAGCGGATCAACCCGACGGGCCGCAAGATCCTCAATGAAGAGCTGGAGCGCG
>CAYXIZ010000073.1:0-11833 GCA_964465485.1 uncultured Rhodobacterales bacterium | reverse complement strand
ATATTGGGGGCCAGCCCCCAAACCCCCGGGATATTTTTAAACATGGAAAGTCAGGGGCGCAGGCTCTTGATATGGGCGTGGGTGTAGGGTGCGTAGCCGTTTGAGGTTTCTTCGAGCAGGTCTTGCAGATGTGCGTTCAGGGCCGGGAGTTTGTAGAACGGGACCTGCGGGGCGGCGTGATGCTCGGCGTGGTAGGGCATGTTCCAGGCGAGATAGCGGATGACGCGGTTGGTATAGGTGGTGCGCGTGTTTTGCAGCATGTTGCTGACAAAGGCGCAGCGGTCATGTTCGGCCAGCAAGTAGAGCCGCAGGACGGGCTGGCCAATGAGCAGCGGGACAATCCAGAGCCACAGCGCCAGCGGCGATACCAGCAGACTGGCCAGTGCCAAAGCATAGAGGGTGAGCATCCAGCGGGCCTCCGCTTTGATGCGGGGCAGGGCTGTCTTTGGCAGATAGGACGCATCCGCCTTGCCGCGTGCGTTGATTGTGAGTTGCCGCGTGATCGCCTTCCAATAGGGCAGGCCGGAGACATGGAGCAGGTAGCCGCGCCTGTCTTGCGGCTTGGGGCCTGAGGCCAGCTCCGGGTCGCGTTCGGGGTCGTTGGTGTGGCGGTGATGGGCCAGGTGGAAGTATCGAAACCACGTAAAAGGCACGAGCAGCACCACCCCGCAGAGACGCCCGACCCATTCGTTGAGACGCGTGTCGGCGAAGGGGGTTTGATGCGTGGTTTCGTGCTGCAGCGCGAACAAGAACACCAAAAGCACGCCTTGCACGGGCAGCAGCAGCCCCCAGAAGGGGACCTGCGCGATGATCAAACCGGAACTGGCTGCAATCAGCCCGAGATGGCCCGCCAGATGCCAAAGCCCCTCCCGGCCGGAGGTGTCGGTGAGGCTGGCCATGGCGCTTTTGGGAATACGGGCGAGGGCGGTTATGTGGTCTGTCATGGGCTCAGTAAGGGCGCGATGCGGCGTGGATGTAAAGCGGGGCTTGGGCGGTTTGCCCTGCGTTTTGGGCAGCTGCGACTCCCGCTTGCTCAAAACCGGCATGGTTTCACGCCAGCCGCCGTCATTTGTCGCCATGCAGAAAACTTGGTTGAAACCTGTGCACATCCCCGCTTAACCTCTGCGGAGCGCGGTCGGGAGATCCGCGTGAAAGCCAACGTCGCTGTCGAGAATACCAAGGGGCACATTTTGCTGGATACAAGTTCTGATGACGCCTTTGTTGCGTTTGACCGTGTGCAAAAGAGCTATGACGGCGAAACTCTGGTCGTCAAAGACCTGAATCTCGACATGCCGAAAGGCGAGTTCCTGACCATGCTTGGGCCATCGGGCTCGGGCAAAACCACCTGCCTGATGATGCTGGCCGGGTTTGAGACCGCGACCCATGGCGAGATTCGCCTCGACGGGCGGGAGATCAACAACATCCCGCCCCATAAGCGCGGCATCGGCATGGTGTTTCAGAATTACGCGCTGTTTCCGCATATGACGGTTGGCGAGAACTTGGCCTTCCCGCTCGAAGTGCGGGGCATGGGCAAGGATGAGCGCGAGCAAAAGGTGAAACGCGCGCTGGAGATGGTGGAGCTGGGCGATTTTGCTGCCCGCCGCCCGGCGCAATTGTCCGGTGGTCAGCAACAGCGGGTCGCCTTGTCGCGCGCGCTGGTGTTCGAGCCGGAGCTGGTACTGATGGATGAGCCACTGGGCGCGCTCGACAAGCAGCTGCGCGAGCAAATGCAGTTTGAGATCACCAATATCTCGCACCAGCTGGGCGTCACGGTGGTCTATGTGACCCATGACCAGACCGAGGCGCTGACCATGTCGGACCGGGTGGCTGTGTTTGAGGACGGGCGCATTCAGCAATTGGCCCCGCCTGAGGATCTCTATGAACGCCCTGATAATAGCTTCGTGGCGCAGTTTATCGGCGAAAACAACAAGTTGGCGGGCAAGGTTAAGTCCGTCTCCAAGGATGTGGCGACGGTTGAGCTGGCCAATGGCAAGACCACCAAGGCGCTGGCGGTGAATTGCGGCCCGGCGGGCAGCGACACGCTGATTTCGATCCGCCCGGAGCGGGTCAAGATCGGCGGCAAAGGAGCCAATGTGACAGAGGCGCATGTGAAGGAGCTGATCTATCTGGGTGATCACATTCGCTGCCGCCTCAATGTCCACGGAAATGACGAATTTGTGGTAAAGGTGCCGAACTCGGCCGGCCACGAACACCTGTCAGTAGGGGAAACCACCAAGATATCATGGGCAGCGGAAGACGCCCGTGCACTTGATGCCCTCTGAACAGAAACGACAGCCGCGCTATGGTGTGCGGCGCTAAAAAAGACGACCAACTGGGAGAACTACACATGAAAAAGCTACTTACTCTGACCACGGCCTTGACCGCGCTGGGCACTGCAGGATTTGCAGATGGCCATGCCAAAGAAGTGACCGTGATGAGCTGGGGCGGCGCCTATACCAAGAGCCAGGTTGAAGCCTATCACAAGCCGTTCACCACTGAGACCGGCATTCAGGTCAACTCCGTGGACAGCGACAACCCTGCGACACCGATCAAGGCGCAGGTCGAGGCTGGCAACGTAACCGTTGACGTCGCTGACGTTGAGTTTTCGGACGCTGTGCGCCTGTGCGACGAAGGTTTGCTGGAAGAAATCGACACCTCCGCGCTGCCCGCAGCGCCCGACGGCACACCTGCTGCTGACGACTTCATCGAAGGCGCTTTGCAAGATTGCGCCGTGGCGAACATCGTTTGGTCAACCGTCTTTGCCTATAACAAGGACAATAACCCAACCGCGCCAGACAGCATCGACGACTTCTTCAACACCGCGGATTTCCCCGGCAAGCGCGGCCTGCGCAAGTCGGCCAAAGCCACGCTGGAAATGGCCCTGATGGGCGACGGCGTTCCGGCTGACGAAGTCTATGACCTGCTGGAAACAGATGAAGGCGTTGACCGCGCATTTGCCAAGCTGGACACCATCAAGGACGACATCGTCTGGTGGGAAGCCGGCGCGCAGCCTCCACAGCTTCTGGCGGATGGCGAAGTGACCATGTCGACCGCCTATAACGGCCGTATCTTCAACGCCGCCGTGGCCGAAGGTCAGCCGCTGGAAGTTGTCTGGGATGGCCAAATCCTCGACTTCGACCTCTTCGTGATCCCAAAAGGTGCGCCGAACAAAGAGGCGGCTCTGGACTTCATCAAGTTCTCCACCGACACGCAGCGTCTGGCGGATCAGGCGTCGTGGATTTCCTACGGCCCGGCCCGTAAGTCCTCCGGCGCGCTGGTTGGGATGTTCAACGACGGTAAAACCGAGATGGCACCTCACATGCCAACAGCGGAAGCCAACCTGGGCAATGCCCTGGTCAACAACTTTGAGTTCTGGGTCGACCGGGACGCTGAGTTGAACGAGCGCTTCAACGCTTGGCTGGCTCAATAAGCCAGCCTGGCGGCGCCCTTTGGGAGGGGGGCGCCGCCAAACTCTTTTGCCGAATTCATCCAGTGGGGACGCGGAATGGCCAAAGGCTATTGGATGGTGCATGTCACCGTCACCAATCCGGAAAATTACGCGGAATATGTCCGCCTCGACACCCCCATTGTGGAGCGGTTCGGCGGCAAGTTTCTGGTGCGCGGCGGCACGTCTGAGGCCCCCGAGGCCCCGCAAAAAGACCGTCACGTGGTGGTGGAATTCCCCAGCTACCAGGCGGCACTCGATTGCTACAATTCCGACGATTATCTGGCCGCTGCAAAGATACGCATGGCCAATTCCGACAGCGACATCGTTGTCGTGGAGGGCACCTGAATGGCCGACGCGACCTATAGCGGGCCCGCAGGGGCGGAGGGGGCCGCAGGCAGCCTGACCACCGCCGATGGCATGCCGCTCAAGGCGGCGCTGAACGCGGCGCAGTCCAAGGCGCGCTGGCGGGCTTTCTTTCTGGTCGCGCCGCTGTTTTTGTTCGTGCTCTTCACCTTCGTGGCCCCGATCGGCCAGCTGCTCCACCGTTCGGTCTATAATCCGGGCTTCACCACCCATACCGATCTGGGCACCAAGGTGCAGACGCCGATCATGGTCGAGCTGCGCGCCTGGTTTGACGAAAACCCGCGCGGGACCGAACCGGACGAGGCGGCTTACGCGGCCCTTGCCTCCGACCTTGTGTTGTTGCGGGAGTTGAAGGCGCCGGGCTCCGTGGGCACACGGATCAATTATGAGCGCTCCGGTTCCCGCTCCATGTTCACCAAAGCCGCCCGCCGCGCCGAAAAGCTGGAGCCGCCTTTTAAGGAGGCCATGCTTGATCTCGACGAGGATTGGGCCGACCCGGAAATGTGGTCCGCTATGCGCGGTGCCTCTTCGGCCTATACGCCGAATTTCTACTATGCCGCGATTGACCGGACCGTCGGTCTGGATGGCAGCGTGACGCAGGTCGATCCCAAACGGCAGGTCTATGTGACGTTGTTCCAACGTACGCTCTTCCTGTCGCTGTTGATCACCTTCCTCTGTTTCGTGCTGGCCTACCCCATTGCCCATCTGCTGGCGACGCTGCCCTTGCGATACTCAAACCTGCTGATGATCTTTGTGCTTTTGCCCTTCTGGACGTCACTGCTGGTGCGCACGACCAGTTGGATGGTGCTGTTGCAAAGTCAGGGCGTGGTCAATGACGCGCTGGTCGCCACCGGGGTGCTGGCCGACGAGAACCGCATCCAGATGATGTATAACCAGACGGGCACAATCGTGGCGATGGTCCATATCCTGCTGCCCTTCATGGTGCTGCCGCTCTATTCGGTCATGCGGCCGATCAATCCCAGCTATGTGCGCGCCGCGCGCTCGCTTGGGGCCACCAGCTGGACCGCGTTCCGGCGCATCTACTTTCCGCAAACGGTGCCGGGCATCGGGGCAGGAGCGCTTTTGGTCTTCATCCTCGCCGTGGGCTATTACATCACGCCCGCCTTGGTCGGTGGGGCCGATGGGCAGCTGATCTCCAATCTGATCGCCTTCCATATGCAAAAGTCGCTGAACTGGAGCCTTGCCGCAGCGCTGGCCTCCATCCTGCTGGGCGGCGTGCTGATCCTCTACTGGCTCTATGACCGGCTGGTGGGCATCGACAATCTGAAGCTAGGATAATCCGATGTTAAGGTTAACGCGCGCGCCCTCGGAGCAGAGACACTCCGCCCCGTCTCCATTTGGTTCCAAATACTCAACTCCGACCCAAGCCAAAGGAGCGTTCTGATGGCCCTGCCAACCCACGCCTCCACGCTCGAACGCGTCTGGCACTATACATATCTGGTGATCTGCGGGCTGATCTTTCTGTTCCTGATCGCGCCAATCCTGATCGTGATCCCGCTCAGCTTCAACGCCGAGCCCTATTTCACCTTCACCGAAAAGATGCTGAAGCTCGACCCTACTGGCTATTCCACCCGCTGGTATGACCTTCTTCTGACCTTCGGGATGAACGCGCCGGAGGGGACACGCGATGGCAGTTGGTGGGCAGATGCCTGGTCCAACGCGGCCTGGATCGGGGCCGCCAAGAACTCGGTTATCATCGGCTTTTTTTCGACCCTGCTGGCCACCGTGCTGGGCACGGTTGCAGCACTGGGTCTGTCGCGTCCCGAGATGCCCTACCGCCGGGCCATCATGGCCATTCTGATCTCGCCCATGATCGTGCCTATCATTATCACCGCGACGGGGCTGTTCTTCTTCTACTCGGCCACCGGGCTGGCCAATAGCTATCTCGGCATCATCATGGCGCATGCCACGCTGGGCATTCCGTTTGTGATCATCACCGTGACGGCAACGCTGGTGGGGTTCGACCATTCGTTGACGCGGGCGGCGGCCAATCTCGGGGCCAACCCGACCACGACCTTTTTCAAGATCACCATGCCGTTGATCCTGCCCGGCGTGATCTCCGGCGCGCTCTTCGCCTTTGTCACCAGCTTTGACGAGGTCGTCGTGGTGCTCTTCGTGGCCGCCCATGACCAACAGACCATTCCGCGCCAGATGTGGAACGGCATCCGCGAGCAGATCAGCCCGGCGATCCTGTCGGTGGCGACCATTCTGGTGATCATCTCGATCCTGCTCCTGACCACGGTGGAGCTGCTGCGCCGCCGTTCTGAGCGGCTGCGGGGCATCTCTCCGGGCTAGACGTCTAAAGCTAGGGCAGGATCAGCAGCCAGCCGGTCACGCTCAGCACCGACAGCGCCGTCGCCGCCAACACGGCGGAGGCGGTGACGCGTTTGGCCACGCCATACATATTGGCAAAGATATAGGCGTTGACCCCCGGCGCCATGGAGGCCGTCAGCACAGAGGATCGCAGCGCGCCTTGATCCAGCGCCAAGGGACCTGCAAACCCGTATGACAGCGCCGGGCGGACCAGTAGGCACAGGGCGCAGATCATCAGCACCGGGCCCAGATCTCCCTCGAATTTGTACTGCGCCAATACCCCGCCAAGCCCAAAGATTGCCGCAGGCAAGGCGGCGCGGATCATCAGGTCCAGCGCGTCGCTGGCCACGTTGGGCAGGGTAAGCCCGCTCAGGTTCACCGCAAAGCCCATGGCCAGCCCGAGGATCAGCGCGTTGTGGAAAATCGCCCTGATCACAGCGCGTACGGTGGCCATCGGGGCCTCTCCCCGATGCTTGACCAGCTCCATCACCGTGATGCCCAGCCCGTAGCAAATCGGCGCGTTCACCGCGACCAGCGCGTAGTTGGGATCAAGCGCCGATGCGCCATAGGCGCGCTCCGTGATGGGCAGGCCCAGCAGCACCGAATTGGCGAACATGCAGGCAAAGCCGATGGCGATGCTGTCCTCCCAAGGCCTGCCAAAAAGCAGCCGCGCGCCAAAGCTGCCCAGCGCGAACATGAGGATCGCGGGCACATAATAAGAGGCCAGCAGGGCCGGGGTGAAATAGACGCCCAGCTCCAGCTCCGCGATGGCTTTGAACAGCAGGCAGGGGATCGCGAATTGCTGGGTAAATTTCATCAACCCATCAACGCCGCTTTCGGGGAAGAGTTTGAATTTGACCGCCAGATATCCCGCGCCGATCACCAGAAAGACCGGCAGGATGATCTCCAGCAGCGCGCTCACGCGGTCGGCACCTCAAGCACCATCCCGTCATAGGCGGGGGTCACATGATCCGGCGTCTCGGCGGCTACGGTCTCGTAATCGAGGTCGATATGCATGTTGGTCAGCACCGCGCGGGCGGGCTCCAGCTCGGCGATCCATTTCAGGGTGTTGTCCAGATGCGAGTGGCTGGGGTGCTCCGTGCGGCGCAGCGCGTCGATGATCAGCAGCTCCAGCCCGTGCAGCGCCAGTTTGCCGCTGTCCAGATCGGACACGTCGGGCAGATAGGCCACGTCATCCATCCGAAACCCCAGCGCGCGGATCGTGCCGTGCTGCACCTCGAACGGGCTCAGCGTGATCGCCCCGCCGGGGCCATCTATGACCACGTCGCCGTCAATCAGGTTCATTTCCAAAATCGGCGGGTAGCCTGAACCCGGCGGCGTCCGAAACACGTAGCCAAACCGCGCCATCAGTGCGTCCGAGGTCGGGCTATCCGCCCAGACCTGCACCCGGTCGCGCATGTTGATCGCCACCATCCGCAAATCGTCAATCCCGTGGACATGATCGGCATGCGGATGCGTATAGACCACACCGTCCAGCCGGGTGACGGCGGCGTCGAGCAGCTGCTCACGCATATCGGGCGAGGTGTCGATCAGCACGGATGTCGTGCCGTCCGGGCCGTCTTGTTCGACCAGAAGCGAGCAGCGCCGCCGCCGGTTCCTGGGATTGTCCGGGTCGCAGTCGCCCCAATGCCCGCCAATGCGCGGCACGCCACCCGAGGAGCCGCAGCCCAATATGGTAAACCGCCGGCTCATGTGGCGGCCTTGGTAAAGAGCCGCTCGAAATTCGCCTGCGTCTGGGCGGCGAACGCGGCGTAGTCCATCCCGAACAGCTCTGCGCCGACGCGCGCGGTGTGGGCCGTGTAGGCAGGCTCGTTGCGCTTGCCGCGATGGGGTGGCGGGGCCAGATAGGGGGCGTCGGTTTCCACCAGAATACGCTCTTTCGGCGCGGCTGCAAAAATGTCGCGCAGATCTTGAGATTTGGGGAAGGCGGATATACCGGACATTGACAGGTAAAAGCCCAGATCAAGCGCGGCTTCCGCCAAGGCGCGGCTCGACGAAAAGCAATGCATGACGCAGTTAAACGCGCCTGCGCGATGCGCCTCGCCGAGAATGCGCGCCATGTCGTCATCAGCGGCGCGCGCGTGGATGATCAGCGGCAGGCCGGTCTGCCGCGCGGCTTCGATATGCACGGCAAGGCTCTCTTGCTGCACAGCTTTGCTGTCGGCGGTGTAATGATAATCCAGCCCGGTCTCGCCAATGCCTACAAATTTCGGGTGCTGCGCGAGAGCCACCAGTTCATCCACCGTGGCCATCGGCTCGTCGGCGGCGCTCATCGGGTGGGTGCCTGCGGCGTAAAACACGCTGTCATAACGCTCCGCCAAGGCGCGAATATCAGGCTCCAGCCGCAGCTTGGTGCAGATCGTCACCATGCGCGTGACGCCCGCTTCATGTGCACGTGCGATGATGCCGTCGCGATCATCGTCGAAATCGGGGAAGTCCAGATGGCAATGGCTGTCGGTGATCTGTGGAGCGATGTGGGGGGTGGTCATTGCGCCTCTCAAGCGGCGGTGCGACGCGCCACGTCATTCATGCTTAAAAGCATATCTAGGATCAGCGAGGAGGGGTCAAGGTTCACCGCCTGCCCATGTCGCGCCCGTACCGAGCTTTGCGCGGCCAGCTCTGCCCAGGCCCGCGCCGCATCCTCATTGGGGGACAGCCGCGCCAGCGTCAGCAATTCGCCCTGCAAGGCCTGTGCCTCCACCGCGCCGAGCCCCGCGCGGGCCAGCCGGGACAGCGCCACATCAAAGAGCCGCAGCATCAGGTCCAGCCGTCCCTCCACGCCCCGTGCCGCGGCTTTTTCGGCCAGCTTCAGCGCCGCGCCGCGGTCCAGCCGGGGCAGGGTGTCGAGCACGCCCATCACGTCCTTGTAAAGTGTCAGCCCATCAAGGGTCAGCAGCCGCATCGCCTCCCCGACGGAGCCGCCGGACAGCTCCGACAAGGCCACCGCATGGGCCTCGCCATCGGTGCCAGCCGCACTCAGCGCTTGTGCCATCTCGTCAGGCGCCAGCGTGCGGCAGCGCAGCTCGCGGCAGCGCGAACGGATCGTGGGCAGCAGCCGCGTGGGCTGATGCGCAATCAGCAGCAAGATGCAATCGGCGGGCGGCTCTTCGAGCACTTTCAGCAGCGCATTGGCGGCCGAGATGTTCATCTCGTCTGCGGCATCTACAATCACCACGCGCCGCCCGCCATCGGGGTTCGACATGGCGAAAAAGCCGCGCAGCTTGCGCACCTCGTCGACGGTGATCACCGATTTCAGCTTTTTGGTCTTCTCATCCCAGCCGCGCCGCAGCAAAAACAAGGACGGCTCAGACAGGGCTTGCAGCCGGGCATTCACGGGGTGGCCCAGCGCGATCTCAAGCGTCTCGGGCGTGGGGGCGGCAAACATGCCGCCGTCGTCTTTGGGCGTGGCCAGCAGGAAGCGCGCAATGCGCCAGGCAAGCGTCGCTTTGCCCACGCCTTGCGGGCCCGTCAGCAGCCAGCCGTGATGCAGCCGGTCGCTGTTGAAGGCCTTCAGAAAGGCGGCCTCCGCCGTGGCTTGGCCGATCAGAGCAGGGGTTTCGCGCGGGTGGGGTGCGCCGTCGATCTGGTCTGGTTGTGGCAGGTCGTCATCGCTCATGACAGGCGGTCTAGCACAGCCTTTGCAACCTCTGCACCCACTTCATCAGCCCCGCGCGCGCCGTCGATCACCACGCAGCGCTCGCCGTATTCCTCGGCCAGCGCCAGAAACCCTGCGCGCAGCTTGTGCTGGAAGGCGGCGCCGAACTCCTCAAAGCGGTCCTCGCCGGAGCCGCGGGCCAGTCCTCGTTCCAAGGCCGCGTCGGGGTCCATGTCGATGATCAGGGTCAGGTCGGGTTCGCGCGCAATCATCTGGGTGTGCAGCGCGTCCACCATGGCGCGCAGGTCGCCGCGCGTGGCCCCTTGGTAGACCCGCGTGGAATCCGCGAAACGGTCAGAGATCACCACCGAGCCCGCCTCCAAGGCGGGCAGGATGCGCCGCTCCAGATGGTCGCGCCGTGCGGCGGTGAAAAGCAGAATTTCGGTCTCAGCCGACCAGCGGTCCGGGTCGCCCTCCACCAGCAAGCGGCGGATTTCCTCGGCCCCCGGAGACCCTCCGGGCTCGCGGGTCAGCACCACGCGGCGGCCCTCTTGTTCGAGTTTGCCGGCCAGCAGCCGCGCTTGGGTGGACTTGCCCGACCCATCAATGCCCTCGAATGTGATGAACACCTAGAAGAGGGTTTCGGCTTGGGTCTGCAACCGGCCCGTCAGCTGGCGAAACAGCACGGTGGCCGCCGTGCGCACGCGCACGACAAAGCCGCCCGCGGGGACGGTTTCGGTGGCAACCAACGGGTGCGACACGTCGTCAAAGCCGGGCACGGTCACGATCAGCTGCGCCACCTCGTCGCCCGCTTCAATCGGGGCAGAAAGCGGCCCCACATAGTTGATCTTCGCCTTCACCCCGTCGCGCCCCAGCACCGGGATCAGCGCGGTGACGTCTTTGGTGGTGGCCATGCCGACGCTGGCAGCCTCGCCCATCCAGACCTCCGCTTGGGTCAGGATCACGCCCTCTTCGGCCAGTTGGCGTTCGACAAACTGGTTAAAGGCCCAGTTGGTGAGGCGTTCGGCTTCCTGCGCGCGCTGCGCCTCGCTGGTCAGGCCGGAGAAGACGAACACGATCCGCCGCCCGTTCTGGACGGCAGAGCCGACCAGCCCGTAGCCTGCCTCCTGGGTGTGGCCGGTTTTCAGCCCGTCCGCGCCGATATTGAGCTTCAGCAGCGGGTTGCGGTTGAAGCGGTTGGCCACGGGGCTGTCTTCATATTGAAACTCGGTCTCGGCGAAATAGCCGTAATAGTGCGGAAATTCGGTGATCAGCCGTTTGCCCAGCATCGCCAGATCGCGCATCGACATGCGGTGGCCTGCGGCGGGCCAGCCGCTGGCATTGGCGAAGGTCGAGGAGGTCATCCCCAGCTCTTGGGCGCGGATCGTCATCTGCTGCGCGAAGGCGGGCTCCGAGCCTGCGAGGGCCTCGCCCAGCACGACGCTGGCGTCATTGCCCGACAGCACGATCACCCCGCGGATCAGGTCTTCGACGGTGGGGCGGTCGCCCTCGCGCAAAAACATGGTCGAGCCCCCGAAGGAGGCCGCATGGGCCGAAACAGGCAGTGGCCGGTCCAGCGTTAACCGTCCGTCATCCAGCGCCTCAAACACCATATTCAGCGTCATCAGTTTGGACATGGAAGCCGGCGGCTGCGCCATGTCGGCGTTTTTTTCCATCAGCGTCTGGTTGGTGCGCACATCCAGCACGATCGCCGATTTGGCGGCGGTGTCAAAGGCCCAGCCGGGCAGGGTGCTGAGCAACAGCGCGAAAAGAAACGAGGCAACACGGGTCACGGATCAAGCTCCTCTGGGGGGTCAGTTCGTCACGAAATAGGCGTCGGTGAACCCTAGCCCCTTGACGGTCTTTAGCAATGTGGCGCGCTCGCTTTTGTTGGTCGCGGGGCCAACGAGCACCCGGTAGAACGGCTTGCCCTGGTTCTCTTGCTCTTTGACGATGGGCAGCACGCCCGCTCCGCGCAGGCTGGTGGCGGTGTTGTCGGCGTTGCCCTTGACCGAGAAGATGCCGATCTGGATGAAGGATTTTTCAAGCGCGCCCGCGCTTGGCGCAGGCGT
>CAYXIZ010000072.1:0-12005 GCA_964465485.1 uncultured Rhodobacterales bacterium | reverse complement strand
CGCTGGCCTTCACCTTCCACGGCATTGCCATCGGGCTGCGTGATCTGGGCATGACCATGAACCCGCAGGCCGCGCATTACACATTGATGGGCATGGAAACTCTTTCGCTGCGGATGCAGCGCCATGTCGAGAATGCGGAGAAGATCGCGAACTGGCTGGAAAAAGACGACCGCATCGACTTCGTGACCTATGCGGGCCTGAAGTCCTCGCCGTATTTCGGGCGGGTGAAAACCGTTTGTCCACGCGGGGCCGGCGCTTTGTTCACATTCGCCGTGAAAGGCGGGTACGAGGCGTGCATCAAGTTGGTTGATAGCTTGGAGATCTTTTCTCATGTGGCCAATTTGGGTGACACCAAGTCTCTGATCATCCACTCCGCTTCCACGACACACCGGCAGTTGACCGCGGAGCAGCAAGAAGCCGCAGGTGCGGCGCCGAATGTGGTGCGGGTCTCTATCGGGATCGAGGATGCGGCAGACCTGATTGCGGATTTGGATCAGGCGCTCAGCAAAGCCGTGAGCTAACTGGCCTAGGCAAAGACGTAATTCCCCGTTTCCTTTGGTGGCGGGTGACTTATAATATGCAGCGAGACTGGGTGGGGCCTGTTCTTAAGAACGGCCCTGTCCTGTTGTAAACAGTGACGCAGGACGAAGCTGACAGCTATGGCCCCAAATTTTGCTCTCGACCTCTCTGAAGACGGCATCGAGCTTTTGCACCGCGCACCTGACGGTGCGGGCTGGTATCGTGAAGGGCGTCTCGATTTTGCCTCGGACGACATCGCGGAGGGGCTCGCCGGGTTTCGCAAGCGGGCGCTCGAACTTGAAGGGGACGGCTTTCAGACCAAGTTGATCCTGCCCACGTCGCAGCTGCTCTATACGAGCGTTCCGGTAGGCACCGATGTTGCCGCTACATTGGAGGACCGCACCCCCTACCGCATTGATCAATTGATCTACGACACCTCACAAAAAGACGGGGAGATGAAGATCGTCGCTGTCGCGCTTGAGACGTTGGGCGAGGCTGAGGGTTTTATCGGGCCGCATGCACTGAACCCGGTAGGTTTCACAGCCAGACCGGATGAGGGCCGCTTCTTCGGCGAACCGATGCTTGGCGGCATGCTCGAGAGCAGTGGCGGGTTTGACGTAGATGCTGAGCCCGTCCGGGTGATTGAAAAACCACAAGCTGTCTCCGAAGCCCCGGACTCTGAGCCAGAGCCCAAAACCCATGAGATCAATGAAGCCGACGATCTGAAGAACCTGTTTGTGGAAGAGGCTTCGGACACGTCTGATGATCCAGCTGTGTTGGCTGCCGACAAGCCCGAGATTTCCAAACCGGCGAACGCCACCGAACAAGCGAGCGTAACCGATACAGCTAAACTGGCGTTGACCGCAGAAAACAGTGCAGGCAGAAGCCCAGCCGCTTTCTCCACCCGCAGGCAGCTGACCGAAGATCAGAACCCCGGAGATGCGGGAACGCATGTCAGCAAACTCTCTGCCCGGATTGCTGTCCCAGGCAGTGCGCCCAAGCTTGGAGCTGCATCAGATGCTCCGCGTCCTGCCACCAAAGATGCCGACAAAGCTCCCAAAACAAAAAAACTAGCTCCGCCAACCTCCTCGAAGGCCAAGACCAAGCCCGCTCCGAAGGTCACGCCTGTCGCGGTCTCAAAGCAGGCCCCTTCTGCGCCGAAAAAGACCGCACCGCCCGCGGCTTTGGCGCAGGAACTCGCGAAAGAACGTGACCCGCTCGCGCGGCTGACAACCAATGAACAGCGCGGAAAACCTCGGTTCCTTGGCCTGATCATGACCGCCATATTGCTTGTGTGCCTCGGGCTCGCCGCGCTTTTGTCTTCATACGTACTGCCCGATGACGCCTTGAGCCGGTTCTTTGGCAATGAAATTTCTGAAGAAACAGAGCTGGCCGCAGCTCCTGTTGAACCTATCGTCACCGAAGATCCCCTCACGGAGCTGCCCATTCCCGAGGCGATTGAGCTGGCAACTCTCCCACCCGAAAACGTCCCGCCCGTGTTCGACGACGCGCAAGAGTTTGTTGAACCCGAGTTGCTCCCCGCGCCGCCTGCTCCAGCGGCCGAAATGACGCAGGCTGAAGCGCAAACTGCCTATGCCGTCAGTGGGATTTGGCAGCGCACCGACACGCTTTCAACCGAAGAGCTGGCAACAGAGAGCTTGGACGAGTTGTACATCGCGTCGCTTGACCCCAACCCCGCCTTTGAGGATGCGCCGGCACTCATTCCGCAGACATTGGACAATGGTGAAACAGAGCTTGCATCCTTTACCCGTCCGCCTCCTCCGGGCATCATTTTTGACATTGATGAGCGGGGCCTGGTCCGCCCAACGCCGGAAGGCACGTTGAACCCGGACGGGATCACTGTCTTTTTGGGGCCTCCGCCGGTTGTTGCAGTTCAGCGCCCCGGCGGATCGGTTGAGGCTACCCCTGCACCTGAGACGGCTGAACCCGAGGCTGTTGTCGAGGCCCCCGCCCTTTCCGCAGAGCAACTTCGCCTCGCCGCTATTCGCCCTGCACAAAGGCCCGATGACCTGAGCGAGCGGCGCGAACGCGCCACGCTCGGAGGGCTTTCGCGGCCAGAGCTGGCGAATATTCGCCCGCAACAGCGCCCGGTCTCAGCACAGCTGCAAGCACAGGCCATCGCGCGGGCATTGCTTGAAGTGGAAGAGGCAGATGCAGCCAGCGTGGAGGCCGCCTTGGCCGCCGCGACCCGGCAGGCTGTGAATGTTTCGCTTCGAGCCCAGCAACGACCGCAGAATTTCGCGGCCATCGTCCAAACGGCGCGGGCAGCCAGGCAAGCGGCCCCATCCGCACAGGTCCAAACGGCCAGCGCATCGACTGCGTCTGCCGCGGCGCGCGCCACCGGACCGGCTGTTGCGAGAAGCAGCCGGATCAACCCGACAGGCCCGGTCAGCGGACGTGTTGCCAGAGCCGCGACGGAGAGCAACGCGATCTCTCTGGGCAATGTCGCGCTTGTTGGCGTCTTCGGAACCTCGGCCAACCGGCGCGCCTTGGTCAGGATGCCAAACGGGCGATTTCGGAAAGTCTCTATCGGCGACCGCGTTGACGGTGGCCGGGTCGCCGCGATTGACGGCAATTCGCTGCGCTACACCAAAGGCGGACGCACCGTGACTTTGCAGATGCCCAGCAGCTAGATCACACGCGCAAGGCTAGACCAGCCAGACCGCCGCGAGGCCCAAGAACACGAAGAAGCCAACCACATCCGTAACGGTTGTCACGAAAGCCCCTGACGCCAACGCCGGGTCCACCCCTGCCCTGTCCAGCCCAATCGGGATCAATATCCCCGCCAAGGCCGCGACCACCATGTTCACGACCATCGCCACGAAGATCACCGCGCCAAGGACCGGGGTGCCAAACCAAACGACCCCAACGACCCCCATGATCACCGCAAAGATGAGGCCGTTCAGCAGGCCAGCAACGGCCTCCCTACGGATCACGCGCAACAGGTTTGAGCCGGTCAGGTCGCGGGTCGCAATGGCGCGCACGGCCACGGTCAAGGACTGGGTCCCGGCATTGCCGCCCATGGAGGCCACAATCGGCATCAAAACCGCGAGTGCTACGATTTGGCTGATGATTTCCTCAAATTGAGCGATCACCAGAGAGGCCAAGACCGAAGTTGCCAAATTCACGGCCAACCACGGAAAGCGCCGCTTGGCCGTCGCAAGGGTCCGGTCCGACACGCTTTCGTCGCCGCCAGCCCCGGCGAGACGCAAAATGTCCTCCCCTGCCTCTTCGTCCAGCACCACCATGGCGTCATCTATGGTGATCACCCCCACCAGCCGGTCATCCTCATCGACAACCGGCGCAGAAATCAGGTGGTATTGGTTAAACGCATAGGCCACATCGCCTTCGTCTTGCATCGCGGAGACGGTTCGAAAGCTGTCTTCCTTCATGTCAGACAGGCGGTGTTCCCGTTTCGCGCCAAGGATGCGCCCGAGCGTGACGTAGCCCGTGGGGTGGTAGGCGGGGTCGACCAGAATCAGATGGTAAAACTGCTCGGGCAACTTGTCCTCGCCACGCATGAAATCAATCGCCTGCCCAACGGTCCAATGCTCAGGGGCGACCACCATTTCGCGTTGCATCAACCGACCCGCAGAGGTTTCCGGGTAGCTCAACGCATCTTCTACAACCGCGCGATCTGCGTCATCCAGCGCGTCCAGGATGAGGTCTTGCTGCGTGCCCTCAAGGTCTTCAATCAGATCAACAACATCATCGGATTCCAGCTCGCGCACGGCGCCTGCGAGCACATGATCTGGCAGAAACTGGATCACCTCCTCCCGCAGGCCCTCTTCCAGTTCGGACAGGACTTCGCCGTCCAGAC
This sequence comes from uncultured Rhodobacterales bacterium, assembly GCA_964465485.1. Classification (GTDB taxonomy): domain Bacteria; phylum Pseudomonadota; class Alphaproteobacteria; order Rhodobacterales; family Rhodobacteraceae; genus Litoreibacter. The sequence continues at coordinate 7,645 of CAYXIZ010000072.1, read as the reverse complement.
CGGTTGACCAGAGCGACAGGAACGCGCGCCGCTCTGGGCCGCTGACTTGCTCGATCAGATCGGCGATGTCTGCGGGATGCAAAGGATCGAGCAATTGGTCCAGCGCGACCGCATCCGTGCGGTTAATCGCATCAAGGACCTGCGCGACCAAACCGCGTTCCAGCTCATAGGTTTCGGCGGCCACGTCTTGCGATGGCTCCTTGGGTGAGGTCTCTGGATCGGACATGCTGACAAGCTCAATTCTAGGACTAGACGGTAAAAGCGGGGCAACTTGCAGCTTAGACAAAGCCCGGCGGCAGCGGTAGGGCTCGTTTTCGGGAATTTCCTTTTGGGATCAGGCGGGATACGAGTTTGGGAATGGAACACAGCAGCACGCTTCTTTTTGGTCAAACGCTCAGCTTCTCGGGCGACCCGTTCAGTGAGGGCCTTGATGCCGTCAGCCATCATCGCCGCGGAGCCGTTTTGATCGAGAACGGCAAAGTGTCATGGGTTGGTCCCGCCGATCACGTTACCCCGCCCGCCGGTTCCAAAACCATCCAGTATGGCGACAAGCTGATCATGGCCGGTTTTGTTGACGCGCATCTGCACTACCCCCAGACGGCAATAATCGCCAGCTGGGGCAAGCGGCTGATTGAATGGCTCGACAGCTACACATTCCCTGAGGAAATGCGCTTTGCTGACCCGTCCTATGCAAGGATGATCGCCAAACGCTATTTCGACCTTGCTCTGGGGCATGGCACCACCAGCATGTGCAGCTATACCACGACGCACCCCGAAAGCGTTGACGCGTTTTTCGAGGAGGCGCAGCAGCGCGGTGTCAGGGCCTATGCCGGGAAGACCTGCATGGATCGCAATGCACCGGATGGTCTCAGTGACAGCGCACAGTCGGCCTATGATGACAGCAAGCGTCTTGCCCAGTCTTGGCATGGCAAAGACCGGCTTGAATACGTAATCACACCTCGGTTTTCGCCAACGTCTTCTCCGGCGCAGCTAGAGGCGCTCGGAGCGCTTTGGGTGGAGATGCCGGACTGCCTGATGCAAACCCATCTCAGCGAGCAGGTGGAAGAGATCGCTTGGGTCGGTGAGTTGTTTCCGAAGGCCCGTGACTACCTCGACACTTATGAAGCGCATGGGTTGCTTGGGGCCAAGGGCGTTTACGGCCACGCCATTCATCTGGAACCGCGCGAGAAGGCACGGCTTCATGAGGTCGGCGCGGGGCTTGCGCATTGCCCGACCTCCAACACCTTTATCGGGTCGGGCCTTTTTGATCTGAAGGGGCTGAAAGCGGCGGGGCACAGGATCGGGTTGGCCACCGATATTGGCGGCGGCTCAAGCTTTTCGATGCTGCGCACAATGGCGGCGACCTATGAAATTGGCCAGCTCAACGGCGCAGCCCTGCATCCGGCAGAGCTGTTGTGGCTGGCCACTTGCGGCTCGGCCGCGGTTTTGCATGCAGACACCCAGATCGGCAATCTCGCGGCCGGTATGGAGGCTGATTTGATTGTGCTTGACCTTGCCTCGACACCCGCCATCGCGCAGCGGCACGCGGCGGCCGACACGATTTGGGAGGCGATATTCCCTACAATCATGATGGGGGATGACCGCGCGATTTCCGACATTTTCATTGCAGGGGCGTTAGTCTCGAAGGCAGCGACCTAGCAGCGAGACCCCAGCACCAGCACCCAGTAATCGCCAGCCGCGCGCGCAACACCGTATTCAGTCGCGCGATCCGACAGGTTGTTGCGCCGGTGGCCCGCGCTGTTCATCCAAGCCGTCATGACCTCGGCTGCGGATTGCTGGCCTTGCGCAATGTTTTCGGCCGCGAAGCAATAGGGGTAGCCCGCTGCCTGCACACGGTCCGCCAAAGTACCGCCATTAGGGCTGGTATGGCTGAAATACCTGTTTTGGGACATGTCAGTAGCATGTGCTTGGGCCGCGCGCGCCAATGCGTCAGAACGGGCCAACTGAGTGAGCCCGCGTTGTGAGCGCACCTGATTGAGGCGCGCGCCGACATCCCCCGCCACGATAGGCTCGGAGGCCGCAGGTGTGTTTGAGACTGTCGGGCTTTGCGGGCTGCTACACCCGGCGATGCCAGCGCAGAGAACGAACGCGATAAGTATATGGCGGATCATGGGCCTCCTTTGATCAGGCGGGATCACTCCATCAGGGCCTGAACCAGTTGGTTTTGACACGTTATCGTAGCAGAAAGGTCGAAACTGACAATCGCGCCACCGGCAACGATCCGCCGTCCCTCAACCAGCAGGTCGCGCACCTGAGTGGGTCCCGCAAGCAGCAAGGCGGCCGGGTCCCAGCTGCCAGCAGTGTGTACGCCGCTGACGTCCCAAATCGCCAGATCGGCGCGGAAGCCCTTGGCGATTTGGCCGCATTCGTGCCCACGCCCCAAGACCTGCGCCCCGCCGCGCGTGGCAAGCTCAAGCGCCGCGCGGGCAGAGAACGCGTCCCCACCATTTGCGACGCGCTGCAACAGCATGGCCTGCCTCGCCTCACCGATCAGGTTGCCGGTGTCATTGGAGGCGGACCCATCGACGCCCAACCCCAGCGGCACGCCTGCGTCGCGCATTGTGATGACGGGGGCGATGCCCGACCCGAGCCGACAGTTTGAGCAAGGGCAATGGGCCACCCCGGTCTTTGAGCGCGCAAACAGGTCTATCTCCTGAGCGTCCAGCTTTACGCAATGGGCGTGCCAAACGTCCTCGCCGACCCAGCCCAGTTCCTCGGCATATTGGCCGGGGCGGCAGCCGAAGGCTTGCTGGCTGAACGCGATATCTTCGTCATTTTCTGCAAGATGCGTGTGCAGCATGACCTTCTTGTCACGGGCCAGCACGGCGGTTTCGCGCATCAGGTCACGGCTTACCGAGAAGGGCGAACATGGTGCCAGCGCCACGCGGATCATCGCGCCATCGGATTTATCGTGGTAGCGATCTACGACCCGGATGCAGTCCTCAAGGATTGCGGCTTCGTTTTCCACCAGCGCATCCGGCGGCAGGCCGCCTTTGCTTTCCCCAATGCTCATCGAGCCGCGCGTCGCGTGGAACCGCAACCCCACCTCAGCTGCGGCAGCAATCGTGTCGTCCAGTTTTCCGCCTCCGGGATAGAGGTACAGATGATCTGACGTCATGGTGCAGCCCGACAGGGCCAATTCAGCCAGACCAATTTGCGCGGAGGTGAACAAGTGCTCCGGGCCCATCCGCGCCCAAATGGGGTAGAGCGTTTGTAGCCAGCCAAACAGGGCGGCATCCTGCGCTGCCGGAACGGCGCGCGTCAGGGTTTGAAACAGGTGGTGGTGGGTGTTCACTAAACCCGGCGTGACCACGCAGCCTGCCGCGTCGATGACCTCACCATTGCCCGTCAGCCCCTGGCCCACATCGACAATGACCCCATCTCGCACCAGAATGTCGCAAGAGGTCACCTCGCGACGCGCATCGTCCATGGTGACCACGACATCGGCGTTTCGAATGAGGGTCTCGGTCATGGGAAGTCCTTGAGGATTTCAAGCGCTGCGCCGTGAATGTCAGGGTTTGCCGCAGCCAAAACCCGTCCGCCCTGATCCGCCGGACCGCCGATCCAGCTTGTCACGATCCCGCCTGCGGCCTCGATCACGGCAATGGGGCCTTGAATGTCATAGGCTTGCAGGCCCGCTTCAACCACCAGCTCAATATGCCCGGAGGCCAAAAGCGCATAAGCGTAGCAATCCATTCCATAGCGCGTGAGCTTGCAGTGCCCGGCGATGGCCGCAAACCCGGCTGCCTCATCCGACGAGCCCACCTCCGGGAAGGTTGTGAAAATAATCGCGTCATCGAGGTTTCTAACAGATGATGTTGCGAGCGAGAGCGTTCCGCGCGGGCCGCTGACCTCCGCCGTACCAAACCCGCCCCAAAATCGCTCATCAATATAAGGTTGGTCGATCACGCCCAGAACGGGCTTTGAGCCATCATGCAAGGCGATCAGGGTGCCCCATGTCGGGGTTCCCGAAATATAGCCGCGCGTGCCGTCGATGGGATCAAGCACCCACGTCAGGCCGGAATTGCTCGCCTTTGCCGGAAACTCCTCGCCAAGAATGCCGTCATCCGGGCGATGTTTTTCGATTAAGTCCCGCATAACAGCTTCAGCCGCGCGGTCGCCTTCGGTCACCGGATCAAACCCTTCAACGCGCTTGTTGTCAGCCCCCAGATTACGCCAGCGAAAATACCGCAGCGTTTCTTCGCGGGCTGCATCGGCAAGTGCCATGGCGAGGTCCCGGCATTCGGCTTTTGTCTTTTCGTCCATGGATCCTCGCAGCGCGGTGCGAGGTATCGGTGCCATGCAAGCGCCTCAAAAATCAAGTCTTTCTGTCGATTGCTGTTTTCGTAAAGCGCGTTGATGGATAGGATCATACCAACATCACAGACGGAGCTCATCTCATGCGTGCCATTCAGGTCACAAAACTGGGGCAATCGGCCTATTCCGAAGACGCCGTACGGCCCGAGCCTGCCGCAGGGCAGGTGCTGATCGCGATCAAGGCCTGCGCCCTGAATTTCGCCGACCTGCTGATGGTGAAAGGGACCTATCAGGAAAAGCCGGAGCTGCCATTCTCTCCGGGCATGGAGGTTGCGGGCGACGTCGTGGCCCTTGGCGAAGGCGTCTCCGAGCCCGCTCTAGGCACGCGTGTTGCGGTGTTTGGCGGGCATGGCGGGTTGGCAGAGTTCGGTGCGTTTCCGGCCCAACTTTGCGTGCCTTTGCCCGATGAAATGGATTTCCGCACGGCGGCCGCGTTTCAGGTCGCTTATTCCACGTCTCATGTCGCGCTGGACTACCGGGCGGGCCTAAAGGCGGGCGAAACGCTACTGGTTCTGGGCGCCGCTGGCGGCGTCGGGCTGACGGCTGTTGAGTTGGGCAAATTGATGGGTGCAAACGTCATTGCCGCGGCGCGCGGTGCCGACAAGCTGGCTGTGGCGGCGCAGCACGGGGCCGATCACCTGATTGATACGGATAAAGACAACCTGCGCGATATCGTCAAATCCTTGGGCGGCGCTGATGTGGTCTATGACCCGGTCGGAGGCGCCCTGTTCACCGAGGCCCTGCGATCCTGCAAACCGGAAGCCCGCGTGCTGACAATTGGGTTTGCGTCGGGCGACGTGCCGCAGATCGCGGCGAACCATTTGCTGGTGAAGAATGTCAGCGTGCTTGGCTTCTATTGGGGGGGCTACCTCGCCTTCAAGCCATCGGTCCTGACCGACAGCCTTACGGCGCTCTTCGAGATGTATATCGCAGGCACGCTTCGTCCGCATATCTCGCATGAGTTTCCCTTGGAACAGGCTGCCGACGGGCTTGAATTGCTCCGCTCCCGTAAATCCACCGGCAAGATCGTCATCACGCTGTAAGAGCAGGGGACTTTCGACGGACAGGCGATGCGTGCTCTGCGGCGGCGGCATAGGTTTGCCGGATCATCTTGCTCAACCCGTCATGCACCACGTCCTTGTTTGGTTGGGCATAAAGGATGATCTGGGTGTGGCCTGGGTCCGGCAAAGCCGATTGATCCGGGATCGGGGCCGCTTGGTGGGGTGAAAATCCGGCCACCGCAGCGTGCACCGCCAAATCCGCGCTGACAACTGCCTCGACCGCGTTGTCGAGATCGGAATCGACCACCATTTCCCACTCAAACTGGGCTTCATCCAAAGTCCGCAAGACCCCTTTTCGAAAGATGCACCGTGTGCAGAACGCAACCGGCAATGGGCGCTGTTTCCAAGCCTGCCCTCCTTCGGCACCCAGCCAGACAAGCGGCAGCTGCACCAGCACTTCGCCTCCGGGACCGGGTTGCTCCTCGGTGGTCAGGATCATGTCGCAGGCCCCTCGGCCAAACATGTCGCGCAGCTCCGTTGTGGGGGCGGAGATCAGCTTGATCTGCATTCTCGGAAACTCCTGCGCGAAGCTTCGCAATATAGGCGGAATATAGGGGTAGATAATATCGTGAGGCACGCCGAGCTTTATCTCACCTTCAAATTCCCGCGCGGTCAGCCTGCCCCAGACCTCATCATTGAGCGAGAGCATCCGCCGCGCATAGCTCAACAGCTGTTCCCCTTCGGCGGTTGGTGTGACAGCCCGGTTTGCGCGGTCAAGCAGCTGAACGTTCAGCGCCTCCTCCAAACGCTTCAGCTGCATGGATACGGCAGATTGCGTGAGGTTGAGATGCCCCGCCGCTTTCGTCACGCCACCGCTATCAGCAACGGCGACGAAGGAGCGCAGCGCGGTCAGATCGAAATTTCGGGCCATATCAATTTCCGTGATGCTTATATGATCAATCATTCATTTCACAAATGAACCACGGCGCGGCATAAACATCAACAGAAATGATGCAAAACAGAAAACGGATCACGATCGCAAAGGAAAACGCCATGACCGTCAGGACCCTCGCACAGACCTCTCACAGCAATTTGCGTAAGCCACGCAAAGGCCTGCTCGCCTATCTTGATCTCTATGCGCAGCGCCGGGCCTTGGCGAAACTGGACCAATCTCAATTGCGCGATATCGGCGTCAGCCGCACAGACGCGGAGGCTGAAGTCGCGCGCCCGCTGTGGGACGCCCCAGGCCATTGGCACAAATAAATAGCAGCGGACCCGGCCCCATTGAGCCGGGTTCGGCGTGATCGATTTTACAAAAGGCAAATAAAAATGGTGCCGGTCAGAGATAATTCCGCCGGTTTTGTTATGGAAAGCATCAAAGACACAAGCTCTTTGCCTGTTTCGTAGCAGATTGCTCCAATTCCGACGAAAAAGCTTATGTTTGGGACTTCGCGACCTTGAAATAGAGAGCGTTCTGCACCACATTTAGGCCAGAAATCCCGGATATCACCGGGGCAGCCAACGTATTTGTGGAAAGGGAAAGAACCCATGCAAGAATATATAGGCACACGCTCCACCGCCGGCATTTCCGCCGAGCAGCTGGATGTCGGCCTGCGCGCTCATATGAACAAGGTCTACGGGCTTATGTCCGTCGGTATGTTGCTCACCGCTCTGGCGGCTTGGGCAATCGCCGGGCTGGCCACGACGACGGACCCGTCCTTGGCCGCCGCACAGATCGGCAATGGCAAATACCTGACCCAGCTGGGCGCGACGCTGTATCTGTCGCCACTGAAATGGGTCGTGATGTTCGCCCCGCTGGCCTTCGTTTTTGGCTTCGGCGCCGCGATTAACCGCATCTCCTCGGGGACCGCGCAGGTTGTGTTCTACACCTTTGCCGCCGTCATGGGTATCTCGATCAGCTCGATTTTCCTTGTGTTCACCGGCTACTCGATCGTTCAAACCTTCTTGGTCACAGCGATTGCCTTCGCCGGTCTGAGCCTCTGGGGCTACACCACCAAGAAGGACATCTCCGGTTGGGGCTCCTTCCTGATCATGGGTGTGATTGGTCTGATCGTTGCGTCGATCATCAACATCTTCATCGGCTCGCCTGCGATCATGTTCGCGGTGTCGATCCTGGGTGTGCTGATCTTTGCAGGCCTCACCGCCTATGACACGCAGAAGATCAAGAACGACTATCTTCAGATGGCCCATGCCGGCGATCAGGAGTGGTTGGCAAAGTCGGCGATCATGGGCGCTTTGAGCCTCTATCTCGACTTCATCAACATGTTCATGTTCCTGCTGCAACT
>CAYXIZ010000071.1:0-12285 GCA_964465485.1 uncultured Rhodobacterales bacterium | reverse complement strand
CTCGATGGCGGGCACGATCTCGTCATAGGCAAAGCCGGGACCGGCGCGTTCGCCCGCGGCGGCGGTTTCGGTGTGGTCGCCGCCCAGCGTGATCTGGTAATTCTCTACCCCTGCGCGATCCAGCCCCAGAATGCCGATATGGCCGACATGGTGGTGCCCGCAAGCGTTGATGCAGCCCGAGATCTTGATCTTCAGCGCGCCAATATCATGCTCGAGCTTCAGCTCATCAAACCGCGTCGCAATCTGCTGCGCCACCGGGATCGAGCGGGCCGTGGCCAGCGCGCAGTAATCCATGCCGGGGCAGGCGATGATGTCGGAGATCAGGCCGATATTGGCCGTGGCCAGTTCAACCTCTTTCAACCGCGCATGGATCGCTGGCAGGTGCGACTTATGCACATGCGGCAGGATCACGTTCTGCTCATGGCTGATGCGCAGCTCGTCATGGGCGTAGTCGCGCGCAAGCTCCGCCATGACGCGCATCTGCGCGGAGGTCGCGTCACCCGGCGTCTGACCCTGCTTCTTGATGGAGATCGACACGATGGCATAATCATCATTGCGGTGCTTGGTGATGTTGGTGTCCACCCAGGACCGGAAGACCGGGTTCTCGCGATAGGCGGCGTTGAACGGCGCGGTCGAGCTTTGCAAAAAGTCGGGTGCCGCAAACTGCGCCTCGATCCCGGCCAGCATCTCCTGATCGACGCCGCTGAACTCAGGGCGGATCAGCGCGAAACGCTCTTCAACCAGATCGCGGATCGTCTCGATGCCGTTCTCGTGCACGGTGATCTTGATGCGCGCCTTGTACTTGTTGTCGCGGCGGCCCAGCAGGTTGTAGACGCTGACAATCGCCTCGCAATAGGGCAGCAGGTCGGCCTTGGGCAGGAAGTCCCGCAGCACTTTGCCGATCATCGGCGTGCGGCCCAGACCACCACCCACGATGACCTCATAGCCCTTTTCGCCGTCCTTCTCGACCATACGCAGCCCGATATCATGCGCCTTGGTCACGGCGCGGTCATTTGGGGAGCCCGTTACGGCGATCTTGAATTTGCGCGGCAGGAACTGAAATTCCGGGTGATCCGTCGACCATTGGCGGAGCAGCTCAGCCGTAGGGCGGGGGTCTTCGATCTCGTCGGCGGCAGCCCCCGCAAAATGATCAGCGGTCACGTTGCGGATCGTGTTGCCCGACGTCTGGATGGCATGCATCCCAACCTCGCCCAGCGCGTCCAGCATATCGGGCACGTCGCGCAGTTTCGGCCAGTTATACTGGATGTTTTGCCGCGTAGTGAAATGGCCGTAGCCCTTGTCCCACTTGTCCGCGATATCAGCCAGCACATCCATCTGGCCGCCATTCAGCGTGCCGTAAGGAATGGCCACGCGCAGCATATAGGCGTGCAGCTGCAGATAGAGCCCGTTCATCAGGCGCAGCGGCTTGAACTCGTCCTCGGTCAGGGAGCCGTCGATGCGGCGCTCCACCTGCGCGCGGAACTGCGCGTTGCGCTCCGCCAGAAAGTCGCGGTCGAAGGAATTATACTGATACATTATGCGAGCTCCTGCTTGCCATGTGCGTAATTGGAGGGGCCTTTGGTGCGAAACTCCTCGCGGAAATGCACCGGCTGCGGCCCGTGTTCGGTGACGGAGACATCGGCGAGGTAGACGCCGACGACGTCATGCGGTTGCGACTGACCAAAGAGCACACGCAGATCGCCATGCGCCGGGTCCTCGATCACGTCCGCGTCTTTGAGAGAGCGCGACCATTGGTCATCGGCGGTCAGATAGACCACATCGCCTTCCAGCAGCGCGTTGGCGGTGACGACTTTCGGGGTGAAAGGCTTGCTCATATCGCGGCCTCCTGTTGTTCAAATTGCTCGGACGCCTGCAAGGCGGCGCGGGGGGCGAGGCCCAAGAACACCAGCGCGGGGCCATCGAGTTTGGCCTGTGTCAGGCTGGGTTCCAGCTCGCTGAGCGTCGTGGCCAGAATGCGTTGGGAGCCGCGCGAGGCGTTTTCGATCACCGTTACCGGCGTCGCCGGGTCCGCGCCATGCATCAGCAAGCGGCCCTGAAAAAACCGCGCGGATTTCTTGCCCATATAGATGGCGGCGACCTCGCCCTTGGCGGCCAAAGCGCGCCAGTCGTGATCGGCAAAGCCCTTGGTGTCATGCCCGGTGATGAGACGCACGCCAGAGTTGCGGCCCCGTTTGGTGAGGCTTTGCCCCAAGGCAGCGACAGCCGCAGAGGCGGAGGTGATGCCCGGCACGATATTCCACGCAACACCGGCCGCGTCGCAGGCCTCAATTTCTTCGTCCAGACGGCCAAACACGGTCGGGTCACCTGATTTGAGCCGCACCACATGCGCGCCGTCTCTGGCGTGGCTGACGATCATCTCGTTGATGGCGTCTTGGGTCACGGAGGGACCGAACCCTTCCTTACCAGCCGACAGCATCACCGCTTCACGCCGCGCCAGCTCCAGAATTTCCGGCGCGACAAGACGGTCATAGATCACCACATCGGCATTATCCAAGGCCTTGCGCGCCTTTAAAGTCAACAATTCAGGATCACCGGGGCCCGCGCCGACCAGATCAACCCGGCCCTCACGCGCGGGCGCGTGCAGATGAGTGTCGAGCAAATCTTCCAGCCGGGTCTGCGCAACCTCAGCATCGGCGATATCGGTGCTGTAATAGTCGGACCAAAACGCCCGGCGCTTGGCACCAAAGGGCAGGGCCTCGACATGTTTGCGAAACGCTTTGCCGACCCGCGCCATCAGGCCCAGATTGGGCGACAGCTGTTCTTCGAGCGACTTCTTGATGGAGCGCGCCAAGACAGGTGCCGCTCCTTCGGTGCCAATGGCCACGGTGACCGGGTCGCGGTCGACAATGGCGGGGGTGATGAATTGGCTGTCTTCAAGATTGTCCACCACGTTGACCAGCGCGCCGTCGAGATGCGCCAGCCTGGCCACGCGGGCATCCTCCGCGTCATCTTCATTGGCGGCATAAAACAATGAGGCGCAGAGCGCGTCGCCGGGCTCCATCGCGCGGGGGATCAGGGTCAGCTTGCCGCTCGACGCCCAGTTTCGGATTTCAGACGCGGCATCTTCGGCGACCACGGAAATCTTGGCTTCGGTCTTGAGCAGCAGGCGCAGCTTGGCCAAGGCCGCCTCCCCGCCGCCCGACAGGACCACGCGGCGGCCTTCAAGGGCCATGAAAATCGGGAAATGCTTCATCTCAGACAATCCATCCGTTGCTTGGCACTAAACTTAGAAAAATTTCCTAATAAATCCTACCCAAACGAGAAGATAAGGAATAATGTTCCCCAGATTGAATATGGAGAAACGTTTGTTCTGAAACGAAAGGAAACGCGGAATGGCAGACCAACTTGACGCGATGGACCGGAATATCCTCGCGGAGCTGCAACGCGACGCCTCACAAAGTCTTGATGAGATTGCCCAAAATACAGGCAGTTCAAAGACGCCCGTGTGGAACAGAATCAAGAAAATGCGCGCCCGCGGCGTGATCAAACATGACACGGTGGTGCTCGATCCCGAAAAGCTGGGGTTGGAGGCGTGTTTCTTCGTGCTGGTGCGCACCTCCGAGCATGAGGCCGATTGGCAGCAAAAATTCCTCGCCGCCCTGATGGAGCGCCCGGAGGTGCTGGAAGCCCACCGTTTGGCGGGCGACATCGACTATATCCTGAAAGTGCGCGTCGCCAATGCGCGGGCCTATGACATCTTCTATCAGGCGCTGATCTCGGAGGTGCGCATCTTCAACGTGACGGCCCTGCTGTCGATGGAGGAGATCAAATCCACCACCGCCCTGCCGCTTTAGACAGCCGCTTTAAACCGCGCAGCTATAGCTGGCCTCAGAGGCAAGCTCGTCCTCGAAAATACGCTCCAACGTGGTGGGATCTATCCGGCCAAAAATGGCGGTGCGCCCGATCAGCAAAAACGGCGTGCCGATCACCCCGAACCTCTGCGCGGCCCCTTTGGAGAGGCTCAACTGCGCGGCCACCTCCGGCGCGCTCATATCCGCAAGCAGTTGTTGCGCGTCGAGGCCAAATTCCCCTGCCAGCGCCTCGATATAGCTTTGGGTGATCCGCACCACGCCCGTGTTGAGCCGCGCATGCATCAGATCATAAGCCGCTTGTTTGCGCGCCGCCAAAGCGGCATGCGCCCCCAGAACGGAGCTGACGCCGAGCAGCGGCAGCTCATGGTGGATCAGCTGCGCGCTGTCGGGCCGTGCCAGCGCAAATTCCCGCAAATCGCGGCCAAGCACGCGGCAATAGGGGCAGTTGTAATCGGTAAAATAGCTCAGCGGCACCCGACCCGGCGAAACATCCGCAAAAAGTGCCCGGCACAGGGCGGCGTCATCGAGCGTATCGGCAGGTTGCGGTGCCGCGCCATCGTCAATGCCAATCAGCGGATTGGCCAAACCCGCCGACAGCTCCGCCGCGCCGACCTGTTTGCGAAACCCGGCTGGCATGCCTTCTGTGCTGAACTCCGGCAACGGCCCCAGCCGCGCCCACAGCGCGGGGCCGCCTTTGGTCAAGGCAACATAGCCGAGCGCCACTGCGCCAAGCCCGATTATGGCACGTCTGGTGGCCATTTACTTTGACAGCGCGTCCAGAACCCGCACCCAGGAGCGGATGCCTTTATGGAAGCTCGACAGGTCGTATTTCTCATTCGGCGAATGGATCTGGTCGTCATCCTTGCCAAAGCCAATCAGCATCGCGTCCATGCCAAGGATCTCCTTGAAATGCCCTGCAATCGGGATCGAGCCGCCGCAGCCCACAAAGGCCGCCTCATTGGGCCATTCATCCGACAGCGCCGCGCGGGCCTGCTCGAAGGCGGGGTGATCCGTCGACATCTCGGAGGCGGCGGAGGCGCCGTGATCCTGAAACGACACGGTGCAGTCCTCTGGCAGCTGCTCTTGCACAAAGGCGCGGAACGCCTCGCGCAGCTTCAACGGATCCTGGCCCGGCACCAGCCGGAAGCTGATCTTAGCGGAGGCCTGTGAGGGCAGCACTGTCTTGAACCCGTCACCCTGATAGCCGCCGGAGATGCCGTTGACCTCGCAAGTGGGACGCGACCAGATCATCTCCAGCCCCGTGCGCCCGTCCTCGCCAGCAGGCACGCCGAGCCCGACCTCGCCCAGAAACTCCGCATTCTCAAAGCCCAGCGCGCCCCATTGCTGCGCGATGTCTGATGGCAGTTCTTCGACGCCGTCATAAAACCCCGGCACCATGATCCGGCCCGTCTTGTCATGCAGCGAGGCGATGATCTTGGCCAGCACCCGGATCGGGTTGCGCGCGATGCCGCCATACATGCCCGAATGCAGGTCCTTGTCGGGCCCGGTGATCGTCAGCTCTTCGCCCAAGAGCCCGCGCAGACGCGTCACAATCGCGGGCGTGCTCTCGCCAAACAGGCCTGTGTCGCAGATCAGCGCCACATCGGCCGTCAGCTCGTCCTTATTGTCCTTCATGAACGGCACCAGCGACGGCGAGCCGCTTTCCTCTTCGCCCTCAAAGAAGATGGAGACCTTGGCAGGCAGGCTGCCATGCACCGCTTTCCATGCGCGACAGGCCTCCACGAAGGTCATCAGCTGGCCCTTGTCATCCGAGGAGCCACGCCCCCGGATCACGCGCCCCTTGGCGGTCTCTTCCAGCGCGGGCTCAAACGGAGGGTTGCTCCACAGCTCCAGCGGGTCCACGGGTTGCACGTCGTAATGGCCGTAAAACATCACATGCGGGGCAGCGGTCTCCGCCCCATGCGCCACCACCATCGGGTGGCCCGGTGTTGCGCGTTTGGAGGCGTCCAGCCCAATGGTTTTCAGGTCCGCCACCAGCCAATCGGCGGCGCGGTCGCATTCGTCTTTATAGACCGGATCGGTGGAGATCGACGGGATCCGCAACAAATCCAGCAGACGGTCCACCGCCGCGTCCAAATCCGCATCCACGCGGTCCAATACCTGTTGAACGGTCATAACCGTGCCCCCACTTTTTAAATCCACCGGGGTCGAACATAAAGGCGCGGACGGGGCTGTAAAGCCAAACCGACAGGGCTGGAAACAATGCTTATGCGTCCCTTGTGACTGATGCGCCAAACGGCAATAATGCCACGAAATCGACGCTTTAGACGGGGGTAAACGATGACAGACCGGAAAAGACATGCAGCCCTCGCGGGCCTCTGCGCCGTGCTTTTGACGGCAAGCGCAGCCATGGCCGAACCGCTCAGCTTCAAGGAGGCGCGCAAGGCGCTGCCCCGCGCCAATGCCAAACCCGCCATCGCCTTCAACGAGGCCCTGGTCCCGCCCGCCGACCGCGCCCGGCTGGAAAATGCCAAGCAAAGCCTTGGCGATGTGCTGGGCACGCTGGGGGCGGCAATGCCCTCCTACGGCGCGGTGGCGATCACGCCGAGCGAGGGGCTGTTCGTCGAGTGGCTCAACGGGGTGGGGCAGTATCACAACCTGCCTGCCGCCCGTGCCGCCGCGTTGGCCTATTGCAATGCCAATCGCAAAGCCGCCTCCGCGCCCTGCGAAGTGCTGGTCGAGGTGGCCCCGAAAGGCGCCGCGTCAGATGATGCCATCACGCTCAGCGGTCCCGCCAATGCCGCCCTGCGCGGGGCCTACCGCAAGCTCAAAGCGCCCAAAGCCTTCGCCATCTCCAAAAGCACCGGCAATTTCGGTTTTGACCGGGGCGATGGGGGCCGCGCCTTGAACGCCTGCGCGTCCGCCGGGCAGGGGGCCAGCGACTGCACCATCATCGTTGCGGACTGACCCGCCACGGCCCGCGCTTTCGCGGCTCACAACCCCGTGGGGGCGGCATTTTGTAGCTGTGGCCCCGGCGTGGTTTGCGGCTATATAGCGGGAAGATTCTTTGCGAGAGTGCCTGCCCGATGTCCTATAACGCTGCCCTAGACACCGCCCTGAACCGCCTGCACGAGGAAGGCCGCTACCGCACCTTCATCGACGTGGAGCGAGAGAAGGGCAATTTCCCCAACGCGGTCTGGACCCGTGAAGACGGCACCCAGCGTGAGGTGACGATCTGGTGCGGCAATGACTATCTGGGCATGGGCCAGCACCCGGTTGTCCTGAACGCGATGCATGAGGCAATCGACGCGACAGGCGCGGGCTCCGGCGGGACGCGCAACATCTCGGGCACCACCGTGTATCACAAACGTCTTGAGGCCGAACTGGCCGATCTGCACGGCAAGGAGGCCGCACTTCTCTTTACCTCCGCCTATATTGCCAATGACGCGACCCTCTCGACGCTGCCCCGGCTTTTTCCGGGGCTGGTGATCCTGTCGGATGCGCTCAACCACGCCTCGATGATCGAGGGCATCCGCCGAAATGGCGGCCATAAGCAGATTTTCGCGCATAATGATCTGGACGATCTGCGCGCCAAATTGGAGGCATTGCCGGCCAACGCGCCCAAGCTGATTGCCTTCGAGTCGCTCTATTCTATGGACGGCGATTTCGCCCCGATCGAGGCGATCTGCGATCTGGCCGACGAGTTTGGCGCGCTCACCTATATTGACGAGGTGCATGCCGTGGGCATGTATGGCCCGCGCGGCGGTGGCGTGGCGGAGCGCGACAAGCTGATGGACCGCATCGACATCATCAACGGCACACTTGCCAAGGCCTACGGGGTGATGGGCGGCTATATCGCGGCCTCTGCCAAGATGTGCGACGCCATCCGCTCCTACGCGCCGGGCTTTATTTTCACCACCTCGCTGCCGCCTGCTGTTGCTGCAGGCGCGGCCGCCAGCGTGGCGCATCTCAAGACCGACACCGCGCTGCGCGCGCAGCACCGGCAAGGCGCGGAGGCGCTCAAACTGCGCCTGCGCGGGCTGGGGCTGCCCTTGATTGACCACGGCAGCCACATCGTGCCGGTGCATGTCGGCGACCCGGTGAAATGCAAAATGATCTCCGATATGTTGCTCGAAGAACACGGCATTTACGTGCAGCCCATCAACTTCCCGACGGTGCCCCGCGGCACAGAACGGCTGCGTTTCACGCCGTCTCCGGTGCATAACGCAACAACGATCGACAGGCTCGTTAAGGCATTGGACATGCTTTGGGGACAATGTGCGCTCAATAGAGACAGTTTGGCTTGTTAACCTATTGATAACCTTCTGCACGTGCATCATCACGATGAGTTGTGCTATGTGTGAGGACAATTGAGCCATCTGGGGACGAATCGTGGCGCGATTGTTAAGACTGAGCTGTAGTTTATTGTAGTGGGCAGAGGCGGATGCTGGGACGGAAGTCACATCCAAAAGCCAGTGAGGCAAAGGAAATGCGCGGCTTTGACGCGTATGATCTTCGGCTGGGCGATATCATGCGTGGCGAGCGGGCCACGATGGGCAAGTCGCTGCTCGACGTTCAGCGTGAGCTGAAAATCAAAGCCAACTACATCGCCGCTGTCGAAAATTCCGACCCTTCTGTTTTTGAAACCCCCGGCTTTATCGCGGGCTATGTGCGCTCCTATGCGCGGTTCCTCGGGATGGATCCCGACTGGGCGTTCGAGCGGTTCTGCGAGGAATCCGGGTTTACCGGCGTTGAAGGCCTGTCGGCCAGCTCGGCCACAACCGGCGGTGCCGCACGTGCCAAACAAGCCGCCGCCCCGCGCATGCCGGGCGAAGACGCGATCGTCAAACCCGTGGCCCCTTATGCGCCGGTGGGCGAGAGCTTCTTTAGCCGGATCGAACCTGCGGCAATTGGCTCGCTCTCGGTCATGATCGGGCTGATCGGCCTGTTGGGCTATGGCGGCTGGGCCGTGCTGCAGGAAATCCAGCGCGTTGAATTTGCCCCGGTGGAGCAAACCCCCGGCATCGTGGCTGAACTTGACGGGTTTGAAAATGACCTCTTTTCCGGCGGACAACAGGACGTCACCGCCGGGCTGACCGCGCCCTCTACCGACGCGCTGGACCGGCTCTACCGTCCGCAAGCGTTGGAGGCCCCGGTGCTCACCGCGCGTGACGGCCCGATTGCGTCGCTTGATCCGCGCTCCAACGGCGCGCTGGCGCAGGCCACCGATAGCTGGCGTCTGGCGCAGGCTCCGGTTGTGGCAGATATCGACGCCCCCGCACCGCCCAGCGTACCGACACCCGTGATCGTCGCCGAAGCCGCCCCCGATGTGGTGCTCTTTGCGGTGCGCCCGGCATGGGTCCGCGTCGCCTCCGCCGACGGGACAATCCTGTTTGAAAAGACCTTGGACGCGGGCGAAAGCTACGTGCTGCCCGCCACTGAGGAGCAGCCCTTGCTGCGCGCGGGCAACTCCGGCTCGCTTTTCTTCAATGTGCAGGGCAAAACCTATGGCCCCGCCGGGCCCGGCACCTCCGTGGCCAAGAACGTGGCCTTGGGTGTAGAGGCCATCACCGAAAGCTATGCGGAGGCAGACCCCTCCGCCGAGCCGCTTCTGGCCGAGACCCTGACCGCGATGGCGGCCACCGCGACCCCGGAAGAAACAGACGTGCTGACAGACGCGGTTGTGTCAGAGTAACGCGGACAAGCGTGCTGTCACTCTAGCCTTACAGTTTGCGGCCCTTACAGATTGCGGCGCGCCCGCCTTGCTTCTATATGTTTTGCAACAGCACTCCAAAGCAGGTCATCCCGCATGTCGCTTCACGCAATTCGCCCCTGGCGCCAGATTGACAGACGCACATCCCGCCAGATCATGGTCGGCGACGTCCCCGTCGGCGGCGACGCCCCGATCACCGTGCAGACCATGACCAACACGATCACCACCGACATCAAGGCCACTATCGAACAGGTGCAGGCCTGCGCCGAAGCCGGTGCCGATATCGTGCGGGTTTCTGCCCCGGATGAGGCCTCCGCCAAGGCGCTGAAAGAGATCACCCGCGAAAGCCCGGTGCCTATCGTGGCCGACATTCATTTCCACTACAAACGCGCCATCGAGGCCGCCGAGGCAGGCGCCGCCTGCTTGCGTATCAACCCCGGCAATATCGGCGACGCGACGCGCGTGCGCGAGGTCATCAAAGCCGCCAAGGATCACAATTGTTCGATCCGCATCGGGGTCAATGCGGGCTCGCTGGAAAAGCACCTGCTCGACAAATATGCCGAGCCTTGCCCCGAGGCGATGATCGAGAGCGGGCTCGACCATATCCGCATCCTCGAAGACAATGACTTTCAAAACTACAAGATCAGCTGCAAAGCCTCCGACGTCTTCCTCGCCGCCGCCGCCTATCAAGGGCTGGCGGAGGCCACTGACGCCCCCATCCATCTGGGCATCACGGAGGCCGGCGGGCTGGTCTCCGGCACCATCAAATCCGCCATTGGTCTTGGCAATCTGCTGTGGATGGGCATCGGCGACACGATCCGCGTATCGCTCTCCGCCGACCCGGTGGAAGAGGTCAAAGTCGGCTATGAGATTCTCAAATCGCTGGGCCTGCGCCATCGCGGCGTCAACATCATTTCCTGCCCCTCCTGCGCGCGGCAGGGCTTTGACGTGATCGCCACCGTGGCGGAGCTGGAACAGCGGCTGGAGCATATCAAGACGCCGATGAGCCTCTCTATCATCGGCTGCGTGGTCAACGGCCCCGGCGAGGCGCTGATGACCGATGTGGGCTTTACAGGCGGCGGTGCGGGCTCCGGCATGATCTATATGGCGGGCAAGCAGGACCACAAACAAAGCAACGAGGGCATGGTCGACCATATCGTTGGTCTGGTCGAAAAACGGGCCGCCGAGCTGGACGCCGAAGCCGCCAAAGACGCAGATAGCGTCGCTGCCGAATAGCAAAACCTCCAAATAGGGGAGCGCCCGAAATTGCTCTGGAAAACCGTTCTGGCCATAGGCTTGCTCGCGCTGGTTGCCGCCATGCTCTATGTGCGGCTTACGCCCGTTGATGCGCGCGCTTATGCGGTCGATCCCGAAACGGTCAAGGCGCCGGGCTTCTCCGGCCATGTGTTGCTGCGACCGGGCGGCGATATAGAGCCCGCCACCTACGCCTTGCCTCCCAAAACCCTCGCCGCGCGGATGGAGGCCATCATTCTGGCCACCCCGCGCACGGAACGGATTGCGGGCGCTCTGGAAGACGGCATGGCCACCTATGTGACCCGCTCCGCGCTTTGGGGGTTCCCGGATGTGGCCACCGTCAAAATTGTCGAAACGGAAGGCGGCAGTGCGCTGCGCATTTTCTCAAGGCTGCGCTACGGGGCGATGGATATGGGCGTCAATCGCGCCCGCGTCGAAGGCTGGCTCAGCCAGCTTTAACCAGTAAGGCACCCGCCTTGCTGCTCCCGCCACATCGGCACGTTCAACGACATTTCGCAGCGCGCCGTAAACATCCGCCCGCCGACGCTCAGGCACCGTGTCTCGCCCAGCTCCACGCGGCTGCCGGCCTTGTCGGTGCAATAACATTCCACCGTTTTACGCGCCTGCGCGGTGGATTGCGTGGCCAGCGCGGCAGAGCACAGCGCCATGAGGATCACAGAATGTCTCATGCAATCCCATTAGCATAGTTGACCCCTCCGCGCCAATCGGGCAGCACAGCACCTATGGTAGCTCAGGAAAAACTCGCCCAGATCACGCAACGCTTTGAGTTTCTCGAAGCGCAGCTGGCCTCAGGCGCCACCGATGACATTGCCACCATCAGCCGCGAATATGCGGAGCTGAAACCCGTCGCCGAAGAGGTCGCCGCCTTCCGCGCCATCCTCGACGGCATCGCGCAGTCAGAGGCCATGCTGGCCGACCCCGAAATGAAAGAGCTGGCCGAAGAAGAACTGGCCGAGCTGCGCGCGCAGCTGCCCGAGGCGGAGGCCTCCATCCGGCTGGCCCTGCTGCCCAAGGACGCCGCCGACGCCAAACCCGCCATGATTGAAATCCGGCCCGGCACGGGCGGCGATGAGGCGGCGCTTTTTGCGGGCGATCTGCTCAACATGTACCGCCGCTACGCGGAGAACCGCGGCTGGAATTTCGACATCATCGAGATGCAGGAAAGCGAGCTGGGCGGCATCAAATCCGTCACCGCCCATGTCAAAGGCAGCGGCGTCTTCGCGCGGCTGAAATATGAGAGCGGCGTCCACCGCGTCCAGCGCGTTCCCGTTACCGAAAGCGGGGGCCGTGTGCACACCTCTGCCGCCACCGTCGCCGTGCTGCCCGAGGCCGAGGAGGTCGACGTCAACATCCCCACCACCGACATTCGTATCGACACGATGCGCGCCTCCGGGGCAGGGGGCCAGCACGTCAACACCACGGACTCAGCCGTCCGCATCACCCATATTCCCACCGGCATCATCGTGGTCAGCGCCGAGAAGTCGCAGCACCGCAACCGCGAGA